>CAJWSW010000040.1 GCA_913046035.1 uncultured Alphaproteobacteria bacterium | reverse complement strand
AAGCCACTGGTTGTAAACTCGACGGCTGGAGGCATGACAAATGCATACGCGCTGCCGTGCCCGCGTTAAACCCACATAAGCAAGACGGCGCTCCTCCTCAAGCGCAGCGCCGCCCCCATCATCAACCGACCGACGGTTTGGAAAAACCTCTTCTTCCCACCCCGGAAGAAACACGTTGTTGAATTCTAAGCCCTTGGCCGCATGTAACGTCATTAAGCTCACCAAATCGCCAGCGGCGTTGTCATCGCGGTCCATCACCAGGCTGATATGTTCTAAAAATCCGCCTAGGGTTTCAAACTCGTTTAACGCAGAAACCAGCTCTTTCAAGTTTTCGAGCCTGCCTGGAGCATCTGCCGCCTTGCTATTCATCAACATGCCGGTATAGCCCGATTCATCGAGCACAATTTCCGCTAGTTCAATATGGTTTACCGCCTGCGCCTGCCCCCGCCATCGGGCAAAGTCCTCGATGATCCGACGCAACGACGAGCGTGCCTGCGGTTTGAGGTCGTCCGTCTCAATCAGCTGTTTAGCGGAGTCGTAAAGCGAAATGCCGAGTGCACGCGCGTGTCCGTGCATTGCCTGCAGTGTTGCCGTCCCGAGACCGCGCCGCGGTGTGTTTATGATCCGTTCTAGAGCTAAGTCGTCATTTGGCTGCGCAATAACCCGGAGATAGGCAATCGCGTCACGGACCTCTGCGCGCTCATAGAAACGTGGGCCACCTACTACGCGGTATGGCACTCCTAGTGTGATTAACCGCTCTTCAAATTCGCGCATTTGGAAGCTAGCACGGACTAATATAGCGATTTCGTCAAGAGACTCCCCTCGCCTATAGAGACTCTCAATCTCGTCGCCTACGAATCGCGCCTCAGATTCCCCATCCCATACAGCTCGGACCCTTATTTGTTCTCCGGGTCCGGACGCAGTCCACAACGTCTTACCGAGGCGCCCCTGATTAACCGCAATCATCTGTGACGCAGCGCTGAGAATTTGTTGGGTAGAGCGATAATTCTGCTCTAGACGAATGACCTTAGCGCCCGCGTAATCCTTTTCAAAGCGCAGGATATTCCCCACCTCGGCACCGCGCCAGCTGTAGATTGACTGGTCGTCATCGCCGACGCAGCAAATGTTTTTCCTTCCTTGGGCCAGTAGACGCAGCCAAAGATATTGAGAAACGTTAGAATCCTGATATTCGTCAACTAAAATGAAGTGAAATTGTTCTTGGTATTTTCTTAGTACTTCTGGCTGGGAAGTGAAAACACTCAAACAATGTAAAAGAAGATCTCCAAAGTCAGCGGAATTTAGAACAATTAACCGGTCTTGATAAATCTTGTAAAGTTCGGCAATCCTGCCATCTGCTATATCTCCTGCCTCAACAACGCCCACCTTCTCAGGTGTTAGCCCCCGATCTTTAAAGCGTTCTATCGCAGCGTGAACCGACCGAGCGGGCCACCGTTTGTCGTCAATTTCTTCGGCTTCGATAATCTGCTTAATCAACCGTATCTGGTCATCTTGGTCTAGGATAGTAAAGTTTGATTTTAGCCCAACAACTTCAGCGTGCCGACGCAGTATCCGAGTTGCAATGGCATGAAAAGTCCCAATCCAAAGTCCCTCCGTTACCTCACCAATCATTGTTGCGACCCGGTCACGCATTTCGCGCGCCGCCTTGTTCGTAAATGTGACGGCAAGGATCTGATTAGGCCACGCGCGCCTAGTCATCAGGATATGGCCAATACGCGTCGTCAAGACCCTCGTTTTGCCGGTGCCTGCGCCTGCTAGAACGAGAAGCGGTCCATCAAGACACTCGGTTGCCTCACGTTGCGGGTCATTGAGACCCTTTAAATATGACTCAGGAGATAATGGAGCGGTTTTGTTCATTCAAAAATTATATCTTCTTAAGAGTTTTTACCGAAATTAATAAGATGGCATTTTGCTCGGACACCGCCATTTACCCACAAACGTGAAAGCTGATTTCAATCTGATTTATCCAAATACGCGTAAACCTCATAAAGATATGGTTTTAATATATGTTCAAGAAAATATTAGCGCTATCCGCGACGATGGTTTCTATAGTCTGCATGTTGGCCATGCCAACAAACGCCGAAGAGGCGTCAGATAGATACTTTGATGCGTTGGTCAAAGTTACCGCAAAAATACCCAGCGAAGCGCGCACGAGCAGTACGCTAGGCGCGGAACGTGAAGGCACCGGTGTAGTGCTAGACAACGACGGGTTGGTTGTGACCGCCGGTTACATAATTCTCGAAGCCAACTCCGTGAGCATAAAGACATCTACTGGCATTGAGGTATCGGCGAAAGTGGTGGCCTATGATGACGCCACGGGACTAGGGGTTATACGAGCGATCCAGCCCTTAAATGTTAGGCCTCTTGAACTCGGTGATTCCCGTGAACTGCAACAAAAGCAACGAGTGCTAGTTGCCGCACATGGCGGTATTGATAATGCTATCGGTGCTTACATCGTGGATCGGCGTGATTACGCAGGTTACTGGGAATACCTTCTCAACGATGCCATCTTTACTTGGCCCCCATCGCCGCTTTTTGGCGGTGCAGCGCTTATTAATAACAAAGGCAAGTTGGTGGGCATCGGATCCCTATTGGTCCCAAACGCAGTTGAAGAAGAGGGTTCCGTTGTTCCGGGCAATATGTTCATCCCAATCGACTCTTTAAAAGCTGTTCTTGGAGATTTAATTGCGGAAGGACGTTCATTTAACAGAACTCGCCCATGGCTTGGACTATATTCTGAGATGGTTCGTGGTCGGCTCTTTGTGGCTCGCGTGGCGAAAAATGGGCCGGCGTGGGTTGCCGGTATTCGGACCGGCGATATGGTTCTAGGGGTTGCTGGTAAACCTGTGACCAACCTTAAAGATTTCTATCAGACCATATGGGCACTTGGAGATCCGGGCGTGGAAGTTCCCCTTTTGGTGTTGCGTGGAAATGAGCCCATGAAGACGACGATTACATCAATGGATCGCTACGAATGGTTACAACTGAAGCCGACATTCTGACGTTAGATCAAGAACTCTGTATGACCGACCTTTATCTTTGAATGCGTGACAGTTTATACCACTGAAGTCCCGAGACGTTGAGCAATAGTTAAACGGCGTCGCCTGAAAAACGAATAGTGTCTCACAAACCGCAGATCGATAAAGCACAATATATTCCGCTCAAACAGTGCCCGCAAAAGCTCTCGATTTTTATAGAAACAATTAAGGGGGGCCCGTTAAATTGCAATGCAACGCAATCGTTGCATTCCGTGTTTTAAAGTCTTTCTCTTGGACCCCTTACCAGGCGGCATGATGCCCTCGTTGGGAACCCAGTATTAAATTTCACCCCGCTCTTCGCGGCGAGCCTCAAGAAGCGCCCTGTTATAAACGAACATGACGTCAATCTCGTGAATAAACCCGACAAGCTTCATACTGTCTCGGTTCTCAACGACAGCAACATGTTCCTCGCCGGTATCCTGCATCATTCTGAGCGCATCTTCCAAACTCACCTCTGCTTCGAGCACAGGCGGATGCAGACGCGCAACATCACGAGCCTTTACCACATCATCTATTGAATGGTCGAAAGCACCGTCGGCAAGATCCTCCAATGTTATAGTACCTGTGAGCGCACCCTTTTCGTCAACAACGAACAACTCGCCATGTGGCGCGGTTAGCAGCTTTTCCCGCACACCGTTAATGTTTAGCCCCTGCATTACGGGTGTGAATTTCAAACTCATGACGTCAACAACGCGTGTAGTCGCCATGAGCCCGGTTTCGCGGCCACCGTGAATGTTTATGCCGCGTCTTTTAAGTTGCCAGGTAAAAAATGAATTGCCCCGCACCTGTTGTGTGATGACAGACGCAATAACCACCGCTACCATCACCGCTATAGTCAACGCGTAGTCGGCTGTTAACTCGAATACGATTAAGATGGTCGATATTGGCGCACCGAGTACTGCACCCGACACCGCGCCGAGGCCTACCAGCGTATACGCGGAATGTCCTGAAGACAGTTCAGGGAATATCTGAGTAGCGATCAAACCGAAAGCCCCCCCGACCATCGCGCCAATGAACATCGACGGGCTAAAAACCCCGCCTCCAAATCCAGCACCAAGGCTGATTGCTGTCGCGGCCATTTTCGCGGCAATTAACGCAATTAAAAAAGCAAGATCATACTTTCCATTCAGGGCGTTGTCGGTTGCTTCATAACCAACGCCAAGTACTTCTGGAAACACCAACGCGATCACGCCCACCCCGAAGCCACCGGCTGCCGTTTTTAAATAGGCGGGAACTGGAACCCGCTCCGCGAAATCGGTTGCGAATGCGACAGATCGTAGGAAAATAATCGCCACCAGTGCGCAGACCACACCAAGCAGCCCAAACGCAGGAAACTCCCAAAACGAAACTAGCGAATGTCCCGGGATCATAAAGGCCGGAAAATCACCGAAATACACGCGCGAAATGATCGTGCCGATAACCCCGGCAATGACAATAGGCGCAAAGGCACTTAGAGCGTAATGACCAATCACAACCTCTAGTGCAAAGAATACGCCGGCGATGGGCGCGTTAAATGACGCAGCTACAGCCGAGGCGACGCCGCATCCCAGCAACGTAACAGCCTGAGAGCGGCTCAGGCGAAGGCGGGTTGCCACTAAAGATGACAACGTGGCCCCAAGATGTACAACTGGGCCCTCGCGTCCGACCGACGCTCCAACACTAATAGACGCGGCACTGACCGCTGCTGCACTTAGACCAGATTTCAGAGAAATATTTCCAGAACGCAAGGCCGCGGACTCCATAACGTCAGCGACTCCGCGACCACGACGGCCAGGCATCAGATAATGAATGAACAGGCCAATCAAAAGCCCGCCAACCGTGGGTACCAGAACGATATGCCATGCCGGAAGACCGTGAATCACCTCAGACATATTTTCAAGTGACGCTCCAAACGTGCCGGTCTGCATAAGCACGACAGCCTCTCGGAACAAAACCGCACCGAAGGCAGCAGCGGCACCGCACGCGATCGCCAGCAAAATCATGATAAGTTGCTGGTTACGGATAAACCGGCGAATCGGTTCCAGCAAAGACTGGCTCGTCACAGCTTCACGCCTGAGGCAGCTTCATGGATGCGACTCGAATAACGAGATGAATTCAAATGCTTGAAAACCATCTGCTAACGTTTATCCGGTACCGACGCCCGGGGAAAGATGTATTTCGCCAAATCATGGCTACCGAGTTGCGATTGCCACGCGACGACCAGCCTTCTCTGGGCACGGAAGCCCACGATGAGCGTTATAAAGATCTGCCACGTTTGACTGGATGTGATCAGCCATCGGCACCACCTTCCGTTCATCAAGGTCCACGTGAACAGTCATGATTTCTGTAGTCGCGGATAAAAACTTTTTATCAGCGTGGTACATTCGGTGGAAATAATGCAGGCGCTTTTCATCAAAATCGAGCAGCTGGGTCGTGATGCACACCTCATCTGCCTCATGGATCTCAGCCAGATAGTTCGTATGGGTTTCCACCGCGAAGGTCGAGAAACCAGCGGCCAATCGGTAGTTTTTATCGAGCCCCAGCTGAGCGTGGAATACGTCCGTGCCATGATCAAATATTAGAACATAATAGGACATGTTCAGATGATCATTGTAATCGCACCACTCCGATCTTACAGTTTCCCGCCAAACCTCTGGCAAGCCTTCCCATTTTGTCACTTTTTCAGAGATTTTCTTGCTCTTACAAGCACGTCGAGCGCCTTAAATGCATCCTCGATCAGCGGAAACGTGGGAACGCCCCGCGGTTCAAGGAAGGCCTTAGCCTCCTCATTACACGCTTGATCGCCGCTAAACGAAATATAAATCGGCTTTCTTCGATACTTTTTTGCTAATTTTGGTATGAAATCAAGGGCCGGCATTCCAAGCTCACGGGTTAGGATCATGATCGAGACGATTGCGTCAACATTGGGGTCTTTAAGCACAGCCTCCATCGCTTCGCGATAAGCAAATTCCATCCCGTGGACAGTCGCGCTTGGGAAAATATCAACGGGATTACTTAACCTAATAAATGGAGGGCTAATTTCTTTTAAACGCTCCATCGTTTCTGACTTTAGGTCGGGGAAATTGAGGCTTAGCCTCTGTCGGCATAGGTCATTTATGTGAACGATAAACGCACCTGAGGGAGACACGAAGCCCACCCGGTTGCCAGCCGGTACCGGCATTGGTGCGACGCCTTTGGCCGCTAGAAATAAATGGGAGAATTCATCGATTCGGACCACGCCCGCCTGGTTTAATGCCCCATCAAGAATACGATCATCAGAGGCCATCGACGCAGTGTGCGATTGAGCTGCCTTTGCGCCCTCCGGGGTTGCACCGCCCTTGAGAAGGATTACTGGCTTCTCTGACGTCACACGTTTGGCAATTTCGATAAATCTCTGCGGTCGACGAAGGCTCTCCAGATAAAAGAAAATTGCCTTGGTATGTTTATCGGTAGCGAGAAATTCGAATACGTCGGTTTCATCAATATCTATTGTGTTACCAAGCCCAATGCAGCGAGCAACACCATAATTTTCGGCCGACATAATGTGTTTCATCATAGCGCCGGTGAAATTTCCGGTCTGTGCCACATACGAAATACCGCCGCGCGGTATCTCGCCAAGTGGAAAGAAGCTCGATGTGAAATTAGCAGGCGTCGAGATATGCCCTGCTGTATTCGGACCAAGAACACGCACACCGGTCTCATCTGCCGCGCGTGCGAGCTCTGCCTGTAAATGTTCGCCCGCATGGTCGACCTCAGCAAAACCACCCGCCACCAGAACGATCGACCCAATCTTTCGAGCCGCACAATCGCGAACTGCCTGCGGTGTTGCCTGAGCTGGCAGAATTACGATCGCCAAGTCTATACCGCGCGGAAGTTCATCAATGGCCTTAACGACTTTTAAACCAAGCAAACGACCCCCGCGCGGATTGACAGGATAAATGTCCCCGTCATAGCCATTGGCTCGCATATTTTCGATCACAACCCGCCCTGGGCGACCCGCAGTGGCCGAAGCGCCTATTACGGCCACGCTCCGCGGCTCAAAGAAACGTTTAAGGGTCCGTTTGGGCATCACGCGCTCTTCGACGGTTTAAGTATAACAAGGCCATCAACGGCAACAGGGTGCGAACCGGAAACAATCAATGGATTAATGTCAATTTCTGCAATGTCTGGGTTATCGACTGCTGCCTTTCCGACTGCTACGATCGCACGCGCCAGCATCGGTTGGTTCACCCGCGCCATGCCGCGCACAGAATTTAAAATTTTGGTGCTCCGAATTTCACTCATCATCTCGCGCGCGTCCGATAATGATAAGGGGGCTAGCCTAAAAACAACATCTTCTAGTATTTCGGTGAAAATACCACCAAGACCAAACATTACAGAGGGCCCAAATTGTTCATCTCGGGTCATGCCGATCATGAGTTCGCGGTCGCCCTTTACCATCTCTTGGACCAGAAAACGCCCGCCGAAATCACTGCCCGCACGGGCTTTTAACTCTCTGAATGCATTTGCAACTTCTTTGCTTGAACCTAGACCGACCATTACTAATCCGGCCTCGGTTTTGTGAAGAAGGTCATGGGCGCAACCCTTTAATACAACCGGATAGCCAAGCCTCTCAGCCGCGGCACGCGCATCCTTTTCTGAATTAACGAGGCGTTCTCGGGTAATGGGCACGCCGTAGGCTGAGAGAAATCGCTTACTGTCGAATTCGGATAGCGCCCCTTGACCGGCTTTTACAGACTTAGCTACCAAACGCTTCGCCGCATCAATTTGCACGACTTACTCCTGTGCTTATGACCGCTCGTAACCCAGAACAGGCGCAAGCCACTTTTCTGCTGTGGCAACGTCTATTCCTTTACGCTCTGCATAGTCTTCCACCTGGTCTTTGGCAATCTTGCCAGTGCCAAAATAACAGCTCTGAGGGTGAGCGATGTAATATCCCGACACCGCCGCTGTCGGCAACATAGCATAACTTTCGGTGAGTTCGATCCCGGCTGATTTCTTCGCATCAAGCAGAGCAAAAAGCTCCTTCTTTTCGGTGTGATCGGGGCAAGCAGGATACCCTGGAGCGGGTCTAATGCCAGCGTAAGCTTCCCGAATTAGCGCATCATTGTCATATGCTTCACCAATGGCATAACCCCAAAACTCCGTGCGAATCCGTTCGTGTAATCGTTCAGCAAAGGCTTCGGCCAATCTGTCCGCTAACGCTTTTAATAGAATAGTATTGTAGTCGTCATGGGCTGCTTCGAACCGGGATACATGTTCCTCAATTCCAATCCCCGTAGTGACCGCGAAAGCTCCTAAATAATCATTGATTCCAATCTCTGCAGGCGCGATGAAATCCGCAAGTGCATAATTTGGTTTTCCATCACGCTTGGCGATCTGTTGGCGAATAGTATGAAAATTTGATCCGATTTTGGTACGGCTTTCATCAGTATAGATATGAATGGTTTCAGCACCGTCTGAATTGGCGGGAAACAAGCCGAAAACACCGCGAGCGGTCAGCCATTTTTCGCTAATGATTCGATCTAACATACGCTCAGCGTCGCCAAGCAAGCTGCGCGCTGTATCGCCCACAATTTTATCATCTAGTATATTGGGATAAGTCCCGATCAACTCCCAAGTACGAAAAAATGGTGTCCAGTCGATACGGGCTCGCAGCTCTTCTAGAGGATAATCTTCAAGTGTATGCAATCCAAGAACAGCCGGTTCAACAGGTCGCCAATTAGCCCAATCGATCTCGACCTTGTTTTCCCGAGCTTTGATGAGACTCACAGCTCGGGCCGCAGAGTCCTTCAAACCGTGACGGCGGCGAGCATCCGCGTTTTCGGCGCGCACCTCGGCGACATAGTCTTCATGTTGTTCATCGCTCAGAAGGCTTGACGCTACACCCACACCGCGCGATGCATCCAGAACGTGAACGGTCGGACCGGAATAAACGGGTTCGATACGCACTGCAGTGTGGATTTTCGAGGTCGTTGCACCGCCGATGAGAAGCGGTATGTCAAAGCCCTCACGCTCCATTTCAGTAGCAACATGCACCATTTCATCAAGTGAGGGAGTGATAAGACCGCTAAGGCCTACGATATCAACATTTTCATGGCGTGCAGTCTCTATAATTTGTTGTGCCGGCACCATCACGCCCAGGTCGATAACGTCGTAATTGTTGCATTGCAGGACAACACCAACAATGTTCTTGCCAATATCGTGAACGTCCCCCTTCACCGTCGCGAGAAGAATTTTTCCTTTAGCTTTATCAACATCGCCCTCGCGCTTATCTCTCTCTATATAAGGTATCAGGTACGCAACCGCCTGTTTCATCACTCTTGCGCTTTTAACCACCTGCGGCAAAAACATTTTACCGGCGCCAAATAGATCACCAACAACGTTCATGCCATCCATGAGCGGCCCTTCAATGACTTCCAGCGGGCGTTCTGCGGCGAGGCGTGCTTCTTCTGTATCTTCAATAATAAAATCAGACATCCCATTGACCAGACTATGGGTCAGACGCTCTCCGACAGGATTGTCTCGCCACGAAAGATCTTCAACACTTTGTTTCTTTTCACCTTTAAAGGAACCCGCCGCGTCAACCAGCCGTTCGGTCGCGTCATCCCTCCGATCAAGGATCACGTCCTCAACTAATTCTCGGAAATCAGCGGGTAAATCATCGTACAGCGCTAGCTGGCCTGCATTTACAATCGCCATGTCCATCCCAGCGCGGATAGCGTGGTATAGGAAAACCGAGTGCATAGCTTCGCGAACTGGGTTATTACCCCGAAAAGAGAATGAAATATTGCTTAGCCCACCAGATATCATCGCGTGTGGCAATGCCGCCTTGATCCGTGTGGTGGCGTCGATGAAATCCAACGCGTAGCTGTTGTGTTCTTCAATTCCCGTCGCAACCGCAAAAATATTAGGGTCAAAAATAATATCTGCGGGGGAAAACCCTGCTTCATTAACCAGAAGGTCATACGATCTAGCACAGATTTCAACCTTCCGGTCAGCGGTATCAGCCTGCCCGCTTTCATCAAACGCCATGACGACTACAGCGGCGCCGTACATACGTATTCGCCTTGCATGCCATAGGAATTCATCAACGCCTTCTTTAAGGCTAATTGAATTGACGATACCCTTGCCCTGCATGCAACGCAGACCAGCCTCAATCACCGACCATTTAGAGGAGTCAATCATGAAGGGAACACGCGATATGTCCGGCTCAGCGGCCAGCAAGTTCAAAAACCTCACCATCGCGGCCTCGGAGTCTATAAGACCTTCATCCATGTTGATGTCGATGATTTGGGCACCATTGACAACCTGCTGACGAGCAACATCTAGCGCAGCCTCAAAATCCTCATCTTTAATCAGATTTGCAAACTTTGCTGAACCGGTAACATTGGTCCTCTCGCCTATGTTAACGAACAAAGAATTGGGGCTGATGTTTAGAGGTTCAAGCCCGCTTAACCGGCATTGGGGTTCTTCCTCAGGGACAGGCCGTGGAGGGTGAACAGCAACCCGCTCAACCAACATACGTGTATGATCAGGCGTTGTGCCACAACAACCACCAACAACATTAATTAATCCGCTTTCTGCGAACTCGCTCATTATACATTGCATTTCATCTGGCGATTGGTCGTACTCCCCAAACGCATTCGGAAGGCCGGCGTTGGGGTGGCACGATACGAAAGTATTCACGATCCGTGATAGCTCTTGCACGTATGGTCGAAGTTCTTTCGCGCCAAAGGAACAGTTCAAGCCTACCAAAAGTGGCTCGGCATGTGCGATTGAGTTCCAAAAAGCTTCAATTGTTTGACCGGTTAAGGTGCGACCACTGGCGTCGGTTATCGCACCCGAAATAAAGATAGGGAGATTGATTCCTTCGTTTGTGAGAAACTGCTTAATCGCAAAAATTGCGGCTTTGGCGTTCAAAGTATCGAATACAGTTTCAACCAACAAAATGTCCGATCCACCATCAACAAGACCAGCAATTGATTCGGTATATGTTTCAACCAGTTCTTCGAATAACACACTCCGATGGCCAGGGTCATTTACATCAGGCGATATGGATGCGGTGCGGTTCGTAGGTCCTAGTACACCAGCGACGAACCGCGGCTTATCCGACGTTGTGTTATCGGTTCTATCAGCGACCCGACGGGCAATACGTGCACCTTCATAATTTAAGGCGTAGACCTGATCTTCCATCCCATAATCTGCCATAGCGATCGCAGTAGAATTAAAGGTATTCGTCTCTAGGATATCAACGCCGGACTCGAGGAACGCTCGATGAATGTCCTCGATAATTTGGGGCTGCGTAAGTGAAAGTACGTCATTGTTTCCCTTTTGAGGAAATTGATGGCCAGCGAAACGCTCGCCACGATAGTCAGCCTCTTCAAGCTTACGCGACTGGATCATCGTACCCATTGCGCCGTCGATAACCAGAATTCTGTCTTTTAGAAGACGCCGCAACTCCTCTGTCCGGTCTGCCTGCCGATACCGCTGATAGGGTATGCCACCACCTGCGAAATCACCTGGCGCTTCTCTCACAACATCGTGTTTGTGCATGGTCATGCATAATCTCCACACGGCCTAACACCAAGAATGTGGCAGATCGCAAAAGAAAGATCGGCCCGATTCAGGGTGTAAAAGTGGAATGCATCAATACCTTCGGCACGAAGCAATCGGCACTGCTCCGCGGCTGTCGTCGCGGCGACAAGCCGGCGAGTATCAGGATCGCCGTCGAGACCTTCAAAAAGCTGTTGCATCCAGTCTGGAACCTTGGTCCCACACATTGCGCTGAATTTTACTACCTGGGCAAAGTTGGTCACCGGCAAAATACCCGGCACTATCTCAACACTGATGCCCGCCTTTCGGGCACGCTCTACGAAATCAAGATATACGCCGACATCAAAAAAATACTGCGTTATCGCGCGGGTAGCACCAACGTCAATTTTTCTTTTAAGGTTGTCAATATCATCCTCCGCGCTCAAGGCCTGAGGGTGCGTTTCCGGATAAGCAGCAACGCTGATTTCGAAATCAGCGACCTCACGGAGGCCAGCGATCAAATCAACCGCATAATCGTAGCCGCCGGGATAAGGAGAATAACAGTTGCCATCGGGCGGATCACCGCGTAACGCAACTATATGGCGAACACCCGACTGCCAGTAATCCTGAGCTACTGAGTTCACTTCTTCACGTGTTGCCCCAACACACGTAAGATGTGCCGCGGCTGACAGTGTGGTTTCGGCGTTAATCCGTTGCACGGTTTGATGCGTTCTCTCCCGCGTGGTGCCACCAGCACCGTAGGTTACGGACACGAACCGCGGAGACAATGGTTCAAGCCTTTTTATCGACTGCCACATCGTTTCCGCCATTTTATCCGTTTTTGGCGGAAAAAATTCGAATGAAATGTTCAAGTCATTGCTCTCAAATGGGTGTACCGATAGCGATGTCTGCTTCTGTTTCTCAATCACGTCGTGATATTTCCCTCGCAGAAGACGTTACAAAACCGCTTGGGAGGGAAGGCGGGTGAGCTTCAGGTTTGGTGGCGACCCAAATCTTTAGAGTCAGCGGATCACCCGGCAATGAGTCAATGGCCGACAAGTGCAATCCGCTGGCAAACAAAAGCTCCCGGACTTTGCTATCAGAAAACCCTAAGCGCCGATGTGCGTACTGATTTCGCAGCTCCTCCATTTCATGCGGTGCATAGTCGACGATTATCAATTGAGCATTGGCTGCCATAACCCGGGCTGCCTCATGAATTACAGCCGCCGGATCATCCGCAAAGTGGAGCACTAAATGTAACGTCGCTATATCGAAGCTCTCGTCTTCAATAGGTAACTGATACATGTCACCATGCCTTACTTGGCATGTTGATAAACCTGCTTCATCCATTCGGGTCCGTGCCAGCGAGAGCATTTCATGCGACAGATCAACACCCACTCCACGATCCATTCTCTGACCAAACAATTCCAAAATGCGACCTGTACCAGTGCCTATATCAATGATGCTTTGGTGACGGTCACCTGTAACAAAGGATAACATTCTCTCCTCCACCTTCGCCTCATCAACGTGGAGTGATCTCAAACTGTCCCATTCAGCTGCATTTTCTCGGAAATAGGATTCAGCTGCGGCACGCCGATTTTTTCGCACCTCGGCCAAACGCCGCATGTCGCGCCGAAACTGCATGTCATTTTCGGGGACACTTCCAAGGATCGATTCCACAAGCTCATTACTGTGACGTTCAGCGTTTTCCGCACGGCGGTAAAAGACCCAAGAACCCTCTCGAGACCGGTTAAGCAAACCAGCGTCACATAAAAGTTTGAGGTGCCGAGATACGCGGGGCTGGCTCTGTCCTAGTATATGGGTGAGCTCCGTCACCGTTAGCTCAGCATATGCACATATGGCCAGTATTCGGAGCCTAGTTTCCTCTGCAGCGGCTTTAAGTTTTTTTAGAAGTTCATCCATGAAACGATATTTGGCAGACATCAAATGCGCGTTTTATTATATAAGTATATCTTGATATTGTAAACAAGGTATTATTTCCGCTCTATTTTCTGCTTTTTAGGCGATTATCTTGCAAAGCTAATGGGTTAGACGCGTTCAATGCTTCCAGTATTTGGTTATGTTAAGCTTAACCCTTAAACAATAAACGTTTGAAGTTTCAACAAGGGACTGAAGCTTATAACCAGTGTAAGATCTACGGGCAAAACTCGCGTTTTATAACCGACGTCACGCATTTCTCCGTTAAAGAGCTACACGAGGGTCTGCCGTTATTACGGCCGGAAAAAATTGTATCGAGTCGCTTTTTAACCTAATTTTAGACCTCATATGATGACCCCGTTGTTTGTAGATAGAGAAATAATCCCAACCAGCGTCTAGAAGTGTGCGAACCGAGTGAAAAGGCAAATCCCAGTGACCGTATTAAGCAAAAGCAAAAACCGCATATCTGGCACACTGGCGTTTGTCGCTTGCACCGCCCTTATTTTAGCCGGTTGTGCGACGGCGCCACCAGCGGACGACAAGGTCGCTATGGCTGCTTTTAAGGAAGCAAATGACCCATACGAACCTTTCAACAGAGCGATGTTTGATTTTAACCTCGCGCTCGATAAGGCGGTGTTGCGGCCAGCAGCGTCAATTTACCGAGACGTTCTTCCCGAACCGGTCCAGAATGGCGTTCACAATTTCCTTCATAATCTACGCAGCCCAATAATCTTTGGTAATGATCTTTTGCAAGGCGAATTAGATCGCGCCGGCTCGACGTTGGCGCGATTTGCTATCAATTCAACCGTCGGCATCTTTGGCCTTTACGACTTCGCAGCTTATGTCGGGATCGAGAAACATAATGAAGATTTTGGACAAACACTTGCCGTATGGGAGGTCGAGCAGGGCCCATACCTAGTCTTGCCAATTTTCGGTCCCTCCAATCCTCGCGACGGAGTAGGTAGGGTAGCCGATATACTTATCGATCCGCTTACTTGGTTAACTCCATTCGAGTTCCAAATGGCACGCACCATTGGTACCGCTGTCAATGCTCGCGCCCGCAATTTCGACCAAGTCAATGATCTCGAGAATAACTCTTTAGATTTCTACTCAGCCGTTCGTAGCTTATATCGTCAAAAACGGGCAGATGAAATCCGAAACGGGGTGCCTCTCAACACGAATGCAGTCACAGGTAATCTCCCAGCTATGCCAGACGGAAAATCAGAACATTCGCAAGCTGTGACTTCACAAAACGGAAAGTAGTATGCGTCGAAATGCGGTCATAGCGCTTGGCGCTCTATCCTTGATCCTATGTATTAACGTCACCTCCGCGAGCCCCGCTTCCAATGATGCCGAGAAATTTATTCGTGCTATAGGTAACAA
The DNA here is from genome assembly GCA_913046035.1 of uncultured Alphaproteobacteria bacterium. GTDB lineage: Bacteria > Pseudomonadota > Alphaproteobacteria > MPNO01 > UBA830 > UBA830. Next base: position 9,539 of record CAJWSW010000040.1, on the reverse strand, counting down.
GACGCTTTCCTCACTGAAAGAAAAGGGGATTTCTGAACAAGAGCGGGTTAAGCGGTTCAAGGAACTCCTCGAGGAGGCCTTTGATCTGCCACGAATTGCACGTTTTACTCTGGGACGGTACTGGCGGGTCGCCACAAATAAGGAGAAAGAAGAATTCGTCGAACTTTTCAAAAAGTTTGTTATCCAAGCCTATGCCAATCGCTTCCAAGAACTGAGCGGGAGGAGCTTCAGCGTCATTAAAGCCCGCGGCATATCGACCACACAAGCCTTAGTGATGACCGAAATCCTAGTTCCCCAAAAACCCGCTATAAGGGTGAATTGGCGAGTGCGCTCAAAAAATCATGTGCACAAAATCACCGACGTGGTGGTCGAGGGTATAAGCATGAGCGTGACACAGCGCGACGAATTTGTCTCGGTAATCCGTCAGAGGGGTGGCAAAGTCGAGGGCTTGATTAGGGCATTACGAAAAAAAACGACTTCAAACTAAAGATTATCCGATCTAACCTCGCACAAGTGGCTTATATTTGATCCGCCGGGGATTTGCGGCGTCTTCTCCGAGACGACGCTTACGATCCTCTTCGTAATCCTCGTAATTACCCGCAAACCAAAAAACCTGGCTGTCGCCCTCGAAGGCAAGAATATGAGTGCAGATCCGGTCGAGGAACCATCTGTCATGGCTAATAACCATCACGCAGCCGGCAAAATCTAGTAAAGCATCCTCCAAGGCACGCAGAGTATCAACATCGAGATCATTGGTTGGCTCATCAAGTAGCAATACGTTGCATTGTGATTTCAGCATCTTCGCCAGATGTACGCGGTTCCGCTCGCCACCCGATAGCTGTCCAACCTTTTTTTGCTGGTCGGCACCACGAAAATTGAAAGCTCCACAATACGCCCGGCTTTGCATCTGCTTGTCACCTAGAAAAATTATATCCTCGCCATTGGAGATCTCTTCCCAGACAGTTTTGTCATCAGCCAGTGCGTCGCGACTTTGGTCAATGTATCCAAGTTCCACAGTTTCCCCGATACGTAAAGTTCCGGAGTCAGGCTCTTCCTCGCCTGTTACCATGCGAAATAGCGTTGTTTTTCCGGCGCCATTGGCGCCAATAATGCCAACGATTGCGCCAGGTGGGATCTTAAAATCTAACGCCTCAATTAGCAGCCGTTCTTCAAAGCCTTTGCTAACAGCTTGCGCCTCGATAACCAAATCTCCGAGCCTCGGTCCAGGAGGTATTATGATTTGAGCAGAGTCCGGTGTTCGATCTTTAGCTTCGGCAAGCAGTGTTTCATAGGCAGTGATCCGTGCTTGGTTTTTGGCTTGCCGCGCTCGCGGTGATGCTTGAATCCACTCGCGCTCACGTTCAACCGTTTTCTGCCGCGCCTTCTCAGCCTTCGCCTCCAATGCAAGGCGCTTTTGTTTTTGCTCAAGCCAACCCGAATAATTCCCCTCAAAAGGAATACCGCGCCCGCGATCCACTTCAAGGATCCAACCAGCAACATTATCGAGGAAATAACGGTCATGCGTTACGGCCACCACCGTTCCTGCATAATCCTCGAGATGGTGCTCAAGCCAAGCCACCGACTCCGCGTCTAGATGGTTGGTTGGCTCATCTAAAAGAAGGAGGTCAGGTTGTCGCAACAACAACCGGCATAACGCGACCCGGCGGCGCTCCCCGCCCGAAAGTTTGGTTACATCGGCATCCTTCGGCGGACAACGCAAAGCGTCCATTGCAATTTCCAATTTTCGCTCCAGATCCCAACCATCAACGGCATCAATCTTTTCCTGTAACTCCCCCTGAAGATCGATGAGTGCGGTCATTTCGTCATCATCAAGAGGTTCAGCGAATTTAGCGCTCACATTCTCGAATTCTTGGAGCAGGGCATAAGTTTCGGCCATACCCTCTAGCACATTGCCATAAACATCTTTTTTGGGGTCGAGTTCAGGTTCCTGTTTCAAAATCCCGACCTCCGCTGCCTCCGCTGCCCAAGCATCGCCGGCGAACTCCTGATCCTCACCGGCCATAATTTTCATCAAAGTCGATTTGCCGGCACCGTTGACACCCAGAACACCGATCTTCGCGCCAGGTAAAAAAGCGAGCGTCACGTCCTTTAAAATTTCACGACCACCGGGAAAGCTTTTGGTAAGATTTCGCATTGTATAAACGTACTGGTAAGATGCCATCGTTTATGGGTCTCCTCTTAAGGACTCTCGTATCAAAAGCCCTTGTTAACGCCCATTAGCCATGTTTTCCAGTGCAGGTTTGCGCTTTCTTTGCACGACAGACTTCGTAAAATGGCTAAATGGTCAGCCCCGATCCAATTACTACCCAGATTGTGCGCAATCGCATCTCCAGCCTTATGGAGGAGATGGACTACCGATTTTACCGGTCTGGCTATTCCACAATTGTCCGGGAATCGAGGGATTTTAGCTGTGTTATTACCGACGGACGGGGTCGCCTTATTATCCCTCCCCCAATGTTCTTTCATGGGCCTGTCTATTTCCATCTTATTCAACGTATCCTAAAGCTGTACGGCGCGGACGGACTAGACGATGGCGACACACTAGTCTGCAATCACCCGTACGAAGGCAACCTACCTCACCTACCCGATATGGCACTTGTGACCCCCGTCTTTTTCGACGGGACACTTGTTGCTTTTGCAGCATCAATCGCTCACAAAGCTGATATGGGCGGTGCTGTTCCTGGAAGCACCTGGGGTCAAGCCACGGAGCTGTTTCAAGAAGGCCTTTTGTTGCCGCCAGTAAAGATCGTGAGATCCGGCATTACTAATACTGATTTAGAGAGGCTTATCGCTAGCAACTCCCGCGCCGCCGAACTTGTCCTAGGTGACATGCGCGCCCAGATTGGGGTCACTAGGATAGGGCGGGATGGGGTTAAGGCGCTGTGTCACAGGTTCAAAACAGATAATTTTATCTCTGCAATGGATGAAATAATTGAAGCCTCGGGCCGGCAGTTCCGCGCCGCCATAAAATCCTTGCCTGATGGTGAATGCACCTCTGAAGGACTACTTGACGGCGACGGCATTGAACCCAGACCTGTGCATTTACATGTGCACATCCGCGTCAACAAAGGCAAATTGCACTTCGATTTCAGCGGCTCTGCCCAGCAGACCAAAGGGCCCGCTAATTTGCGGCTTGCAATGGTAGAGGCCTGTGTGTTTTACAGCCTTATCGGGTTCCTCGACCCATCCATCCCCTATTCCGACGCTGCTCGAGATATAGTTTCGTTCGAATTCGGCAACCGATCAGTGCTTAATCCTGAGCTACCTGCACCTTGTTCATCCTATATGAAGACATGCCACAAGTTGGTGGATGTAATCCTGCAGGCACTTGATTTGCTCATGCCAGGTCGGGCGATTGCAAATGCCGGCGGCAGCGGCGGAAGCATTGTAATCGCTTGGGAGAACGCCGCACCGGGACGTGGCAACCAATATGAAATTTTTGGGTCCGCATACGGCGCCGGAAAGAAACATGATGGCGCCACGGGCGTGACAACTCATCTTGCAAATTTGCATGCGACGCCTCTAGAAATTATCGAGTCCGAATTTCCCTGCCGCATTACTCGTTACGAAATTGTTCCAGATACCGGTGGCGCAGGGGAGGCTAGAGGCGGCCTTTCGTTCCGGCGCGATTACGAATTGCTTAGTACCGCCAGCGTTGTGTACCGGTCTGACCGAGCCCGAATCGCACCAAGTGGTCTTTCGGGTGGACACCCTGGCGCTAATAGCCACTTTCTACTCAACCCCGACACACCCATGGAAAGAACGTGCCCATCTTCTTTCAGGGAAACCTTCGGCCCGGGGACTCGATTCAGCCTTCAGACAGCGGGCGGCGGCGGATACGGCAATCCGGAAAAGCGCGATCCAGTCGCAGTGGCGAACGATATTGCAGAAGGCTATGTAACCGAAGACGCTGCGAAAAGCGTCTACCGGACTGAAATATGAGGAAACATAATGAAGATCGAGCTGTTTTATTCTCCTGTAACCTGCGCCATGGCGCCTTACATCAACCTAACTGAAGCAAATGCAGAATTTGAGGTACACGCCCTAAACTTCCGCGCGGCTGAGCATCTGTCAGCCGAATATCGAAAAATCAATCCAAAACACAAGGTTCCAATGCTTGTGGTGGATGGAGAGCGGCTGACGGAAACCGCCGCGATCCATTTATGGATAGCCCGTGCATTTCCGGAAGCAAAGCTGATGCCAGAAGATCCAATAGGACAGGCACAGGCAATATCGCTACTATCGTGGGTGTCAGGTGGTATCCATCCGTATCTTAGCCGCATCAACGCTCCACTGCGGGTTTGCGATATCGAGGGGACCGCGGAGAATGTGGTGGAACACGCTGCGCAATACTTGTACGAGGCCTTTGGTCTCGCAGACAAAATCCTTGAAGACAACGATTACTTGATGGGCGATTATACTGCGCCCGATGCGTATTTTTTCTGGGCGGTCCGCCGTTATACTCAGTTTAAGTTGGACCTCAACCGGTTCCCAAACATCGCAGCGTATTATGCGCGCATGCAGACACGGAGCAGCGTGAAGAGACTTATGGAATTCCAAAAGGAAACGATTGAAGAATTCAAACGGGCCGTTTGATGATTTGGAGGGCTTACTTTGACCCATCGAGCTTTAGCTCGTAGCTTTTGTGTTCGTAGGTTGTGAAGAAATTGCAGCTCTCCTGACAAATAATGAATAAACAGCGAAATATGGAGGCGTATTTATTATGTCAGACTACATGCTTAGCATCGAAGGCAAGGTCGTTATTGTGACCGGCGGTGGCAAAGGAATTGGACGGGTATATTGTCGCGAATTAGCGAAAGCTGGCTGCAAGATCGTAGTCGCAGACATAGATGATGATGCAAATGCTGAAACAGTGGCTGAAATCCGGGACGCAGGTGGAGAAGCCATCGCCGCCACTACGGATGTCTCCAGTGAGACGGCGACACAAGAGATGGTCACCAAATCAATTAATGCTTTCGGTCGTATCGACGGGCTGGTGAACAATGCTTCTTTAATGAGTGTCTTGGAAAGACGTGACTGGCAGCTAATTCCTGTTGATGAATGGGACCGAGTTCAAGAAGTGAATATGCGTGGCGTCTTTTTATGCTGTAAAGCAGTTTATCCACAGATGAAAAAACAAGGTGGCGGTGCAATCATAAACATCTCATCAGGTCGGTTTTGGAGTGGCACACCCAACCGGCTCCATTACTCTACTTCCAAGGCTGGCGTGATCGGTCTAACGCGGTCGCTAGCTCGCGAGATTGGTCCGGATAACATTACTGTAAATGCCATCACGCCTGGTTTCACACTTTCGGACACGCAGGTATCGTCGTCTGGTAATTACGCAAAAAACAATGCACCACCCGCCGATCGTTGCATTCAACGCCACCAATATCCAGAGGATCTTTGCGGCGCGGTAATGTTTCTGCTGTCACCGGGCGCTGGCTTCATCTCTGGTCAGACCCTCAATGTCGATGGCGGCCAGCATATGCACTAAGGCACGAGCTAAGAAAGAACTCGGATGACTTCTGTCCCACTTCGCTTCTCTAATATAGGTGTTGATACTGGCGGTACATTCACCGACCTTGTGCTTATTGACGACAAAGGCACGATCCAAAGTGAAAAATCATTTTCAACCCCGGACGCGCCAGAGCGGGGTATTTTCGATGTGCTTGAACGTGCCGCGAATACACTTGATACCACTGTTGCAGATATCCTTTCGCAAACACAGACGTTTGCGCACGGAACCACCGTGTCGACAAATGCTCTAATCACCCGCCGTGGAGCAAAGGTGGGGGTTCTATTTACATCTGGTTTTGAAGACACGCTGGCCATCGGCCGAGGCCCAATCGGACGCGTCGGCGGACTACCCCAGAGCCAGGCAATGGATTTTCTTCATACTGAGCCGCCTGCGCCACTGGTAAGCCCCGATATGATCAAAGGTATCGACGAACGTATAGATGCTAATGGCGACATATTAATTCCATTGAATGGAAACTCTGCACTCAAAACCATAAGCGGACTAGTTGCTGCCGGAGCGGAAAGTTTTGCTATCTGTTTATTGTGGGCATTCCGGAATCCGCGACATGAACAACAAATCGAAGCGATTATCCAAGAAATTGCGCCCGGTATTCCAGTTAGCCTATCACATGAGATCGCCCCTCGCATGGGTGAATTCGAGCGCGCGGTCACCACTGTTATTAACGCGTATATTGGGCCTGTCACAGATACATACATTCGGGACTTGGATAGTGGCCTTTCATCAAAAGGGTTAACTAATCCGGTCCAGGTCGTGACCTCTACCGGAGGCGCCGCGCGGGCTACGGAGATGAATCGCAGAGCAGTCTCGGTTGTGAATTCTGGTCCTGTTGCCGGCCTTGTGGCAGCACGATTTCTTGGGGATCAACTAGGGCATTCCAAGATCATCACCGCAGACATGGGCGGCACGAGTTTCGACGTTGGCCTAATAGATGGCCCCACTCTCGAGGAAGACCCGCATCCTTTTCTAGACCAAGGACTCCCCGTCAGTTTACCAGCCGTCAAATTGGTCACAATCGGCGCAGGTGGCGGCAGCATTGCTTGGACCGATGGTTACCGACTACAAGTAGGACCGCAAAGCGCTGGAGCCAAACCCGGGCCAGCTGCTTACGATCACGGTGGCATAGAACCGACTGTGACCGACGCACTTGTTGTTTGCGGGATCATAGATCCCGAAAATTTTTTCGGCGGAACTTACCGTTTAAACCCTGAGCGCGCCGCCAGTGCCTTGACCGAACGTATCGCAAAACCCTTGGATATGTCCGTAAACGACGCAGCAGCAGGCATTTTAGAAATCATTAACGCCCGCATGGCTAACCTGATCCGGAAGGTTTCCATCGAAAGCGGCCATGATCCCTCAGACTTTGCACTGTACGCTTATGGCGGTGCGACTGGAGCGCATTGCGCTGAGTTCGCTCGCCAGCTGGGCATAGGAAAATTAATCATACCTTACGCAGGTCCGGTTTTTTCGGCGTTGGGTGTAGCGATAGCAGACATAAGCTATTCTCATTCTCGATCAGAGCCTACTATCCTCTCAGAGGCAGCGGTGCCTGTCGTTAATCGGAATTTCGATTCTCTTCGAAATCAGGCAACGATGGACATGACAGACGCTGGTTTCAACATAGCTGATTGCCAGTTTCAGCACCGCATCGAGCTTAGATATCAAGGTCAAATGAACGAGGTAACATTAGACTGGCCACATGGTCGATTAGGTAATGAAGATATCGCGCAATTGCAGCAAGAATTCGAAGCCCTTTACGAGCGACGCTACGGGGCCGGCACCACCCGGCCTGGCAGTACGATGGAGCTCATAAGTTTCCGGGTAGATGTCACGCACCCAACGGCTCGACCGTCTCTTTCAAAACTTCTTCCTCAAAATTTCAGCGAAGTCAAGCGACCAAAGCGATCCGTATATCTGCGGGATAGAGGATATATCGAGGCAACCGTTATTGATTTCAAAACAATCGCACCCAACAAAGCCCTTGCAGGCCCCGCTATCATTGAACGCAACACCACAACAGTTTGGGTTCCACCAAATTGCACGGCAATATTGGATGATTTTGGTAATACAGAAATTCAATTGAGCGCCGCATGATGACTGATCCAATCACCTTCGAGATCATTAAACACCGGCTCTGGCAGATCAATGATGAACAAGGAATCGCGATCAAAACCATCTCAGCATCTCCAATAGTCGTGGAAGGTAATGATTACAACGTTGGTCTATTTACCGCCGATGCCGAGCTCGTCACTTCAGGAGTCGGCAGTCTAGTGCATGTCACCACTATGGGCGATGCCTTAAAATCTATAATCGATAGAGCGGACCACATCGAAGACGGGGATGTGTTCATGACTAACGATCCATTCCTAGGGGCTCTTCACCAGAATGACGTTGTCGTTGCCAGCCCCTTGTTTCGTGAGGGACAAATATTCATGTGGATTGGCAACGTAGTTCATCACCCAGATGTAGGTGGTATCGATGCCGGCAGTTTCTGCATCAACGCTCGGACACTCGAGGACGATCCGCCACGGTTTTTCATGAAAATTCTCGATCGAGGCGAATTGGTAGTTGAAAACGAACAGGCATTTGTCAAAAATTCCCGGCTTCCTGACGCAGTCGCTTTAGATCTGCGAGCACAAATCGGGGCAATCAACGTTGCACGCACGCGGCTCGATAATTTGTTGGAAGAACGTGGAGAGGAACTTGTGGCAGATGTTATGTCACGGTCGATCGATCTGGCAGAACGGCAAGTGCGCAATTTCATTAGCCAATTACCAGATGGTGAATGGAGTGGCGAAGCTTTCATGGACGGTGTGCGTGTCGGTGATGAACGGATCTGCCGAGTAGCGCTAAAACTTACATGCGAAAACGATTTGCTATGTTTCGATTACGCTGGCAGCTCCGATCAGGTAGACGCCGCCGTAAATAGCACACTGTCGGCTACAGTGGCAGGTTCCGCAGTGCCGCTTTATAGTTTCCTCTGCCAAGGCGACATTGACTGGAACGACGGCCTGAAACGATGTATCGATGTTGCGGCGCCCGAAGGAAGCGTGGTGAACGCAACATACCCAGCACCTGTCAGTATTTCTACTGTTGGATTTCGATGGCTAGTTACCGTAGCCGCAACCCAGGCTGTTGCTGATATGTTCAACGAATCGGATGAGTTCAGGGACCGGGCCTGCCCGTCGTGGAACTCGTCAAGCAACTGCAACAACATTTTTGCTGAATTGCCAGATGGTCGGCGCACCGGTGGATTATTATCCGACCATCGGGGATCCGGCGCCGCGGGCAGATCGTTCGCAGACGGATTCCATCATGCGGGCACAGTAACATCCTATGCCGGTAGCCTTGGCAATATAGAGAGCGCTGAGTGGAAGTTTCCAATTCGCTACCTTTATCGACGGCGTATGATGGACTCGGGAGGAGCAGGTCGCTTTCGCGGTGGTTCTACTAGTGAAGTGGCAATCACACCGCATGGCGTCGCGAGCTTTGCCTTGAAACTCACAAATACAGCGGGCACTGAACAGACAAATGCACACGGGATTGACGGAGGCTATCCTGGAGCGGGGTCACAATCTGCGATTGTACGTCAAGCTAGCCCGTCAGTCTTAGAGTGTTCCGCCACGCGAAATACAGAGATAACCGATATGGGTGGTTCGCTTCACTGGCTGCCGTCAAAGGCAGACGAGGTGATCCGGGAGGGCGATATATACGGTTTCTGGGCTGCGGGCGGTGGCGGATTTGGCGATCCACTAGACCGTCAGATGGCGGAGGTTGCGGGAGACGTCCGTTCCGGTGCGGTTTCCCGTGATGAAGCCGAGCGCTTGTACGGGGTAGTAGTGGATGAGGACGGGACCGTCGACACTCACGCAACAAATACGCAACGGCGCTCCATCCTAGACGCACGTATAAATATGGCTATTCATGGAAAAACTGCAAACGTGCCGGTCTGCACAAACTGCTGTAGTGTCAAAAGTTA
>CAJWSW010000039.1 GCA_913046035.1 uncultured Alphaproteobacteria bacterium | reverse complement strand
TTGCTGCCCTAAACTTCCGCTTCTCGCGCCAGTGAAGGCTCAATTTTCCAAAAGTACGCGTTTGATCGCCGCCTGCCGTATCGCATCAGCGTGGACACCTACCTCTGAGACAAGTGACCAACGTTTCATTCCGGTAAAAACCGAATTAGCTCGTTTCTCCCTCGCAAAGGGTAATAGGTTGCCGACGACACGTTCGTCTAAAACGTTTTTGAGAGCCCATTCCAATTTTTCAAAAACTGCGGGCGGATGTAGCAACGAGACGTTGCTGTGCTCTGAGTGAGGCTCCGTAAAGTGACTGTAGAAGTACAGAAGCAATTCCGCGTCTGCGACCACATCGTCGCCGGCAGGCACGCACTTGGGTGCAAACTTTAATGTTCGATTGAATGCAAGCTGCCAGAGCCTGAAGGTATCTCGCTGCGCCGGTATAAAATTAGAGGTCGAATAACCAACAATTGCAGAGAAAAACTGAACCGCTTCCTGATCAACAGGCCGATCGAAATATTGAGCTGGGATTTTATAACGCATAAAATTATTACGCTAAGAACAAGTTTCTAGATTACGGTAAACCGTTTACTTTCTTCGTAAAACTTCACGTGAGAACGTCTCATCCTAACCTTAATAACAACTCGCCGGCTGAAAGGATTAATCGAATGTTAGCTCACCTTGTTATCGGCTCGAACGACGTCGAGGCCTCGAAACGTTTTTACGATCCTGTGCTCGCCACCCTCGGCATCTCCAATGGTGATTTTAATCCGGATCGACAGCGCCTTTATTATCGGACACCTGAACTCACTTTGATTGTCACTAAGCCGTTAAATGGCAGCCCTGCCACCGTCGGTAACGGCAGTACGATTGGTTTTTCGTGCAAGAGCACTGAACAGGCCCGATTGTTCCACGATACCGCAATTGCCAATGGAGGGCAGAGCATCGAAGACCCGCCTGGATGGAGGGAACCTGCACCCGGCAGAAAAATTTACCTTGCCTACGTAAGCGATCCATCCGGCCACAAGTTATGCGCTATTTGTCACAACGCGGATGACGATTGATCGTTACGGTATCTATTTCCAATTAGCCGGGGCAGACATTAACTCTGAAGAGAAAAAACCGTTTTTGGCGTTCTCGTTTTCGTGAAGTCAGCGGCGTTTTAATTTATCGTCCCGTTAAATTTCCCGGTACTGGGCGTAAACCCTCTGCCTATCCCCATCAAAAAGGATCACATCGTAGGGATCTTTCCTTCCATCTTGCTCCATTCCCACTGAACCAATTGGCATTCCAGGCACCGCAAGCCCTATGCCTTTAGGTTTTTCAGACAGCAAACGTTTTACCTCTTGCGGCGGGACGTGGCCCTCAATCACATAACGACCTATCACAGCGGTGTGGCAGGATTGTAATTCAGCTGGAACACGGAGCATTTGTTTTATTTTTGCGACCGACTCAAGGTCTTTTACCGCAAGCTTTATACCCGCGTCATCCAATGCCGATACCCATTTTGAACAACATCCGCAGCTTGGTGACTTAAAAACGGATCCTTTAATCGCGGCATTAACTTCTCTAGGCTGTAAAAGAGAAACAGATGCAGCAAGCCCGCCAATTATTAATGAGCCTGCCTTCCTGCGAGAGATATTATCCAAATAAACCTCCGTTGCACTATTCCATTATTTAATTGGTATTAATGTCTTTATTGGCAACCAGCACCACAAAAGGTTGTACTAAAGCTTACTTCGCAGTTTGCCACTTGGCTTTGCAGTCCAATTAATTAGCGTTTGGCTCAAGAAGCCAAGAGGCGATCATTTTTGCGACATTACGCTCCTCTCCTTCAAAACCATGATAATGAAATGGTCCGCATGCCCTTCCACTTGCAGTTCCCGACGTAAAACGCATAAATCTTTTTCTTTTGGACTTTAGATTATTAAAAAATAGATTAGCGGCATTGAAATCGGTAACGTGACATTCATCCCTTTCATGATGAACAATTAAAATGGGGGTTTCCAATTTTCGACCAATAATCAAATCCATGGAGTATGCTGACGCTTTACTAGAAGTATTTTCATAAACACCGGAAACTAGAACGATCCCAGAAATCGAATTCGGATATTTTTTTCCATAAGACGCCGCATCGACGGACCCCCTACTAAACCCAACGAGAAATACCGGAAGACGGTTCCGCATTTTTATCGCGTTAACCAAACTCCGAATCCTGCCAGAATTTTTTGCACTTTCTCGAAATGCAAATCCCGCTTTTTTTTGTTTTGAAGGGTTGGGTAACAGGTAAAAGTTCACTTTATTTTGAAAAAAAGTCTCCTTCTGTCGAACAAGAAAATTCTTGCTTCGGCCGAGCGGGTTCCTCAGACCCTTTCCTCCAATTATTGCTATCATGTTCACCTTCGATTCGGCATTTTCCATTGCGTAAATCGGCAGCGTTGATACCTCGGGCATCTGCAGAAAGACCTGCTCTGCCCTAATCGCATTTGACGAAATAAAAAATATCGCGACGGTCACAAGAAACATTTTCATTTGATTTGCCGTATCCAAAATTTTCGATCGAGGTTACCATACTTCTCTCGGAGGGAGTTAACACGAGAAGATCAAATCCGGGCGTCCAATCCCGGATTCTACGCTAATCTTGCTGTTGTAAAACACAACCGCACGCGTCCTTAAATAATGTAAAGGCTTAAAACCAAAATGACCCTGGTTGACAAAGTAGAGCACCATGAAATTTTTAAACTAGCGGAATTTTCCAAAGAAAAATTTGTCAGAAAGGCGGTGATGCAATCGAAGGGTATTGTGTGCGACTTTGTTTGTTTTGAGCCCGGGCAATCGGCTGGCTTTCACAAACACCCTATCCAGGATGAAATTTTTTATGTCGTAGAGGGTACGGGGACGATTACTTTCGAAGATAGGGATGATATTCCAGTCGAGCCGGGCAGCGTTGTCTTTACGCCATCAGGCGTCGTTCACGGTGTCGAGACATCGAAAGATCAGCGTCTAATCCTCATGTTGATAAAAGGACCCGGTTTCCCCAACAAGGCGTCGCGCATATTTATGCATGAAAAATAACTCTTTTTATTAATTGGTGAACCGCTATTGCAGAGTAATCTCTTACAACCCTGCCCACCGGCTAGCCAAATTTAAACGATTAAACCCGCAGGGAAGATCTCATTGAATTTGGATAACCCAATTTCAGTAATCTGGGGTCTTTTTAACAAACGGGGGCCGGATGGGATACTTAATATACTTTGTTATCTTTGCAGGATTGGGTTGCTGGCCGAAGCTTAATCTACCCGCTGGTTATTCCTACATTGGTATACGCCTTTTATTAGGCTATGCCGGCACCCTTATACTCGGCTTTTTCATGCTTATTGCCGGCCTGAAGATTTACTGGATTACCGTAATCCTTTTGGTTTTAGGGGCGGTTGGGGCAATCTACAGATTAATCGAGGGAAAAACGCCATTTAAATTAAAGGTGTGGTTTACCCACCCCGGCATAGTATTCATAGCATTCGGTTTCGTCGTAGTACTTTTTCAATCTAACTTGAACTACCTCCCTGTCGGTCAAGATGAGTTCTCTCACTGGTTAGCGCATCCTCTGCATTTGCATACTCACGAGACTTTAAATGAAGCCTTAAAATCATTTAGCCTTCCCGGATATCTGCCAGGGTGGCCGCTGATCCTTTCAATCCCATGGCAGTTATCTGGAGAAGCGCACTTCGGCTCATCCGCTGCGGCACCTTTTTTCTTTTGTGTTGCGGTTATTGCTTTTGCATATGACATTGTCGCCGGCTTACTCAGGCGGCACCTAAAACTAGGTCCGTCGAGGGTACTGCTTTATAGCTGGTCAATCATTCTTTTACTTGCTTGCGCGCAAGTTTTTGGCCCTTTGTGGTCCCGCACGTTATTAATTGAAGCCCCACAAGTCTACAGCTTTACAGCCGTTGTTTTGCTCTTATACACCTCGCACCTTTATCCATCTCACCGAAATAGTTTTGAATGGTGCACCGGGTTCGTTTTAGCGGCGGCATATTTAATTAAATCAGCAGCAATACTCTTTGTTCCCGGAATATTTTTCATATGTTTTTATCGATTTTGGTTCAAAAGAAGAAGCCGCAGAAGTTTTTTGTCAGAGGCAATAGACCCCCTATTCCGGCTTTCCGGGCCCGTAATCGTAATCGCTTTTACCTGGTCGCTCTACAGCGAGGCATTTGGCTGCCTAGCCCGACCACTGGAGACCCTCTCTCAAACCTCGCTCATCAAAGCCTTTTCTTACGACTGGCTGGATTTGGCAAAACGATTATTCCACGCAACTGGCGTTTATATAATCGATTACAAATTTATTTTGACTATATTTTCTTTATTTGCGCTCATTTATGCTTTTTATAGAAAAAATGACGCTATAATCGTCTTGTTTTTGATGATTATTTGTTATTTTGCGTCTTTATATTGGTTTCATTTATCCTGTTTCGGAGATTATTATTTTAGGGAACTAAACTCCATCCCACGTTTCACCCGAGTGATACTTTGGACGCTGCATACAGTTGGATTGATAATTTTTATCGAGATGACTTTAAAAACTGTTCAGATTGCAAATCTGAAACAAAAATTCGAGGCCCTAATTACCAAAAGATATTTTATCGGAATGTCATTCACCATTTTTTGCGCACTTGCATTGATGCAGGTTGGTACAATTTGGAGAAGCGTAGAAGATATCTCAACACGGCGATACCAAGCGCTTGATCCACGGATCCAAGAAAGTGAGAAGGCTGCGGAGACGATCAATCAACTCGTCGGAGTATTACTGCCGGAGACACCAAAACTACTCATTCTCAGTCAAGGCCTAGATAATTCCGTACTATCCCATGCAGATTTTTTTGCCCAGTCCCGCAAAAGAGGAATAACAAATCCCAATTTCACCGTGATACGAGAAGTTAGTTGGGCTCCAACACCTGAAAACATCTGGCAAACCAGAGCAAATAGTGAACAATTTCTCAAAAGGATGCAGAGTGCCGACCTAATTTGGCCGATGCATGTGGATGACTGGCTCTTATCTGAAATGAAACGATCTGTCGATAATCGCAAGTGCCTCGCAGATTTGACACAATATTTCCTGATCAAAGACAAAACATCTAAGACTCGGCAAAAATTTCGCTGTTATCGAAAAACCTCATTCGATGGCGAATGATTTCAGCCAACAAAAGTTAATTAATTCTTTAGGTGCTCTGCCGCATTAAAGTATGGAAGGTTGTCTTTTGAAGAACAGCCCATCATCGCAAGTCGCTCAGAAATCTTGAGTGCTTTTTGATACTTACGTTCATTTTCCTCCCTTGTATTCGCATTGAATGTCGCGCCGCAAACAGACACACCATAATGCGCTTGAAGAGTTCGGATTTTTTTTCCAGCCAAGAAACCGTCGGCAATTACAGAAAGATCAAAATCTTCTTGTTTTACGATCTGGATATCGTTTTCGACCAAATACGCGCGGATCCGTCCCTCAGCAGCGAGCGCTGCATCCCAATAATCGGATTCGGACTTAGTCGGCTCACCTGAGACCTCGACAAAAGATTTGCAGAAAGCGAGGAACATTTGATCGTCAAGGGTTGCAGTCCTCCACGCCATATCGCCAAGATTACTCCAAACCGACATGTCCATATCCTGATAAATCTCAGGAACTCGCTCGAAAAATAGTCTATGAAGACCATTTTCATTGAGCGTGCTGTCGAGCTTTTGTTCTTTGTAAATGTCTACAGCGGCATAGGTCCCGCAAACAGGACACGTGTCGTCTTCGAAAGCACCTTTCTTATAAATGTGCGAACACCGAGTTCCGTTGGGAAGTTCGTTTTTACATAATAAATAAATATCACCGCTGTCTTCGCCATCCTGTTGTTGGCCAATCCAGTTAAAGCGGTTCATGAATTGCATGTAAGATTTTCGATGGCTCCAGAGGCTCCATTCAAGCTTTTCAACCGGCCCGAATGTGCTCCAATTGGAGCTTACGTCTATGACTACACAGCTCTCTTTGCCCGGTGCTGAGCGCAAGCCTCTTCCGACTGACTGCCCCCAGAGAACCTTGGAAAGCGTCGGCCGCAGGTGAACAATGATGTTACAGTTAGGGTTGTCCCAACCTTCAGCGAGGACACCCACCGACACAATAGCCTCGATTTTGCCATCTTCATGCAGCGCTAATAGTTTCATTCGTTCCTTGATGGGTGTTTTTGCGGTAACAATTGCGGCTTCAAATCCACTTTTCTCGATAGCGTTCAAGGTAGCTTCCGCAACACTTACATCCGCGCAAAACCAAGCTGATATTGGAGCAGCCTCAAGTTTTGAACGCTCTTCTTTATAGCTCCAGATGGCATAGTCGATCATCGACGATCTGATTATCGCGTTAGATAGCTTCTCTATTGGAAAATCACCGGAACTTATATCGATGTTTGCTAGGTTAAGGTCGTGAACGAAATGGGGCCGATATATAGGCTTTACCAGAACACCCTCTTCTATCAGTTCCTCTATATTTGCGCAGTCAATAATTGCGTCAAAGGCGAGGTTCAACTGGTCGCGCTGATCGCCGGTTCGCCGTTCGGGCGAGGCAGTAAGCCCGATCAGCGGGGCATTCTTTTTACCCTGCTCCTCGAAAGCATCAAGGATCCGTTTGTAACCTTTTCCGTTTGGTGAAACTCGATGGGCCTCATCGATGATAATAACGTCAGCCTTTGCTATTGCGTCGTTTAATACGCCCTTTGCTCTGAGACTTGTCGAAAGCATAATGTCATAGTTTTCGAAGGCTGGCCCTTCATCAGACACCTCAAGCTTTCGGACCGAATGTTTATGGCTAAGGGCTTTATGCAACTGCTCCAGGAGAACGAGCCTGTGACAGAGAACAATGATCTTTTTTCCCTTGTAGAATCGGTCAATCAATTCACTGGCAAGAACAGTTTTGCCCGCCCCGGTTGGCGCCTTGACGATAAATCTTCGATATTTTTTTATTACCGACGGAAACTCATCGATAAATTTTTGTTGCCAATTTCTGAGATGCATTAGTGTTTTAACCGATACCACTGTGAACAAAAAAATTGCGTTCAACCACCAAGTATTATTGAAATACTAGCGTAACAAAAAACGCCCAAGTAACGCGGAACGAGCGAGACCCTTTTGAGCTTCTGCCCGGACAGCAAATATAATTCGAGACTAAAAACAATTTCCACTGCAGGTTATACGTCTAAGTACAACCACCGAGCCTTTTTTTCTAGGGCCTTTCCAATATGATTAAGGATCTGGCGCGCCCGGAGGGATTCGAACCCCCGACCCATGGCTTAGAAGGCCATTGCTCTAATCCAGCTGAGCTACGGGCGCTATAACTTATTTACTTATCATGTTTTCGATTTCGGCGAAAACAAATGATCCTTCTCAGCAATTGCGATCTTAACGTCCCTGTTTCATAAATAAACAAATGGAGGGTAAGCATGTCCGGAAAATTGAACGAACGTAAAACACTCATAATTGGCGGTGGCGGGGGCATTGGAGGCGCGATCGCTCACCGCTTCTACTCTGAAGGAGCACACGTTGCAATTGTGGACGCAGATGCTTCATCAGCTGAGCGCCGAGGCACTGAATTGCTTAACGCTCCCGGTAATGGCCGAGTGGTCACGCTTGGCGTCGACATAGGCGACCCGAAAACTGCGAAAGAGGTTGTTGAAAGCATCTCAAAGGAGTTTGGCGGTTTGGACACCACAGTACATTCAGCCGCAACAAGAGAGCCCACAGCAACGGCTGAGGACATGGAAATCAAACACTGGGATGAGGCCCTTCGTGTCAATCTGACCAGCATGTTTTTGCTTTGCAAATTCGCTATCCCCCACCTGAGGGCTGCAGGTGGCGGCGTAATAATCAATATTGCGTCTCAACTAGGTAGCGTTGTCACTCCTGGTAGACCAGCCTATCACGCGACTAAAGGCGCAGTAATACAATTTACCAAGGCAATCGCCATCGAGAATGCTCAAGACAATATCCGTGCGGTGTCAATTTCTCCTGGAGCAATTGAAACCAATCGCCTTTTAGCCAGACACAATACGATAGAGACAATTCGCGAAAAACTGATCCCCGGGCACCCAATTGGACGACTTGGACAGCCTGAGGATATCGCTGGTGCGGCACTATTCGTCGCCAGCGATGACGCAGCATTTATGACCGGTAGCGACTTGATCGTGGACGGTGGGTATACGGCAGTCTGATTATGTCCTTAATTTTTTTAAACTGCCGCTGCAACTGTCACTAGCCGATCGCTAACCAAGACTGCTTTACCGCAATTCCGCCGCAAAATATCTCAACTAGGCCGCCGGAAAGTACCAAAGTCACCAAAATACAAACATTTGCACATTTAAGGTGTTTATATCTGGAGCATTTTTAGCAAATTGCTTAAGCCGTAAACGCATCTGCTGCTTCTCTGTGTTCGGCCAACAACTGCGCCAAATCTAAGTTCACAATCGTGCGATCGACTACTCTCCATTCTCCGCCAACCATAACATGATCGGCGCGGTGGGCCCCGCACAAGATCAGTGCGGCAAGCGGATCTCCTGACCCCGAAAACCGAGGCTCATTCAAGCGAAAAAAAACAAGGTCGGCTTCTTTTCCGACAGCTATTGAGCCGATATCATCGCGGCCGAGGCAGGCCGCCGCTCCTGCCGTCGCCCAGCGCAATACGTCGGTATGGCTGACCCTTGCTGCTCCGTAACGCAAGCGCTGGATCAGGAGCGCCTGTCGCACCTCCTGTATAAGGTTGGATGCATCTTCTGATGCGGAGCCATCAACACCTATTCCAATCGGCGAGCCCGCGTTCTCGAGGTCCACACCAGGACAAAGGCCAGACGCCAATACCATATTCGATCCCGGACAATGCGCAATGCCAACGCCCGCCTTTCCAAGCCGCGCAATTTCATCTTCATTGAAATGAATACCATGCGCGAGCCAAACATTATCATTTACCCAGCCAACCTGTTCAAGATAGTCGAGTGGACGACATCCGTACTTTTCCAGGCAGAATGCATTCTCATCCGCCGTTTCAGCAAGATGAGTATGCATGCGAACGCCACGTTGCGCTGCAAGCGCCGCTGTGTCGGACATGATCTCTGGTGTCACAGAGAACGGCGAGCACGGTGCAAGCGCGATCTGGATCATCGACCCGGCTTCAGGATTGTGCAGGGCATCAATTACACGAGCACTATCTTGGAGGATCGTATCTCGGTCCTGAACAACAGATCTTGGCGGCAAGCCGCCCTCTTCCACCGAGAGGTTCATTGATCCACGGGTCAATGTAACCCGCACTGCAATTTCTTCCGCTGCCGCAGCTTGAATGTCAACCGCGTCGTCCAGTCCGTTCGGAAAAACATAGTGATGGTCCGCGGCGGTAGTGCATCCGGAGAGTAACAATTCTGCGAGTGCTAGACGTGTAGCAACGTGTAAATACTTCGGTGTCAAATTTGCCCATACGGGATAAAGGGCTTTTAGCCAGTCAAAGAGTTCTTTATCCAGCGCCGGCCCATATGCCCGCGATAATGTCTGATAAAAGTGATGATGGGTGTTGATCAAACCCGGTAGCACCACACATTCGGATGCATCAAAGATTTCGTCGCACAGCTGCGTCGGTGCCTCTCCCGCATCAAGGCATTCGACAATTTTGCTGTCTTCAACAACTACTCCGCCCTTCGCATTATCGGCAAGGATCGCGAGGGGGTCTTTGATCAGAGTGCGCATGGGAGGAGTATACGTTATTTACAGGAACTGGACACCGGTTTGGCGTTTGTCCATTCTCTTAAGCGATGGTTGACAATAACTACTTCTCGTCCAATTACACCGAAGCTCGAAAACGGTTTCGCGCAGCCACTGAACACGCCGGCGGTTGCATACATACCTATGCAGCAGGGTGTAAAGGACCAGATGGCGATCCAGTCACAACTGATGTGGCGGTCATTGGAAACCCTGACGCGCCCAATATTTTGTTGTGTAACTCTGCAACGCACGGTGTTGAGGGGTTTTGTGGTTCAGGTATTTTTACCGGCATTCTCCAAAATGGCGAAACCGATAACCTACCGCCTAATGTAAAGCTGGTACTCATTCATGCGCTCAACTGCTATGGATTTGCTTGGTTGCGACGGGTCACGGAAGAGAATGTTGACCTGAACCGAAACTTCGTAGACCACAAAAAGTCTCACCCCAAAAATACCGAATATCCAAAACTACATCCCATTTTGTTACCCGATTTATGGAATGAAAAAACAATTGCGAAATGCAGGCGAAGGCTTGAGGCATACGCCTCGAAAACCTCCCTCTACAAGCTCCAATCCGCATTAACGGGTGGTCAGTATGATTATCCCGATGGAATTTTTTATGGCGGGAGAGAACCAACAAAAGCACACAGGCGCTTTTTACAGATTGTCGATGACCATGTAGGTAGCCCGCAGCATATCCTATTTTTGGATTGGCATACCGGACTTGGCGAATATGGCAACGGCCAACTGCTAGGCATGACACGACCCGGCAGTCCTCATGGCGATCGTGTCTACAAATGGTTTGGTCACGGACTTGAAACACCAGCAGAAGGCCAGGCTGTATCGGCGCCCCTTACTGGCACCATTGGATCGGGCTTGCGTCGGCGATACGCCAATACCGATACCGAAATCACTAGCCTAACAGTTGAATTTGGAACATATCCGGTGCGCGAGGTGCTAATGCCTTTAATTGCGGACAATTGGCTTCACGTAAATGGAAAACCGAACAGCGCACTAGGAAGAGAAATTAAGGCGCAAATCAAAAAAGCTCTCTACCCCGACGAGGAAGATTGGAAAGAGCTTGTTTGGGTTCGAGGGCGCCAGATCATTCGGCGAGGTATTACCGGCCTAGGCAACCTCTGAACATTACCGAGGCCGAATTTACAAACTAATTTCAATCCAATGGCATTAGATCTTTTAATGCGTCCAATTCTTATCCCGACCGTGCGCGAAGTTTTCTGAATAGGATTTTGGCCTGACCTTTCTTTTCTTCGGATCGGTCACCTGATAATCAAATCCACGTTTTTTGCAAAAGTCTATTGCAGCTTCACGGGTGGAAAATCGCATTTTCACCTGCTTATTTGTGTCACTTTGCCCAATCCACCCCATCAATGAATCGTTTTTTGGAGGATTTTGTTGCTCGAATTCCACTAGCCAATACCTTGTTTTCGCACGACCAGATTGGGTGGCAGTCTTCCGTGGCTGATAAATCCGAACTTTTTCCATACTTCCCTACAAAACGCTTAAAACGAACGTGTTGTCCATCGTGTGTTCACGTCCACTAAGTTGCAATAACAATATTCAAATGTTAGCGTTTTCGTAGTTTACAATTGTCGGCGTGGCATTTCCACGAAAACAGTTAACAGTAGACTTTATTATTTCGCGGCTTTTGCCTCGGCTTTAACATAGAGAGGATCCATGATTGGTAAGACCAAATTAGCGCTTGTTAGTGTCGCACTTGGCGTATCAGCCATTTTGGCAACGCCAGCAAGTGCGGCCTTCGATTTCGCTGGAAAGCAAATCACGATCGTAATCGGCTACGGGTTTGGCGGAACATATGGCAAATATTCCAGAATGTTCGCAGAGCACCTAAAGAAACACATTCCCGGCAATCCAAATATTATTGTTAGTTCGCGCCCAGGCGCTGGCGGCATGAAAATGACCAACTATGCCGCAAAGGCATTACCTGCTAACGGTTTGAATTACATCGTCCCGCCTGATAGCTCCGTTATCGTCCAGCTTATGCGCCCCGAAAAGGCAAAGTACGATATGCGCAAATTTACCTGGATCGGTAGCGCTAATCAGACCAACGTTATCATGGTAGTACGCTCAGATACTGGCGTAAAAAAATGGGAAGACCTCCGCAAGATCACCGTTCCAATGGGCTCAACTGGTCTCGGTTCAACTGCTTACATCATGCCGAACCTCGTGAACTCGCTTCTTGGAACCAAGATGAAAGTAGTTTCTGGTTACAAAGGTTCGTCAAAAACCGGGCTTTCAGTCGAGCAGGGCGAGAACAGGGGAGCAGCGTTTAATTGGCTTTTCTGGAAATCAAAGTATGAGCGTTGGTTCCAGGGAGACAAACCATTTGCGAGGGCTGTGATGCAAATGGGTATGAAAAAGGATCCCGAACTCCCTGACGTGCCATTGCTAAGCGACATCGCTGATCCAAAATACAAACCAATGATCGACTTTGTTGGTGCCATGGGATTAATCGGTCGCGGTCTTGCTGCGCCACCTGGCACACCAAAAGAAGCGATCTCGGTTATGCAGATTGCTTGGGAAAAGATGGTTAAGGATCCCGAGTTTATTGCGGATGCAAAGAAAAGGAAGCTGCGCGTTATTGCAACCGATGCGGCGACTATTCAAAAGGTTGTGAATGACGCAGTTGCACAGGCCACACCAGAGGTCATTAAAATGGCCAGTAAAGCGATCTACAACAAATAACCGTTAAGCATAATAGAACTTATTGATTGGTGACGGCCCCCTCGGAGAGGGGGCCGTTGTCATTTAAGCATCGGTCGCACTATACTCGGCGATACGTTTTGCCGGAGTAAAAATGACACATTACAAATACAATTCAGCCGACAACCACATTGACCAGCGTTGGATCCCAGCCAATTTATGGCAAGACCGCGTCGCAGAAAAATTCAAAAATGACGCTCCCAAAGTGACTGAAAGTGAGGGCTCATGGGTATGGGAATGGGAAGGCCGCATTTTTGGTGGCAGAGATGGCGGCGCGGCAGATAGTCCCGATAATCGTCAAACACTCAATCAATACTACGGAAAGTATGCCGATGATTTACCCGACGGCGCCCTCCCGCCAGCTGATCCTGAAATCATCCTAAAACATATGGATATGGCTGGCATATGGGCCTATGTCGGCTACGCATCTGTGCGGAAATGGGAAATAAAAGACCTGGCCCTGCGGCACGAGGTACACCGCGTGTACAACGATTGGATGACCGAACTGAATACCGTGCATCCCGACAGACTACTAATGTTACCGATCATGCCAGTATTTGATCCGGAGGCTACGCTGGTAGAACTAGAGCGCGTTAAAAAGTTGGGCTGCAAAGCAGTCGAATTGCCTATCGCTGATATGGCGAAAGAGATATGGGAAGAATGCTGGGATCCTTTCTGGTCGGCTTGCGAAGACGGCGACATAACTGTCTGCAGTCATATCGGGGATAGCGCTGGCGCCCCCTACCCGGCTCTAGAACGTGGCGTCCGTATGGCCTATTTTTCATGTGTCCCGTTTAGTGCCGCAAAACCGATTTCTCAATTAGCGTATTCCGGTACGCTTATGCGGCATCCTAAGCTTCGATATAATTACGGAGAATGCCGCGCTGGCTGGGGACCAATGCTTCTGCAATGGATGGACCGTCAAGCGGTCGAGAGGCCGGGTCTCTTTGCGGATACAGGGCTCAAAGAAATGCCCAGCGAGTACGTCAAGCGCCAAGTCACAATAACCTATGAGGAGGATTATGTAGCCGGCATGATGCTCCAACACCCCGAATCTGGAATGGCAGACATACTTATGTGGGGCGCTGATTATCCCCATGGACAGGGCGTTTGGCCAAACGCTGACGAGGTTATGGAAAAGACCTTTGCTGGGGTAGACCCCGAAATAAAACGGAGAGTAGTTTTTGATCGTTGTTTAGAAATGTTTCATCTTCAGGGGCCTGATGCGTCTCAAATTGCAGCTTAAACAAGAAAACTAGAGGAGAAGTTTTATGGCAAAAT
Organism: uncultured Alphaproteobacteria bacterium; assembly: GCA_913046035.1. Classification (GTDB taxonomy): domain Bacteria; phylum Pseudomonadota; class Alphaproteobacteria; order MPNO01; family UBA830; genus UBA830. The sequence goes on along the minus strand of CAJWSW010000039.1, from coordinate 12,387 downwards.
TACGACATATCGCATTATCCGTTCCAGACCCAGAAAAGGCCGCTGACTTTTATTGTGAGGCTTTTGACATGGAACGAGTTGGCAAAACTGACTCCCCCCTTGCGCGGGGCTGCTATGTATCAGATGGAACGATTACAATGGCCCTTTTGGCCTATAAATCAGACGAGTGGTCCGGTTACGTAGAAGGTGAAGACGAGCGCGGTAAGGACTGGCAGGGCATCCATCACATGGGGTTCTGGGTCGATGACATCAACGAAACTGAGAAGAAAATCGAAGCAGCAGGTGGCAAATACTTCCAAGGTCGGCCTAAAGAGGATGCCCCAACCACTTTTTATGAAATGAAATTCCGTGACCCCCACGGCGTTATTATCGACTGCACCCATCTCGGCTGGGGCGGATCGGTTAAGGACGTTGTGCCAGCTGACGAAAAAGAACGCGAAAAATTGGAAAAAAGAGAGGCAAAAAAAGCTTCAGTGGCAACGGCTGCAGAGTAACGCTATAAATTTCTTATTGGAGGTAGTCTCTCATATTTATAGGTTTTATTGGCTGGGTTTAATTCCATTGATTTTTTGTGTCTAGGATCCGTGACCAAAAAGTACCACTATATCCAAATCACAAAACAACGCCGCTTTGTTTGGGCGTTGATCACGAATTTAACCTAAACACGCCTTCTAATCTCGGAACTGCAGAACTGTCCGGGAAAACCACCTCTTCAACAAAACTATCCTTTAAGCCCAGATGCTGAACAAGCACCCCTTTAAAGAGTCCTTCGTGTGAATTTACGGGCCTTAAATCCCTGCCCTCGTATAACGCCCCCTCAGCAAGTCCTGGCCACTTCCCGATGATGCGGCCACCATTAACGGCGCCGCCCGCCAAAATCGCGATCCCACCAGTTCCGTGATCCGTTCCCTTACTTCCATTTTCTGCTACCGTCCGACCAAACTCTGATACGGTCACTACAGCAGTATTTAGCCACTCGGGTCCCAAACCAGCCTTTAATTCTCTGAGGCTTTTAGAATAAAGCTGGAATAACTTGTCCAGCCGCCACGATTGGCCAAAGTGTGTATCCCAACCTTGCATTTCCATAACAGCAATACGGGGGCCTTTCGGCGCCCTCAGCAATTCTGCCGCCGCTCGTGAAGCGAGTAAAATGTCTTTCTCTTTCCTCCGAAGCGATTGAAGGCCGTCCATATCAACATTTGGCTTAAAACCACCCCGCGCATTCTTGTATGCCTCGGCAAAAAGCGGGTCTTTTTGATATAGATTACCTAATCTTACGAGAAAATCTTCATCAACTTCTGGAAGCTTTGATTTTGCCCAACTTTGGACACCCTCTTTTCCCAAAAGAATGAGTGGGACCACTGGTCCTAACGCCAGCCCCAATCGACGGCTGCCACCGCCAATCCCAGAGATGGCCCTATTTAACCAGCCATCCTTAATTCCAAACGGTTTTCCACTTCCATTTTCCAGCAAGTTTTGGGCATCAAAATGAGAACGATTTCTGTATCTCGTAGATGATGCCGGCAGCAAAAGAGCTTCTTTTTTCTGAAACAAATCATAAAGCCCTGCTAAAGCTGGATGAAGACCAAAGTAACCATTTAAATCAATGACACCACCTTCCTCCGACGGCCCACTTAGGGCTAAAGTGGGCCTAACTCTCGAATATTCACTATCCGCATACGGCGCCAAAGCATGCAATGAGTCCAACCCACCTCTAAGTATAATTACTATAAGCCGTTTTTCGGTTGGCGCTGCCGCGAAGCTCGCACTGGGAACTAGTGAAGAAGCGGCGACCGCCGCCCCTGAATATTTGATAAAATTGCGACGATCCATGGCGTTTACCTTCTCTGGAATTCTGGGCTTGCAAACAGAGTAGCAAGTGCCGCATCACGGGATGTCGCCAAACCTATCCATTTTTCGGTATTTTCTTCAGCCACCGGACCAATTGTATATTTGGCTATCTCATTTGGTATAACGGTTGAGGGAAGCTGCCTCGAATAACGTCGCAGCCACTGAACCCGCCGAATTAAAGCCGTAGGTGCAATCCAATCCTGAGATCTATCACCCCAGCCTTGAGGCGACGGTGCCGAAAATGGTAGTTGCCCGAGTTCGCGGAGGGGCTGCAGAACATTCTTTACTTTGGGGTTTATGTCCCCCACAGAACGGTGCGCCGCAATAATAAGTTCATATGCCGACTTTACTTTGGGTAACGGCGTAGCCCAGACTTCGTCTAACTCGACAATCGCATTCGACACAGCCGCCAGATCACCTTCTGTATCACTAAACACCTTTGCGATCTTAGCCACCGCTTCATTCGGGGGATCGTCTGAAACAAAATGACGAACCAACTTGGTAGCAATAAACAAAGCCGTTGAAGGGTGCCGGGCAAGATCTTCTAAGGCCTGGAGGCCCTCGTGGACGCCATTCTCCCGATAGCGCTTACCCAGAATTATCTTGTGCCCAGGTTCATGAATTGAGTCCTCAAATCGAAAAACCGCGCGCGAGTCTATACTGTAGTGCGGTCCCCGTCGGATACCGCCGTGGCTCCAACCGGAAATAGATTTTGCCAATTCGATAATGTCCTGTTGACTGTAGCCGCCGTCCACACCTAAGGTGTGCAGCTCGAGAATCTCGCGTGCTAAATTTTCGTTCAAGGTTGTTTTAATTCCCTTCCGTGCAATGCGACGACGACCAACATTTGAATTGGATCCGACTGAAAGGTGATTGTCCAAATAAGTAATCATGGCGGGATGCTGAACCACCGCTGCAAGCATCTCCGAAAATTTTCCAAAAATATTGGGCCGTATAACCTCTCGCTCATAAGCCGGAATGATCGGACCTACGATCCACTTACTCCGAGACACAGTAAAATGGTTGGACCAAAACAAAACCATCCGCTCCGCAAATGGATCTTTGGTTCGAACCATATGGCCTGCACGGGCCATGCACTCCCTGGCAAAATCAGTTTTATAAAGGTTGCGCATCAATGTTCTAAGCGTTTCGCGTGACTCCATCCGTGCGCGATTTACTTCGGTAAAAATTTCTTCTGAAGAACGAAAATTCGACAATACAGCTGGAGTAGATTGCGAGTCCCGAATCTGGGAATTAATCCAACCTCTGGGATCTGAACCAATACGCTTCGCGTCACCTTGATTGCCGCCAAAGCCAAATCGGTTCATGGCGATTAAAGTCTCGATTTTCATAGGCTAATTCGATTAAATATCGCTTGTGGTGTCGTGCAGATTTATGGTCACGTGTTCATCATCTCGATTTTCCAGTTTTTCCGAGATAATACTCGTCCAATCTAAAATTTTAGAAAAGTGTACTCTGAAAACTTCCGGTTGCATACGAACCACTATTACTGGTTAGTAACGCGATACGATAAAACTATTGCCGAGGTGGAGAATGTACCTAAAAAACGCTTGGTATGTAGCTGGTTGGGAAAGAGATCTCGACGATGGACTATTGGCTCGCACCATTTGTGAAGAGCCAATAGTTCTATTTCGCTGTGAAAACGGCAAAGTCGGAGCGTTAGAAGATCGGTGTTGTCATCGGAGTGCTCCGCTCTCATTCGGGCGTTTAAAAAATAACGAAGTAGAGTGTGGGTATCACGGACTTCGTTTTGACAAAACCGGCCAATGCACCGCTATTCCGACTCAAAATCTTGTTCCCCCCGGAGCCAGGGTTCGTTCGTATCCAGCCTTAATAAAAAATCGCTGGATCTGGGTCTGGATGGGAGATGTGAACAAAGCGGATAAAGAGCAAATACCCAACTACTTTTTTTTAGACAGTCCGGAATGGGCAACTATCGAAGACTATTTTTACATTGAGTGTAACTACCAGGCTTACATCGACATTCAGCTTGATCAGTCTCATTCCCCATTTGTCCATCCGGACACACTCGGAAACCCCGCAAAACTAAAAGTCAAACCAAAGGTGACACGTGAGGAGCGAGCTCTGCGATGTGAGCGTTTATTTCCTGACGATATTCCGCCGCCCTTATGGGCTGAAGCGGCAAAAATAGAGGGCAAAGGTGATAGCTGGAACCGGTGGATATACAACCCGCCAGCCACCATCATGTTTGATGTCGGTGCCGCTCAATCTGGAACAGGCGCTTTTGAGGGAAATTTTGACCATTCAATAAGAATCCATAATGCGCATGCAATCACACCCGAAACGGCAACGACAACGCATCATTTCTGGTCGAGCGCACGGGATTTCGGAATTGGCGACCCGCAAACCGAGAAAGAAGTCAGTATTATCCGAAAGGTCTTCCGGGAAGATGTTGCAATATGCGAGGCTCAACAACGCACGATAAATAAGTTTCCGGGCGCTCCGCAAATCGACGTTGCAATGGATCATCCGACAATTCAGGCACGCAACTTATTGGAGAAGCTGATCAAAGAGGAAACACAAAATTTATAGCAACCCTAGGCGGTGTGCTTGGGGGTATCGAATAATTAATTTTTCAAGAACGACCTTGAAGGGAAATAAATGAAAATCAGTTCAGATCGTATGCATACTACGCACGTCGGCAGTTTACCGCGACCTAACTCGCTAATCGAATTCATGATCGCCGAAGATAACGGTGATAGCTTCGATGAGGCTGCGTTTGAAAGCACCCTCTCGGAAGCGGTTACTGACGTAGTGAAGCACCAGAGGCAACTAGGTATTGATTGCGTCAGTGATGGAGAATTCAGTAAGCGAGGTTTTGCTGTTTATGCCCACGAGCGTCTCGACGGTCTGGAGCCAACCGGCCGCGCACGGCCATCACCCTGGGAAATTTCTCGAGAAGCGGATGACTTTCCCGGATTCTACGCCGATGAAGCAAAAGCCAAATTTCGCAAACCCAACCAAAGTAATATGCAAATGTGTTGTACCGGAGCAATCACTTACAAAGGGCAAACTCGGCTCGAACGCGATTTGGCCAACCTCCGAGCAGCATGCGACGCCAATGGGGTTGAGGAGGCTTTTGTTCCTGCTATCTCGCCTTCTGACGTCGTTGGAAACCAATTGAATGAATATTATTCAACAGAAGAGGAATTTCTCTACGCCGTCTCTGACGCATTAAATGTAGAATACCGAGCCATTATCGATGCCGGCTTCATGCTCCAAATCGACGATCCAAGGCTTATCAACTACTATGTCAAAAATCCACATCTCAGCTTAGAAGAATGCCGAAGCTGGGCTTTCGAACAGGTTGAGGCAATTAACTATTCGCTAAAAGGTATTCCAGAAGACCGCATCCGTTATCACACCTGCTATGGCATTAACATGGGACCTCGCGTTCACGATATGGAGCTTAAGGACTATATCGATATCATCTTGAAGATTAAAGCGTGTGGCTACTCCTTCGAAGCGGCCAATCCTCGCCACGAACATGAGTGGCGTCTATGGGAAACGGTCGATTTACCAAGTAACAAAATCCTCATCCCCGGAGTAATCACCCATTCGTCAGTTCTGGTGGAACACCCGGAACTTATAGCAGACCGGATAGAACGTTATGCCAAGATAGTGGGACCGGAGCGCGTCATCGCAGGAGCCGACTGCGGATTTGGAACCCAAGCCAGCGCTACGCCCGAGATACATCCCTCGATTGTTTGGGCAAAGTTCAAAGCGATGAGCGAGGGCGCAGAGCTTGCAACGAAACGTCTCTGGAACTGATCCTCCAAATTTGCGAGGCGATTTTCTTAGTTCGAACTAACTCTCGGTAGATCCTCATTAGCTGGGTTGAATAAAAAATGACGAAAGGCCGTCTTGCCATTCGGCAAAGACGGCCTTTCCATTGTCAGACACGGTCCGTCGGGACCATGAATGCGTCAGCTCAGGCGAGGCAAACCCCGTCAGAGGCAACGATCCAGATCCGCGCAGCTTCGGGCCGCGACTTTAGACAATGAGACACTGGATCACCTCCTTCCGTTTGTTAAAAAAGCACCATCATTATGGGTCTGCGTTCGACTCGCTGCAAGCACAACTTGTCCTTTGGTACTCATTAGCTGATCTACTTCCCTCTGTATCGGTAGAAAAGACTCCGACCAAGTCATGAACGATATTGGTAAACTCGACCCGTTTCAAATTTTAGTGGATCATTTTTGACGCAGGGACACAAACCTCATATTGCTTTTGGCGAGCGACTAAAAGCCGATCTGTTTGTTTAGGAACGGGGCTATCAATGGTCTCCATAGCCATGTGAAATGATATTAACGCATTAACTAGCATTTCCGTCCCCTCGATTGTGACCATACTTGATGCAATAGAGGCATTGATCTGATTTTGTTCAATATTTACAGACCTATAGAGGGTTATAAGGTCCAACTCATCAGATGATAGGTTAGGCATACACGTACAGTTTAACGTGAGTGATTTCTTCCCATGGTACCGTACAGAATTGATAACCATCTCAACTGAATTTAGGGAGATACGGGCCGCTGCCGGGGGTAAATTTTTTTCACAATGCGCTACAACTTTTTTAAAGAACTCTTCGCCCCGCAGCTTCATCCTTAGGGCCCATATAAACACCTGTTCGTTAAAGGTGAGGTCGCTGATTTCTCGAGGGTTATTATTTGGTGCGGATTTATTTGGCATTAATTTTGTACCTTTGCCCCGGATTTTGGTTATTTACGGAGAAAATCTAAGAGACTTTGCGGGGTTGTCTCCCCGTATGGATCATCTGGGCAATTATCGGCAAAGCCCGGTTCCTCAAACCATGCAATAATATCCTCATTGTCAATTATTGCGGCGTAACGCCATGACCTCATCCCAAACGAAAGATTATCTTTGTGTACAAGCATCCCCATTTTCCGGGTGAATTCCCCTGTACCATCCGGAATTAACTTAACGTGCTCTATCGAAGAAGCTGTCCTCCATGCATCCATGACAAAAGGATCATTTACTGACAGGCAATACACTTCATCAATTCCTAAATCGGAGAAATCGGAATAAAGGCTATCAAACAATGGAAGCTGAAACGTTGAACAAATTGGTGTGAACGCGCCGGGTAGTGAAAATAGAACGGATTTTTTATCGCCGAATAATTGTTTTGTCGTCATTTCATACCATTGAACATTTGGCGTATCGTCACCAGAAGCTTCTCTCCTGATATTTTTAAATGTAACGGTGGGTGTTTTTTGAGGCATTTGAACTCCAACTGCGGGTGCGAGTCATTCTCACTATTACCATAATGAACCAATCATCAAAACACAAGACCAATGATCTCGGATCTAATTCCTTTTGATTTTCATAGCATTCCCCGCCCAAATTTTATCTACAAGACGCTTTAAAAATTTCGCAGAATTCCATGTTCTTCCGTTCCTTTCTCTTCTCAACGGAGGCTCTGGCCCTAATTTTTTATCCAATATATCGACGTAATTGAGCCTTACTTAATGGTCGTTATTGGCGCTTCCGTAAAAAAATAGATTGGTTACACGGTAATAACAGACGACAGTACTCACTGCTTGTAGGCTGCGCGCGAGCCGGATATTTTCAATAATTCATGATTACACTTGGCATTGACGTTGGGGGAACATTCACCGATCTGGTGATGAAGGATCATCGGACCGGTGAATTACGTTCATTTAAGACGCCAACAACGTCTCCTCATTTCGCAGAGGGTATTTTAAATGTAATTCGCCTCACTGATGCTGAGCCCGATGAAATTACGGCTATCACGCATGGTATGACCGTAGCAACTAACACCGCATTGGAGATGAATGGCGCCATTGTTGGGGTTATTACCACTAAGGGGTTTCGAGATGTCCTTATAGTCGGCCGGGGCAACCGCCCCAACCTGTACGATATTAAAACAGTTCGTCCGCCACCCCTAGTACCTCGACAGCGAATACTCGAAGTAGACGAGCGCATGACCGGCACCGGCGAAGTGCATATAGCTCTCAAGGAATCTCAAGTATTAGCGGCCTGCAAGCAGTTCAAGGAAATGGGCGTCGAAGCGGTCGCACTTTGTTTTCTTCACTCGTATGCAAATCCCGCGCACGAAAACAAGGCCGCTGAACTCATAAAAAGCGAATTGCCAGACGTATCAATCTCAGTTTCCTCGGAAATACTGCCGGAATATCGGGAGTTTGAGCGTTTCTCAACTACCGCACTCAACGCCTATGTGGGCCCGAAAGTAGCCCAATATCTTGAACTTTTAGAGTCCAAGCTAACAGCAAACAGTATTAATGCGCCTCTGCGGATAATGGGGTCCAACGGAGGGACCTGGAGTGCCAAGGACATGGCGCGGGAAGCTGTTAACGCGCTTTTATCCGGCCCAGCAGGAGGAGTAACGGCTTCGGTAGGTATCGCACATCTCCTAAATATACCGAACATAATTACCTACGACATGGGAGGTACCAGCACCGACACTTGTCTTATCCGTAATTATGAGTACGAGATGACCACTGAGGGTCACGTAGGCATGTGGCCAAACCGTGCGCCACAGATTGAGATTAAAACAGTGGGAGCAGGCGGTGGTTCCGTCGCTTACCTATCGCAAGGAAAATTCTTGAATGTAGGGCCGCGTTCAGCTGGAGCTATCCCTGGTCCCGCCTGCTACGGACGTGGTGGCAAAGAACCGACAGTAACCGACGCAAATGTGGTATTGGGTCGCCTTCGACCGGACCGAGCGCTTGGAGGTGAAATTGATTTGGACCATGATGCCGCATTAAAGGCGATATCTAGGCTTGGACAAGAATTAGATCTAACACCAGAACGAACCGCAGAGGGAATTTTGCGCCTCGCAGCAGCTCGAATGACCGCTTCGGTAAAAGAAATTTCGATTATGCGTGGGCTAGATCCACGCGACTTTACACTTGTAGCTTATGGCGGTGCCGGTCCATTACATGCGGCTGAAATCGCTAAAGAACTGGGTATCAACAAGATCGTTATACCGCCAATGCCTGGAGAATTCTCAGCATTTGGATTACTTGCTGCAGACACCCGCTACGATGTTTCGCGCACAAAATTAACACCTTTAAATGATATCTCGTTAGAGGACCTGCAGGATCTTTTACAACCACTCCGCGAGGAGATGCGCAGACGCCTTTACCGCGACGGCTTTCAAGAAAAGAATGTTCAATTACAAGCTTTTCTTGACCTCCGGTATGCTGGACAGGCCTTCGAGTTAAGAACCGAGATTCCAGATCCAATCCAAAATATTGACCACATAACAACCACGTTTCAAGCAGCCTATGAGGAACGTTATGCTCATAGGGATACTGCGCCAGTAGAAATTGTTTCCTTTCGTGTCGTCGGCGTGGGCAAATCGCCGAATATCAAACTTCCAAAGCATGCATCCAACGCGATCGGCAAACCAGAAACACGCCTTGTTTCTTTTGATAATGCCTTCTTAAAGGCCACTATTCATAAACGAGCAGCGCTTCCAATCGGCACATCTATTCTTGGTCCTGCGATTATCGAAGAAGAAGGAGCAACAACAGTTGTACCACCTGGCTTCAGCGCCTCTTTGGACCTTTTCAGCATTTTAACACTTCAATTGGTGGGCAGTGACTAAAATAGACCCTATTACCCTCGAAGTGGTCACAGAAGGCCTGATATCAGTGGTACGCGAAATGCGAGCAACAGTGTTCCGCACTGCCCGCTCAGTTGCGATTTACGAGGCGCGTGACTTTTCTTGCGGTTTATTCGATGCAAGAGGACAAGTGGTTGCACAGTCAGAGGATATTGGCGCGCACGTTGTACCGTTGCCGTGGTCTGTCGAGAGCGCTCTTGAGGACTTTGGTGATGATTTGTTCCCGGGTGACGTGATTTTAATGAATGATCCTTATCGAGGCGGGACACATCTTAATGACGTCACCATAATTTATCCGGTGTTTGAAAATGGCGAGCTAGTCTTTTTCCCAGCGGTTCGTGAACATTGGGCGGACGTGGGTGGCGCTGTGCCGGGTTCGATGTCCGGAACAGCTACTGAAATTTATCAAGAGGGCATGCGCATCCCTCCAATTAAAATTCTAGAAAAAGGCGAGATAAATAAACCTTTATTAGAGGTGCTGCTTTCGAACATGCGCGTTCGAGATGAGCGACTGGGAGACTTCAACTCAAGCCTTGCTGCATGCAAGACCGCCGAACGACGTTTAAATGAATTAACATCGCGCTACTCGATGCAAGTTATGCTCGATTGCGTGGACTTGAACCTTCGGCGTTCTGAGAACCGCATGCGAGAAAACATCAATGCCCTACCCAATGGTCAGTACTACTATGAAGACTATATGGAAACTTTTGGGCCTGACGGGTTCGAGCCCCTGCTACTGCCATTGAATTTAACAATCACTGATGACGAGATGACAGCCGATTTCACTGGCGCGTCCCCCCAAGTACCCGCTCCTGTTAACTCAACACTCGCCGTAACTGCCGCATCGGTTTACATAGCGCTCAAATCAACACTCGACCCGGCGCACGCACTAAACCATGGTTCATTTAGGCCGTTACACGTCGTCGCGCCAGAGAAAACGATAGTAAATGTGGGTCACCCCGCACCCGCCGGCTCTCATGGTGAAATCCGTAAGCGGGTTATCGCAACTATGCTCGGCGCGCTCTCTCGAGCGTCGCCGGAATTGGTCTCTGCGGATATTCACCGCACCTCGTTCCACAATTTAATCGGTGGTATAGATCCGGCTAGCGGCTCAGAGTACGTGCATTATGAATGGGCTTGCGGTGGTAATGGTGGACTAATGGAGGCGGATGGACCAAGTGCCATGGCGGCAATTGATTGGGGTGACCTTACAACCGTGCAATCAACAGAAGTGCTGGAGAACCGCTTTCCGCTTCATGTTGAGCGCGCTCAACTCGGCATTGACTCCGGCGGCCCGGGACAACATCGAGGCGGGTTTGGAATGCGCCGTTCATTGCGGCTCACACGAGGGACTGCCTCGTATTCTCTCTTATCTGATGGAGCTATTATGCCTCCCTTCGGAATTCATGGAGGAGAAAGCGGTGCTCCCGTAGACTGTTACGTGATTAAGAAAGATGGAGGCGAACATCATTTTAGTCGACCCGGGAAGGTTGGCGGATACCCACTTAGTGAGGGTGACACCCTGGTTCTCCAATCCGCGGCTGGTGGCGGCTACGGAGATGCTTTATCGCGAAAAACAGATGCCGTATCAGAAGATGTCAAAAACGGTTTAGTTTCGATTGGAATTGCCGAAGAAATTTACGGCGTTCAGTTTAATGATGCGAACGAAGTTGACGAAAACAAAACTGGAGAAAAACGCGCCGAACTCTTGGCATCTCGGGCAAAAATCAAAGTAAAAGCAGTCGACAATGACCCTTACGTGCCATCTGGCCCGAGTAAACGTCGCGGCATCAGTCTTAATCCGCTCGATATAAAAACATTTGGATTAAAAATAGATCAAAAAATAGAGCTTTTGGATGCTCAGGGCCCACCATTGCGCGGATGGGTAAGGTCTGATGAAACCGTTGTTCTTGGCACCGTTTGTATGGACACTAATGGGATGCTCTTACTTGGTGTTGAAGATGGTAAAGAGGTCCAACTTCGACCCCTAAACATTCCCTCAGTAACTTACTAATGGAAGCTGGAACATCATCACCTTTATCACGACCAAATTTGTTTTTACACCATGCAGAGCTTCGTAAGTTTAAAAAGAAGTCAAATCGATTCAAAATCAGCATTTCCGCTACATCGAGAAGTTTTATTCGTCCCAACCTTGAGCAAGCATAATCGACGTAAAACTTTATGGAACGTTTCAACATTCACAGTTTTTGGTGAATTTTGTGCGATAGAATTTTTAAAAAAGTGCCAAATTGATATCTAACTGACGCATTTTAGCGGTCCGATGAGAAGCCGTAGACAAATTTATTTAGGCCATAATCTGATTCATTTTCACGCCCGTATATTAAATAGTTTCAATGATCCCCTCATTGGAACCTCCCTGAAAAGAGCCTAGAGCTCTCAACTTCCCCGGCCCTGTGCCGGGGATTTTTTTGTGCCAAGCGAATGCCACCCTTTTAAGGGCGAAAAAGCCGTTAGTTCTCCATAAAATATCGATTACAAACCGACTGGGAGAGCACATTTGTTACTTAAAGACATATTTATGCAGCTAAAATATTTGCTTCCAATGTTGTTCCGGTAGCATCGATTTCAGTGTCACTAAGCTGGATCGAATTTGTATTCGTTCCAGTCTCATCAAGAAATACTTCAGGATCTGCTGCACCGAATACATCAACTCCGTTAAACTTTGCACTAGTGCAAATCGAAGTTACTTGGGCTGTTAGTTGAACCAGTTCTGCGTCGTAATTTCCCTTATCAGTGGTATTTTTGGTGACATCGTCATACATTCCTTTGAGCTCTCCGATACGACCGACAATTTCTCCGATTGAGCTCAAAGCACCATCTTGTACTTGAAGAAAAGAGAT
>CAJWSW010000038.1 GCA_913046035.1 uncultured Alphaproteobacteria bacterium | reverse complement strand
ATAGAAATTACGCAGCGATTATGGCCTACAACTGTGCTCATCTTTATGCAATTACTGTTGGCATGCTCGCCGACCGAATAGGTAACGTGGAATGAGGCTTCTATCATCCCTAAAGACGCCGGCCCTGCTTTTTGCCTCGGCATTAACGCTCATCGGTTGCGCTGAAACACAACTTATCGTTCACGGTGCCAAGAAAATCGCGGGAACAATGGGTAAGCCCGTACCGAAGACGAGGGGATACTACAAGGTCGGCGAACCCTATCGCATCGAGAATACCTGGTATTACCCGGCGGAAGACTTTAGCTACACGGAAACAGGAATAGCATCCTGGTACGGACCTAAATTCCATGGCCGCATAACGGCAAACGGCGAGACATTTGACATGAACACGCTTACGGCGGCGCATCGAACGTTGCCGATGCCGAGCCTTGTAAGGGTTATAAATCTAAGTAATGGACGTTCCCTGCAACTCCGCGTGAACGATCGTGGCCCATTTGCTCGAAATCGTATCATTGATGTGTCGCGCCGTGCTGCTCAACTACTCGGTTTTGAGAAAGAAGGAACGGCTCGTGTTCGGGTAGAGATTGTCGCAGATGAGAGCCAGCGCATGAAGCTGGCGGCTATTAGGGGAGAGATTGAACCGCAGGCAGATATCGTAGTTAAACCAGAACTTCGAGCGCCAGTTCTGCGGCAGACGCTAAACCAGCCAACTCCTTTGCCCCAAACCCCTGACGTCAGAAGAAAACTGGCTCCTGTTGAATATAAAAATGATCGCGACGCAACAGTCAAAAATGTGCCGGTAGAAAATAACAAACAAATGTTTATCCAAGCTGGCGCTTTTATAGACTTCGCAAATGCATCAAGGGTCCGGGCCACTCTTTCAAAGTACGGACCGGCATGGCTCAGCGAAACCAAGGTAGGCCAGCAAAAATATTTTCGTGTGCGGATCGGCCCGATGCAAACGCTAGCACGCGCTGATAAGGTGCTTGAACGGCTTATTTCCTCCGGCTTCCCGAGGGCAAGAATTGTCGTTGATTAATGCCAAATTAACCATCTCTAGCTTATAGATTTCAAAACTAATGACGCCGATACGGAATTAAATCAAATGATAAAACGATTGACCGTGATCCTGACAGGAGTGCTTGCACTTTGTCACTTCTTTCAAATTGTCGGCGGTGCGGCCGCTCAGAATAAAGTAACAGCAGCACCTTACGCTTACATTCTCGACCTATCTACGAATACTGTTTTGCTTAGCAAACAAGCCAGCATTCCAATGCCTCCTGCATCTATGAGCAAGCTGATGACAGTATACATGGTGTTTGACCGTCTGAAACGCGGTTCGCTCTCGCTTGATGACGAATTCCCTGTAAGTAGAAAGGCTTGGAAAAAGGGCGGATCAAAAATGTTTGTCAAAGTCGGCGACAAAGTATCAGTCGCCGATCTTTTGCGCGGTATTATTGTGCAGTCAGGCAATGATGCCTGCATCGTAGTCGCAGAGGCGATCGGTGGAAGCGAAGACACGTTCGCTGAGATGATGACTGAGAAAGGAAAAGAGATCGGCCTTAAGGATAGTATATTCACCAACGCTACCGGGTGGCCGGATCCCCGCCACCGAATGTCAGCACGTGACCTAGCGATCTTAGCAAAACGGCTAATCAACGAATTTCCCGAACTCTACAAAATGTTCAACGAAAAAACATTTACCTACAATAATATAAAACAAGGTAACCGAAATCCTCTCTTGTATAGGAGTATCGGTGCGGATGGCCTGAAAACCGGTCATACTGTTGCCGCCGGATATGGCCTAGCTAGTTCGGCTCAACGAGGTGATCGCCGAATTGTAGTTGTGGTCAACGGATTGAAAAGCGTTCGCCAACGCTCGCAGGAGTCATTCCGCCTTATGGAATGGGCATTCAAAGCGTTTAAACCTGTTTCTGTATTTAAAAAAAATGAGACAGTTACCAATGCTGACGTCTGGCTTGGGAATTCGCCCAACGTTCCACTGGTCTTGGACAAAGATCTTAGGCTTACTTTACCGCGAGCACTGATCAGTGAGATGAAGGTCACTGTGAAAATGAAAAACCCCGTAGCAGCGCCTGTGCAAAAAGGCCAAAGACTGGGCACTCTAATCATAAAAGTGCCTGGCGCCAGCGAACGTCAATACCCCCTTATGGCGAGTATCAGTATAGAACAACTCGGTTTCTTTGGCCGCATCGGCGCGGCAATCAAACATGTTATCTGGGGCTCTTCTTAAACGAATGGAAAGTGGCAAGTTCATTACCTTTGAGGGCGGCGAAGGTGCTGGGAAATCGACCCAGATAAAGCTTTTGAAGACGGCCCTCGAGACCGCAAACATTCCTGTAATCGCGACGCGCGAACCCGGTGGATCATCTGGAGCGGAAACTATAAGAAACCTGTTGCTCAATCCGGAAAAAGACTGGGATACACCAACCGAGACACTATTACATTTTGCTGCAAGGGCCGATCACTTTACCACCCGCATTGCCCCCGCACTTAAAAATGGAGATTGTGTGCTCTGCGATCGTTTCGCGGACTCGACCCGTGCCTATCAAGGATACGGCCTTGGACTCGATATCAAGGCCATTGAAATTCTTTACGAGCTAACCCTGGGAGAGTTTAAACCCGACCTAACACTTATCCTCGACATCCCGGTTCAAATAGGAACCATGCGACTTCAAGACCGTGGTAAGGCAACCGATCGTTATGAGCAGATGGATAGCGCATTTCACCAACGCTTAAGAGAGGGATTTTTGGATATTGCTAAAAATGAGCCGGAACGTTGTGTAGTGATCGATGCCACCGCCGATATAGATACTATTGCCTCAATAATTAGAAATTGCGTTGCCAATCGCCTTGGTTTGAGTTTGTTTAAATGATTGAGCGCCTTCACCCCCGACAAAACTCGGACCTCGAGGGTCATGGTATTGCGGAAAATCAACTTATCAACGCCTGGACGACTGGGCGCTTGCATCATGCCTGGCTGATTTCTGGCCGCAAGGGTATCGGAAAAGCTACGCTAGCATACCGTTTCGCCCGTTTTCTGCTAACGCATGGTAATCCCGCATCAGAAAAAGACACCGGGCCCTCGTTATTTTGCGATGATGAAAATTTAAAAATGTTGCCCAGCTCACTAGATATCAACCCGGATAGCACAATAGCTCGACGCATTGCTGCTAATGGGCACGCCGATTTACAAGTAATTGAATGCGGGATATCAGACGACGGACAACGGGTACAGAACGTAATTTCGGTCGAAAAGATCCGTTCGATAGGTCACACCATGTCGCTAACAGCCGGCGAGGGGGGCTGGCGTGTTATTATTGTCGATGCCGCAGAGGACATGAACCGGAACGCGGCAAATGCGTTGCTTAAAATATTGGAAGAACCACCTCGACGCTCGATCATCCTGCTAATTTCCCATGCGCCAAGCAGGTTGCTGCCAACAATTCGATCTAGGTGTCGTCAACTTAAATTAAACGAATTAAAGCCAGAGGTTATTATCGTATTGCTAAAGAAATGGCTGCCGGAGTTATCACAAACCGAGCTTCACAGCCTTGCAGGCCTCTCCGATGGAAGCATAGGGCATGCGCTTGATCTTGCTGACAGCGGCGGCATTGCCCTAAAGCGGGACCTCCTTCAAATAATGGAAGATTTTCCAGCATTCGATATGGCTATGGCTCACCAATTTGCTAACCGGTTTACCCGACGCGATTCTGATGCGGCGTGGCGTACAGCGGTCGAAATTGCAAGCCGTGGGTTAGCTGATATTGTCATTTCCAGCGCTCGCAAAAACGGACTAGCGGACCGCGGGTATCTTACAGAAGAGGCAGCCGCACTATCTCGTTTGAGCAAATTAGCACCGGCGCAAAAATGGATTGAGGCCTGGGAGACTAATAATGCCTTATTCGCTCGTACTGAGAGTATAAACTTGGATAAAAAACAGGTGATGCTTAATGCCTTAACGACGATGGCAAATGTTGCTCGCACAAGTGTATAAATCCGTCACCATAGCATAGCAGCCACAGAGCTCTCCGAGGAAACCAAATGTCCGGTCAAAAGACTTTCTATCTGACCACTCCGATATACTACGTCAATGACGCTCCTCATATCGGCCACGCATACACCACGTTAGCCTGTGACGTTCTCGCCCGTTTTAAGCGACTAGATGGTTACGATGTCTTTTTTCTGACCGGTACCGATGAACATGGGCAAAAAGTTGAGAAGTCCGCTGCAGCCGCCGGTATAGATCCACAGCGTTTTACAGACGAGGTGTCTCAAAACTTTCGTGACCTAGCGGATTTCATGAATTACAGCCATGACGAATTTATTCGAACCACAGAGAAACGCCATGCCAAAGCTAGCCAAGCTCTATGGACGGCGTTGCAAGAAAACGGTCATATTTATTTAGATACATACAGTGGTTGGTATGCTGTTCGTGATGAAGCTTTTTACGCAGAGGATGAGCTTACTGAAGGACCCGACGGCAAGAAAATAGCTCCGTCAGGAGCGGAGTGCGAGTGGGTCGAGGAGCCAAGCTACTTTTTCGATTTGTCGAAATGGCAGGAACCACTTCTGAAATTTTATGACGAAAACCCAGACTTTATAGCGCCACCTTCGCGCCGAAACGAAGTCATTAGCTTTGTCAAAGGTGGGATGCACGATTTATCGGTATCACGCACAAGCTTTAGTTGGGGTGTCGACGTACCCGATGATGAAAAACATATAATGTATGTGTGGCTCGATGCATTAACCAACTACATAACAGCGTTGGATTTTCCAGAGAAGGATGCTGAACTTTACAAAAAATTCTGGCCGGCTGACTTGCACATGGTTGGCAAAGATATCCTCCGTTTCCACGCGGTATACTGGCCCGCCTTCTTAATGGGGGCAGGGCTTAAGCCCCCGAGGCGCATCTTTGCACACGGGTGGTGGACCAACGAAGGCGAGAAAATTTCAAAATCTTTGGGCAACGTCATCGATCCGCGCCAAATTGTCGAAACCTACGGACTGGACCAGGTGCGCTATTTTCTTTTACGCGAAGTTCCTTTCGGTAATGACGGTGATTTTTCTCACCGGTCGATTGTCAACCGCATCAATTCTGAACTTGCGAATGATCTCGGTAATCTTGCACAAAGATCGCTGTCTATGGTCGGCCGATATTGCGGCGGCATCCTGCCAGTACCAGGCGATCTCTTAGACCCAGATGAACAAATACTTGGACATGCGGAACAGCTAATCCAAGACATTCGCGGTCACATTGATGCACAGGCGTTTCATGAAGCATTAGAGGTTATCTGGGGACTTGTGCGTGCTGCAAACGCTTACGTCGACGCACAAGCGCCGTGGCAGCTCCATAAAGAAAACCCTGCCCGTAGAGATACCGTGCTCTATGTGTTGGCGGAAACTATTCGCCATTTGGGCATATATATACAGCCATTTATGCCAAGCTCAGCAGCGAAGATGCTAAACTTACTCGCGGTGCCTGAAAATGCTCGAGATTTCAGACATATCGGTTCCCATTCTGCCCTCATTGGAGGCGCCGAACTAATCAAACCCGAACCCGTATTCCCTCGTTTTATGGAAGCAGATACGTCAGAAATGAGGTAATTAACGTCTATGCTTGTCGATAGCCACTGCCACCTTGACTTCGATGTCTTTAACGGAGACCGAACTGATACCGTCAGACGGGCAAAAGATGCCGGTATTGGCACCATGTTGACCATCTGTACCCACGTTACGCGCTTTGAAAAAATTCTATCCATTGCGCAAAGTGACCCTGATATATGGTGTTCCGTCGGTATTCACCCTCACCAAGCTGAGGAAGAACCTCGTGTCAGCGTTGAAGATCTGGTCTCTAAGGCTAAGGATCCAAATGTTATAGGGATTGGGGAAACCGGGCTCGATTATTTCTATGACAACAGCCGAACCGACGTTCAACTAGAAAGCTTTCGCACGCATATCGCTGCGGCACGTGAAACTACTCTACCTTTGATAGTGCACTCGCGCGATGCAGACAGAGATATGGCAGAAATCCTGGAAGCTGAAATGGAGAAGGGCGCCTACACGGGTGTTCTTCACTGTTTTTCCTCTGGTCTAGACCTTGCAAAACGGGCGCTAGATATCGGATTTTACATATCATTGTCGGGAATTGTGACTTTTAAGAATGCTCAGGCACTGCGAGACATTGTCGAAGAACTCCCGCTCAATCGAATTCTAGTGGAGACAGATGCTCCGTTTTTAGCCCCCGTTCCCAACAGAGGTCAGCGGAATGAGCCGTCTTTTGTGGTTCATACCGCTGCCCAAGTTGCTGAATTAAAAAATATAGAAATTGGCGCATTATCAACAGCTTCCACTGATAACTTCTTTCAATTGTTTAAAAAAGCTCAGCGCCCAGAACCGTCATGAAAGTGACTATTTTGGGGTGCGGTCCGTCACAGGGGGTTCCGGTTATTGGCAATCGCTGGGGCGATTGCGATCCAGCTGAGCCCAAAAATCACCGTACTCGGCCCTCGATCATAATTGAGACTAACGGTATCTCTATACTAATAGACACGTCACCGGATATACGGACCCAGCTTTTAGCATCCAATATAGAAACCGTCGATGCGGTTCTTTACACGCATGTTCACTACGATCACATCGGCGGAATTGGTGAGCTCCGCACACTTAGTTTCCTCGCAAAACGCCGCATCGACATCTACGGAACTTTTGCAACGCTTGATACTCTGCAAAATAATTGGAGCTATTTATTCAAGTCAGATACCTCAGATGACGCAAAGCTCTATAAACCTGTGGCGGAGGCGCACCCATTCGAATACGGAGCCCCGTTCAACGTTCAGGGCATAGAAATACTGCCATTTGAAATGGATCATGGTATTTGCGATACGACAGGATTCCGCATTGGAAATTTCGCTTATTCAACCGATGTCGTAGAATTAAATGATAATGCATTTGAGAAACTGCAGGGTGTCGAAACTTGGGTTGTAGACTGTTTGAGGGAAGAACCGCATCCTACTCATTCCCATCTCGAACGCACGCTTGAATGGATTGAACGTGTTAGCCCAAGCCGCGCTATCCTGACGCATATGAACTTTCAAACAGATTATCAAAAGATTAAGGCACTGTGTCCTGAAGGTGTTGAACCAGGTTTTGACGGCATGGTTCTAGAGATCGATTAAAACAGACCCCAAAACGAACCATGGTTTTATTCATAATATATATTATGCGACAATTCTTACCTTGCAAGTCGGTAGATAACCATCAGAACCTTTCGACTAAACCCCAGTAATTTGAGAAACTGAATTACACAATAAAGAGGAATTTCCTCAATACAGACCCAGGTTGGAGCGCAGTCCCCTACCTTTCGTAACGCAAACAGCCTTTCAATTGGACTTCCACATTTAATGAAAAAAGAATTCGACATAACCAGCGATCACCTAAAGAAGCTATTAAACGTAATGGCGAAGCTGCGCGATCCAGAAACAGGATGCCCATGGGATATCCAACAAACACACGCATCTATCGCCGCTTACACCATCGAAGAAGCCTACGAAGTTGCTGACGCCCTCGAAAATGGTGACAGCCAACAAATTAAAGAAGAACTTGGAGACCTACTCTTTCAAGTCGTGTTTCACGCACAAATTTCTTCGGAAAAAAACGGCTTTAACTTTGGCGATATCGCAGACGTTGTCGCGAAAAAAATGATTGAGCGGCACCCACATGTTTTCAATACTACCAGCGACCTTACCAATGACGGATTATCCGTCCAATGGGAGGAGCTTAAAGAAAAAGAACGTGAAAAATCAGCTAAAGGAAAGGGGGAAGAAATTAGCGCCCTTGATGGTGTAGCCCTCGCCTTCCCATCATTAATGCGCGCGCAGAAAATTCAACAAAGAGCGGCAAAACAAGGATTTGATTGGACCCACCTGGCCCCGGTAATTGAGAAAGTCCACGAAGAACTTAAAGAACTTGAAATTGAAATCGAAGCTAAAACCCAGAGCACTAGAATTGCTGAAGAACTTGGCGATTTACTTTTTGCGTCCGTAAATCTTGCACGGCATCTCAAAATAGATGCCGAGACGGCGCTCGAAAGAGCAACAAAAAAATTTGAACGTCGTTTTCGGTATATCGAAGACAATCTTCGTGTCAGAGGCAAAAAATTTAAAGATGTCGATTTAGAAGAGATGGAGGAGCTTTGGTTGAGTGCAAAATCGACCGAGTAACCATCTCGATCTTGGGTCCCACTAGAAGGAGACCCTCTGCGAATAACACTCCCAATCTTCCTATCTCCGGCAATATTTTGGCATTCTTATCTCATTCTTAGCCTTACTTTGCTCGAATGAGCTATACCGCCCCTCGCTAAAACGAGGGCAATCAAGCGCAAGTCCGGCGCGTATGAGAGTTTCTCCGATATCTTTCCCGTTCAAAAAACACAACGCTATAAAACGATCGTACGATTTATCGCCGTTCATCTCGCATCTTATCTGCTTTGCCAACACCAACCTTTTCATAAATTCCTTGGACGCTACACCTAACGCCTCCCCCAATTCGGGCGCATTTACGCCCATCAAACGGATAGCCACCGGACCCACTTTAAGGGTGTCACCATCTCGCACCTTTGAGACTGTGCCTGATATTGAAGTAGTTTGCGAGTGCGCAACGGGTGGCAACAGAGGGACGATTAGGATTGCCACACATAGTGTAAATAACCGATTAAATCTTCCGGCTCGATACCAATAGACCTGACGATAATCCGAATTGTGCAAGCTCATTACCAGCATAGGTCCATAGCGATTATTTTATCTTCTATTTTGAATCAAACTTCCAGACACCATCCCAATTTTTCGGGGGGTTCTTCTTAAGCGTTTTACAGCGGTCTATGTATATCGATGAGAGTTTATCAGATTCATTTGCCGATAAAGATTTTTCAAATGACACAATTGCCCGATCCCAATTTCCATCAACAAAATGACCTCTACCCTCTTTAAAATGGCCGACGACCTCCATTAAATTTGGAAAACTTTCGGGGCTATGAAAATCCAGTATTTCATATACACCGACCGGCTCAGTCTTTCCTTTGACAATAACCTCATCGATATGTCGTACCTGATAAGTACCCTTGAGATTTTGATGTGTGAATTCGCTGATAAGTATACGCGCGGCATAGGCCTTACAGGCACTTTCGAGACGGGCTGCGAGGTTCACCCCATCCCCTATCATCGTATAGTCCATCCTTTTTGATGACCCGATGTTGCCGGAAACAACACTATCGGTGTTTAAACCTATACCCATGTCGACCGGAAGTTTTCCGTCCAGTTCCCGCTGAACATTCCATTCTCGCAACCTTTTGATCATATTGATGGCGGCGCGCACCGCTCGGTCCTCATCATCTTCGTGGGCTATTGGAACACCAAAACCAGCCATAATCGCGTCACCAATGAATTTATCAACCATGCCTTCCTGCTCTGAAATGGCTTCGACCATGATGTCAAAATATTCATTCAACAGTGAAACTGTCCCCTGCGCGCCAAGCGATTCCGTAATCGTTGTAAATCCTCGAACATCTGAAAAAAGAAGGGTAGCAATTGTCTCCTGCCCTCCCATAATATCATTTCCTTCGCTCATTAATTTATCCGCTATCCCAGGATCGATGTAACGCGACATTGTCGACTTCATGCGTTTTTCGTCGGAAATATCTTCAATCATTAATAGGGTTCCAAGATATTCATCTTTTTGATCCATTCTCCCATCAGGATCTTGGTTCATAAGCGGCAAGAAACTCAGGTTCCCAGACGAACTCTCCTCGGTATCTTCATCAGAAAATTCAACATCAACCAAAATTTCATCACTTTTGCTCTCTGCACACTGTTCTATTTTTTCCGCAATAAGCGCATTTCTTTTTGAAAAAAACTCCTTCGCGTTGGTGCCTAGGATCTGTTTTGAATCGACACGGAGCATTTTTAACCCCGCTTTATTGCAAGTCCGTATTTCCCCACTAGCGTCTATCGTGATAACCGCATTGGACATACTGGTGAGCATACTGTGGTTATATGCACGTTCCCTTGAAACATCCTCAAATAGCTTTGCATTTTCGAGAGCAATGGAGACCTGCTGCGTAAACGCCTTCAAGCGAGCTTCATCTTCGTTCGTAAAAGGCCCGCCCCTTTTGTTAAGAACTTGCGTACAACCGATACAATCGCCGTCTTTATTTGTGACGGGCACGCACAGAATTGAGTTAGTGAAATATCCGGTTTGCCTGTCGAAGCTTGGGTTAAATCTCAAGTCTGCGTATGCGTGGGGTATATTTATGGTTTCTCTTGTTTGGAAAACGGCGCCCGCAATTCCAGCATTATTGGGAAGCCGTATCTCACCAAGACCGTCTCCCATCGCAACTCTGGAAAACAATTCATCACTTTTTGTATCGTTTAAAAACAGTGTCGCTCGATCGGCATTTAGCATATGGCATGCCTCCTGCATTACTCTTTGCAAGAGATTGGCTAACTCAATTTCGGCGGTAACATCTGACACTACATCAAGGAATTTGAGTTCCTTATCACGCGACCGTTCCATCTCTTCAATACCTTGCGCATTCTGTAGCGACACAGCAGCCTGGCTGCAAATTGCCTCAAGTATCTCAAGGTCTATTTTCCTGAAGCGACCCTTATTCTTGTTCAGTATCTGAATAACGCCGATTGTTTCACGGCGGGCGCTAAGAATTGGCGCGCACACTATATTTTTTGTGACGTAGCCCGTTTGTTCATCAATCTGCGAATTAAAACGTTCATCCTCGTATGGCCGATGGATGATCTCACCAACTCCTGATTGAAATACCGCACCTGCGATACCTGTCGTATTTAACAAACGAATTTCGCGCGTAAGATCGCCCTGAGCAATGCGCGAATACAATTCTCCCGTTGTCGCATCATTCAAAAAGAGGCTCCCTCGCTCCGCGCCAAGTTCTTTCACGGTCAAGTCAATTAGGAGCCAGAGTATCTCGGTCAGGCTTTCCTTTCCCGCGACCCTCTGACTTATTGTCAAAGTTGTCTCCGCCCGACGTAATTGTTCATGTGTTTTATCTAGCTGGCGACGCAAAGATTCTACGTCGCCGTTTTTAAATTGGACAATTTTGCTCATTTAAAAAATCGTTCTTTTCGGTGCTGTTAGGAAGTGGACTGTTCTTCATATTTCTGTCGAAGGTTAGAGATCGTTCCTTGAAGAACCTCTATTTCCCTTTTGTTTTCGACTTTAATTCTTTGAACTTCGTCTCGCGCATCGGCTTTATGAATTTCCAGTTCATTACGGAGACTGGAAACTGTTTTTTTCAACTGAACTATTTCGCCGGAGAGACCTTGAGTTACTTTTTGCACCGCAACATTTTTTTCATGGTCTTTTTCATCAAGAGCGGCTCGTAAATTTAAAATTGTCTCTCTCAAACTTTTAATCTCATCGGTTACTGCCGCCACTGACCTTTGAACTGCTTGCTCACTATTGAGGGCAGTTTTTTCCAGTTCATCTCTTAAAAGGTCAATTGTCTGCCTCAACTGAATAATTTCATTGGCGGACGTTCTATTCAAACCTTGAATTACTGACTCACTATCTGCTTTCTGTTTGGCGAGTTCGTCCTGAAGTTGCAAAACGATATCTCTTTGAGCGTCTTTTTGGCTATCTTGATCAGAATTAATCATTGATTCATCACTCATGCTTTATAAACGCCAGGAAGACTATGTTTATCGCACACTTCCGTTGCAGCAAGCTTCAAAACATTTACGTCTACAAATTCTACAAATAGAAATCGTATTCAATTTTTATTACAATCTAAGCCTCTTTTTTCAAAACTTTAAACCACAAATAAATCAGAGATAAAAAAACCGCCTCTCGCATATTTGCGCCCAAAGCTGCCATTAATCCTAATCGTAAGAGTTGCTAAAAATGGACTACATCTGGCTTGTTGGCCATCTCGCATTTTTCCTAACCGCAGTATCTTTCATGCTGAAGGATATAATTTTGCTCAGGTCGTTGGCACTCCTGAGTGCCTTAGTAGGCATTGGCTATAACTTTTTTGCAATCGGGGGGCCAAATTGGTTGCCGATATTTTGGTTATCGGTCTTCGGTATAATTAACGCATTTCGAATAATTGGAATTGTGAGAGAAAAACTCTCCATTCACTTTTCCGAAGAAGAGAAAGAACTCTACGAAACGATTTTTACGAACTTCAATCCAGTCGAGTACATGAAACTTTTTCGATGTGCCCAATGGCAAGAAGTATCTCCTGGATCAATAATTGCTCAGCAGGGTAAAGTCGTCGATGGCGTTTACCTGTTATACAACGGCGAGGTGAGTGTAGTGCGTGATGGAACAGAAATTGGCCGACCGCGCGACGGAGCGTTAATTGGTGAAATGTCATTTGTGCAAGGAGGAAAAACACCTGCATCCGCTACGGTCACGGCTACTAAGCCCTGCCGGTGTGTTTTTTGGCCAAAAACCGAATTAAGGTCATTGCTCCGGCGAAATCCCGCAATCGACGTCGCTCTTAACCACGTCTTTAGTGTTGATTTAGCGAAAAAGTTACAAAATTCCGAAACAGGCGCTTAGTTTAACAGAGAATAAGAGGCTGTTTGGGAACTTTTGCTGCTATGCACGCGCTGATGCTCTCACGTGTTTCGCAATTTCTGGCGCCACCGTTCTATCAAGCGGATGAGGTAAAATCGTTTCCGTTGTAGGCGTTTCTATAGTACCGGCGAGCGCCAAAGCGGCAGCTACTTTCATCTCAGATGTGATCGCAGGCGCGCGCGCATCTAGCGCACCACGAAATATACCAGGAAAAACCAAAACATTGTTTACTTGGTTTGGAAAATCACTACGGCCTGTTCCGACCACCGCGGCACCCCCTTTTTTTGCCTCCTCTGGCATGATTTCCGGAACAGGGTTAGCCATTGCAAAAATAATCGCATTTGTAGCCATAGAAGATATGTCCTGCGACGTAAGCAGGTTTCCCTTTGAGACCCCTATGAATACATCGGCATCGTTTAGGGCATCTTTTAATGAACCCGACAAACCGTCCGTATTTGAAAATGTGAGAAGTTTCTCTTTTTCTTCATTTAAATCTGCTCGGCTTCTCGCTATTACACCTCGTGAGTCACACAGAAGGACATCCTTTACAGGATCAACTGAGGAGTGCCCGACACCCACTCCGGCTATTAACCTGGCAATCGCTGTTCCGGCAGCACCCGCTCCGTTAATCACTACCCGCAAATCTCTGATATTTTTACCAACCACTTTGGCCGCGTTTATTAACCCGGCCAACAAGACGATCGCAGTTCCATGCTGGTCGTCGTGAAAAACCGGTATACCTATGTCTTGAAGCGCTTCCTCTATCTGAAAGCAACGCGGCGCCGAAATATCTTCGAGGTTTATTCCGCCAAACGAGGGGGCGATTAGACGGCAAGTTTCGATAATCTTTTCAGGATCTTTCGTATCGATACAAACTGGCCATGCATCAATTTTTGCAAATTCCCTGAATAGAAGAGCCTTGCCTTCCATTACGGGTAACGATGCCAACGGCCCGATATCTCCCAAGCCTAGAACCGCAGAACCATCTGATATCACGGCAACTGAGTTACCTTTAATTGTCAACTTATAAGCCTCTTCCGGGTCTTCTGCTATGACCTCACATGGCCTTGCCACACCCGGGGTATACGCAACCGACAAATCATCCCTGCTCCCGATTGGTATTTTATTATGGATCCCCACCTTGCCTTTAAGTTGCTGATGCATGATTAGCGATTTTTCAAAATAATCGGTCATTTTTGCTCTTCCATTGCGAGATATGGACCCATATTAAAATGCCGTGGCTTTGACGGGAATTTTTCCCGCGAGAAAAGTTACTTCCGCGGAAAGCTCCATTCAAAGACACGATTCACTCATAGGTAACACTTAAGGCTATCCCCTGCCAGACGATGCCTAGGATGGCGTTATAGACTAACACACCACCTATTTCCTCTTTTCTGAGAGCCATCATCTCTAATAAATGATGAAGAATATTAAGTGGATTTAACTTAGTTAGAGATCGGATGGGACTTTTCGAAAGGTGATCTCGTAACGCATTTAGGCCGTATCTCCGTCAGGAGAAAAAGAATGAAAATCCATCACACTGCTATCTGCGTTGATGACATACACGAAGCCATAGATTGGTACTGCTCAAAACTTAAATTTGAGATTGAATATCAAGATGATACTTGGGCCTTGCTGTCATTTGAAAATTCCAAGATTGCTCTCGTTTTACCAGAACAACATCCCCCTCACATCGCCTTCGAGCATAAAAAGGCATCGGACTTTGGCGAACTTACAAAACACAGGGATGGAACAGCGAGCGTTTACATTAGCGATCCATTTGGCAATACCATTGAGCTGCTCGAATTACCCCGGGCATGACCTAGTAATTTCCGAAGCAGTAACGCTTTAGATCCAGATGGTGTTCTGATTTCGATACTAGCGGTTAGAGAGTTCAGAGCCAAATTGAAACGCCAAACTCTGGCTAACACAATAGTTTATAACGTTTCGCGGAAAGGCCCGTGGCCAATGACTATCGGTGGCACCAAAAGCATACCAAAGCCCGCTTTAATTTTGGGTTTTATGGGACTGCTTCCTTTTGTCAGCATGGCTTGCATCGCAGTCATTCAGTCACCTGAGGTAGACATAAGGGTAATCAACACTTTACTTTTTTATGGTGCAATAATTCTGTCCTTTCTAGGCGGTGTTAGATGGGGGATCGCGATTAACGATACCTCTTCGCTTCCGCTTCTTGGACCATTGCTTGTAAGCGTCATCCCATCCCTTGTTGCATGGGTAGCATGTTTGGTGACGGAAGAGACTGGTCTTTTCATTCTTACGGTTGGCTTTTGCTTAATGTTGCATGCGGATTACAAGCTACCAGGCGCGCCAGATTGGTATCTACGCTTAAGGATACCACTCAGTTTGGTAGTCGTTGTCTCACTTCTCACGGTACTAGTGAGCTATTAAACCAGGATTGGATTTAAAATGCCTAATGCAGAAACTGCCACGAGGGCGATAGCAATTTTTGGTGACCAGCTCAGCAGGGATATTCACGCCCTTAAAGTGGGCGATCGTTACAATGATTTGATTGTAATGGCTGAGGTTATGGATGAGGCGACCTACGTCACTCATCACAAAAAGAAATTAGCGTTCGTATTTTCCGCGATGCGCCATTTTGCGCAACAACTGGAAAGGGATGGGTGGAATGTTCGTTACATCAAGCTTGACGACCCAAAGAACACTGGAACTATCGTTGGAGAAATTGAAAGAACCCTTTCTGAACTCGAACTCTCGACAATTGTTTACACAGAGGCCTCCGAATATCGATTGGCATCGAAGTTAAAAAAATGGGCAAAGTCCTCCGGTATAGATCATGAAGTCCTACCCGATGACCGCTTTATCATAAGCAAAAACGAATTTGGTGAGTGGGCCGATGGCAGAAAACAGCTTCGTATGGAACATTTCTACCGCGAAGTGAGACGTAAATCGAACATCCTAATCGACAATGAAAAGCCGGTTGGGGGGAAATGGAATTTCGACTCCGAAAACCGGGCCCCGGCATCAAACAACTTGACCTTTAAACCCCCGATGCAAATCAAACCAGATCAGGTAACGAAAGAGGTTCTGGAAATGGTCGAGCGGAAGTTCCCGAATAACATTGGAAACTTGCAACCATTTTGGTTTGCGGTCACCCGAAAAGAGGCATTGTCAGCACTAGAACACTTCATCGAACATTCTCTACCGAACTTCGGAACCTATCAGGATGCGATGGTTGAGAACGAACCATTTCTCTTCCATTCGGTTTTATCGCAATACATCAATTATGGTCTGCTAAGCCCCCTTGAAGTTTGCCAAAAGGCTGAGGCAGCTTGGTATGAGGGGGCAGCCCCGATTAATGCGGTGGAGGGCTTCATTCGACAGATTATAGGCTGGAGGGAATTTATCCGCGGTATCTATTGGTTAAATATGCCCGGATATACAGAGAATAACCATTTTGGGGCAAAACGCCCCCTCCCCGCCTTTTACTGGGATGGGAACACTGAAATGGCATGTTTGAGCGCAGCAATTAACCAAACCCTCGAAGAAGCATACGCCCATCACATACAACGACTAATGGTAACGGGAAATTTTGCTATGCTTGCTGGCGTAAACCCTTTTGAGGTGCACCAATGGTATCTTTCCGTTTACGCTGATGCATTGGAATGGGTGGAAGCACCAAATGTGATAGGAATGAGCCAATTTGCTGACGGAGGTGTATTCGCCACAAAACCATATGCCTCAAGTGGCAACTACATCAATAAAATGTCAAATCATTGCAACAATTGTCGGTATAACGTGAAGCTCAAAACCGGTAACGAGGCTTGTCCCTTCAACTCACTTTATTGGGATTTCTTACACCGCAATGTCGACAAACTTGGAGGGAATGCCCGTCTCGGCAATGTCTATCGAACTTGGGCAAGGATCAGCCCAGAGAAACAAAAATCATATCTCCAGAGTGCAGAAGACTTTTTGGAAAACCTCTGACCAAATTACAGTTGAGATTTATCGCGCCGGGTTCAAGGCAATTCGCCTTTGCTCCCAAGAGTCCGCCGCTTAAAAATACATGTAACGGCACACTAATAGGAACGTCGACAAGCACTCAAAGACGTTAAGAACTCTGGTAGCTTTTTCTTCACTTTAAAGAAACCGCGATCTGCATGCGGCCACACCAAGTTGTCAAAGTCCCGTCTTACCAAATGCAAATTGAACCCCTCTTCTGCAAGGCTTCTCTTAACATCCATCAAAGCACTTTTTATTGGTCCGACCGTTGGCTCAAACGCAACGACATCCGAAACACCGAGCTCCGCGGCGTCGCGTTTTACTAGATTAATGACCTCGTCAGAATTCCGTGCTACCCGGGTTTGCGAAGCGCCTACTGATTTGAGCGCATTTGAAACGGCAGAAGTCGTGTAGTCCTTAATATTTTGCGGGACTTCCAACTGCGACCGCAGTTCCGGTGCCGCAAATCCAACGGCACCCGATAGTTTTTTTGAAAAACTTAAACCCCCGAGACAGTCATCTTCAGTAATCAACAAAATGTAGTTGCTATCAGGCATCTGTTCGGACACCGAAAGGAGTTTTCGCGGATGCACGGATTGCTCATCCAATGGCACATAATCAGTGCAAAGCTGGCCGGGATCGAAACGTCCATCGGTAAACTTCCGAATATTATCACGCCGAGCAAGGTACATTTTGCCCTTCGTGTGAAGGCCGGCCACCCACCGCCAGCCAAGAGTATTTGAAGCTGCATCACCATCAATCAAGTGCCTCAAAAAGAAGTCGGCTCCCAACACCCATGGCAATTTGAGTGTGAAAACCCAAATCGATGAAAACCACATCCGAGAATGATTATGGAGATAGCCTCTCTCAATCAGTTCTCCGACCCAATAGTCAAAGCATTCTATATCGGTTTTACCAGTGACAGCTGCCTGATACCCACTGCGTAATTGAGTATCCCGGCGCACCTTGTCGATGGCAAAAGCCAACTCATTTTGGTAGGAGTCCCAGACACTGGGGTGCTGCTCAAGCCAACCCTTAAAATAAGAACGCCAGAAAACCTCCTGAATAAATTTTTCAGCGCTTGACGGCGAAAATCGACTTAACACCGCGTCTACCACCTCCTCTTCTGCAACTAACCGATGACGTATCCAAGGCGAGAGCAAAGAGACGTTGTTTCTATTTGTGGGGCCGAAGTCGAAGTTTCTTTTAGCTGCGTACTTACCGCCTGCCATTGGCAAAAATCTCTTTAATTGTTGCAAGCCGGCGGCTCTAGACGGCGTGAAGTTAAATGCCTCTTCCTCGTCGAATAAGCTGGCATCTGTTGGTAGAAGGCTCACTGATTTTTACCTCGGATATTAGTTTAGATGTTTCTATCGGAAGGGAGCTTATAACCCTGCTCTATGTACGAAACTGCCCTTAATCATATGCTCGGGAGTGGCAACTTAAGTTGGTTAGGAATTTTTGTCTTCTTACGCCGTGTGGGTTGGATGCCGCTTTTTCTGCTGCCGTGTTTTTCCTGAATATCATTTGCCTCCTTCCGGAAGGACGTATTACCTCTAATCGACCAGAGTTTTTTGCGAGCAATCTTAGCTGCAAGTAAATGATCCACTATTGGTTCTGGATAGGTAGCACCTATGACGCCCGGTGCATTCTCTGCCCGCCATGGCTCCTGCAGGAATTTATCATCTATTTTTGATAACTCTGGCACCCAACGCCGTGTAAAAATACCCGCCGGATCTTGGTCTTTGCCTTGCTTAACCGGGTTATAAATCCTGATGGTATTTATTCCTGTTGTTCCCGACTGCATTTGGATCTGGTTCCAATGTATTCCCGGTTCATAGTCCGTAAACAGACGGGCCATCTCTAAGCCGGGTTCTCTCCAATGCAACCAAAGATGGTAACTCGCGACTGCGGTAACCATTGCTCTCATCCGGAAATTAAGCCAACCGGTTGCCCTTAAAAAACGCATGCAGGCGTCCAGAAAAGGGAAACCTGTCTCTCCTGCCGACCAGGCATCCAAGAGCGTCTTATTACATTCAAGCGGCCGAACGTCGTCGTAACCAGAGTGCAAATTTTTCGTTTCGAGGTTTGGTTCGTCTTCTAATTTTTGAATGAAATGACAATGCCAATGAAGTCGGCTGTTATAAGACTTGAGAGATTGCCGCCAACTTTGATTAGCGGATCCAGAAGTGTTGATTTCTTGCCGGCGCGCAGCAACTGCATGATTTATCTCGCGAAGAGAGATTGCGCCCCAAGCGATATAAGGAGACAACCGCGAACAGGCCTCTTTTCCATCCAGAGGCGACGACATCAGGCTTCTGTAATTCTCACCACGGTGTGAAAGAAAAGACTTAAGCAACTTTTGAGCTGCTCTTCGACCCCCTGCCTGCCTTTCTGGACAGCAATCTGTCGGTATCGACAGACTTTCCATCGTAGGTATCGCACCCACGTCAATATCCAATGCCGCAATCTGCGGTGGAGGGGCGCAATCCGCCCCCATGTGAAGATCCCAACGTTTTGACCAACCATTTCGGGACTTCAAACGCCTGATAACGCCGTGGTTCTGAAGCTCTGTCCAGACGATTCCATAATTGCGGCACCACGCAGCAACTTTTTGGTCCCGACGATAGGAAAAGTTATTTCCCGTTTCTTCATGCGACCATAATGAGCTGATTAGACCCGCGGATTGCAAATTTCCAAGCACCGAGATTGCGTCGCCAATCCGAAGCACCAATGGCTGGCCAAGGCGTGCAAGGTCTTTACGAAGATCTTCGAGGCATTCACTAATAAACTGCCATTGTCGACCAGACGCATCTGGCTGTTTCCAAAATTCAGGTTCCACAATGTAGAGGGGAAGAACAGGGCCAACCTCGGCTGCCCGTGATAACACACGGTTATCAAAGACCCTAAGATCACGCTTAAACCAAACGACTTGATACATGATTGTGATACGTCGCAGGCAAGGAATGCGATTTCGAGCAACAATCGATAAACCCTCTTAAACGGCAGAATTCTCTGCAGATGGGGTAATCGGGACCTTTATCCCCTAATCAATTGTGAACGTAATAAATTATCATCATTGCAGAACTAGATTTTCTGCCTCAAGCACCCCCATTGCGGAAAGAAGTGCTAATGCCGTTGTTACTCTGGCGCCCGCCGCCTCAGCGGCATCTGATCGGGCATTAATTTCTGCCGTCTCTCCCGACAAAATTTCTAATAGCGATCGCTTCCCGAGTTTTCTCTCCTTTCGCGCCAACTCTAAGAATGCCTGCGACAGTGACGCCTGTTCGGCGAGAAGTTTTGCGTTTTGAAGAGATTGCTCATACGCTGTGAAGGCGTTACCGACAGCTTCATCGATCAAGCGCCTCGCGTCATCAAGTTGCATCTGCGCAGCCGCGTAATTGGCTCTCGCTGCATCAATATTGTTTATTACTGAAAGCCCAAAATTGAAATTGTAAGTGAGCTGAAGTTTCGCGGTAAGCTCTTGGGCCTTGCCCCGTGTACCGCCAACATTTTCTTTAAAACTTTTGTCCAAAATAAAGTCTATTTTAGGCCAGACTTGGTCAGCCTTCACTTGAGACAAACTGGCTTTTGCAAGTGAAACTGCGTCTTGAAGGGATTGCAGCTGAAAATTCTTTGTGCGTGCAATCTCTAATGCCTGATCGAGGGTTTTTGGAAGCGCATCCGCTGGTAATTTCAGTTTTCGTGACTTAAGGAAATCATTCTCCAAGTTTCCAAAAACAGCACGATATCTATTATCCTGTGCGTCAAGTTGCCCTTCAGCAGCCAAGAGACGTGCTCTCGCTCCCGCTAGTTGAACCTTTGCCTGCAGAACGTCAGTAGAGACACCCGCACCACTTTTGACTTTTATGTCTTCCAACTTGGTTTGTTTTTTTAAATTTGATAGAGATCTCTTCGCGTACCGCAATTTCTCCGCAGCGATCGCGACCCCCATTTGCGCACTTCCGATCTCGAGAATGATTGATTGTTTGGTTAATTCGAGTGTCTTTGTGGCCTGTTGAAGTTGTATACGGGCGATGGTGGATGCGGCTGACTTGGAGCCGAAGTCATAGACAGGTTGCGTAACTGTCAGTTTGAGCTCATCTGATTTCATTTTTGTATCGTCAGTAAGGCTCACATTGTTTCGATCCTCTTTTGCCTTGCTAGCTGTTACAGCTAAATTTGGGAACCAGGCTTTCTGAGCAACACGCAGTCCTTCCTCCAACGAACTTACCGTCTGGGTCGCCGCCAATATCCTTGGGTGCGTCTCTAAAAGCTTAGCGACCTGCTCCTCAAAGGATAAACTTTGCGCGAAAACAAACTTCGATGCAAAAACCAAAGAAGGCGCAAAAATCAAAATAGCAAGGACCGATTTTTTATTTACGTTAAATATGCTCATGAACTTCACGCTTAACCTATTAGTCGACAGTGACTTTCCATCAAAAGTCTACCGTTCTCTCAAAGCTCTATCTGCGCCTTTCCAAAAAGGTTCTACAAAATAGTCTATTATCCGTCTTTCGCCTATGAGAATTCTGCACTCAACGCTCTCGCCCGCTCCTAGATCATAGGATCTACCGTTATAGGAAACTGTATTTTCGCTAACTGTGATCCTTATTAGAAAATAAGTTGTCCCATTCGCGTCCGCGATACTGTCAGCGCTAATATAACTCACACGACCGTCGAGACTTCCTAAACCTGCAGGACCGGGTGCGCTTAAACGGATTTTGGCATTTTGTCCGACGCTAACGTAAGCCTTCTCATTAACTGGAAGTTTGGCTTCGACGATAAGTGCACCGGCGTCTGGCAGAATCTCAAGAACCAATGCGCCAGGAGCGATAACCCCACCGATAGTAGTGTAATAAAGATATTTTACACGCCCTTTTACAGGCGACCGGATCATGGTCCTTGCACGACTATCCAACAACCTTTCTTTTCGAAAACGGAGTTCTTCATACGCATTATTTTTTTCATTGTACTCAGTGACGGCAGTCTCTTTGTACGCATCTCTTAGGCTTTGGATACGCAATTTTGCCTCTTTAATTGCCGATTTTGACTTCTCCAATGACCAGAAATCTTCATTGATAGCTCCCTCTATCCCAATTTTTTGTTCTAAATATTTGAGGTGCTCGAGCCGATTAGATAGGTCAACTGAGAGAAGTTTCTCACTTATTTCAATTTTTTCGTCGAGAATTTTTCTATACCTTTTGTTTTTTAAAATTCTCTGTTGGATTTCCTCCATATCCTGTATTTTTTGCTGAACTAAATTTTTTTGCGCCAAAATTCGGTTCTGGAGGGACGACATCCGAATTTGAAATAACTCGGCAGCCTTTCGAACCTTATTTGGGTGTTCCTTTTTTATTTCCTCTTGATACAGAACTTCTGATTCAAATTTCTGCTCTGCTTCTAACCGTTTTAAATCTATCTTTAACGCGGCAAGGCGTGTCTCAAGTTCATTAAACTCCGTCTCTGATTTTGTCGCCTCGAGTTCTATCAGAGGGTCTCCAGGCTGCACATTTTGCCCCTCGGCAACCCGGATTGATCGAATAATCCCACCCTCTAAATGCTGAATTTTTTTAATTTTATTTGATGGTGTCACGACGCCCTGCGTCACAGTCACATAGTCAAGCGTTCCAAAGTATGACCACGCCGCAAGGAGAACAAATAAAAGAAATGCCGTAAAACCAAGTGAGTAATGTTTAAGCATTTTACGGCCTTAATATGAAACCGTGCGCATTATAGGCCGCTCTTCTTCGTCGAGATCAAGAACGTGGTGAGCGCCATTCAATATGTCAGTATCGTGTGAGCAAATGATCAGAGTTATTCCCTCCTTCGATAAGTTGCTCATTACGTCATAGACGTGTGAGGCCCCCTTTGCGTCAATTCCTTCTGTAGGCTCGTCGAGAATTGCAATTCTCCCCTTGTTGATTAGTGCCCGCGCCAAGGCAAGACGCCTGCGAACGCCAAGCGATAAACTTGACCCCGATGTATTAAGAACCTCATCCAGTCCTCCAATTGACTTGTCGATTTCCTCTTCCAAACCGACGTCGGTCAATAAACCCCTGATTTGAGC
Organism: uncultured Alphaproteobacteria bacterium; assembly: GCA_913046035.1. Classification (GTDB taxonomy): domain Bacteria; phylum Pseudomonadota; class Alphaproteobacteria; order MPNO01; family UBA830; genus UBA830. The sequence goes on along the minus strand of CAJWSW010000038.1, from coordinate 3,584 downwards.
GTCTGTAATTTCATTATCAAACGCCAGGAAGTTCTCTCTAATACTTCCCTCTAAAAATTTTGGCTCTTGAGGAAGATAAATTAACTGTTTTCGCCACCATTCAAGTGAAAGTTGCTTCAGATTTACGCCGTCTACCGAAACGTAACCTTCACTCGGTTCGAGCAAGCCAACAATTAAATTTGCGAGTGTCGTTTTTCCTGAACCATTCGCACCAGTTACGCAGAGAACCTCGCCGGAATCCAATGACAAGGAGAGCTTTTCAATTACCGGCGTTTCACGGACAGGGTAGTTGAAGGTGATCTCCCTCAGGTCAAGCTTTCCAGAATACCTCTCAAAAGCACTTCCATCCATTTTCTCAAATGGAACACGTTCAAAGTCATCTATCGTCTGCTTCGCCTGATCCGCTCGCCTCCAACTCTCAGTTTGCTGGCAAAGAGTGACGATAGGTGTTAGCGCCCGGGCCGCAAGAATATTAGCTCCAATCATCTCACCAATATCCAACTGTCCATCGACAACGAGCACCGCACCTACAGTTATCACCGCTACAGTAAGGACCCCCGAAAAAGCTTTAATAGTCGTCTGAGTAAGGTCCTGCCTGCTTAGAAGCCGTGACTGCAATTCGTTGAGTGCATTAAAAACCTTTTCCGATTTTTTTTGTACAAACCCCGTTAAGTCAAATACCCGCAAGGTCTCAGGCGTCTCGATCGCATTACTCGCAAGCTGGCCTTTTAGGGTACTCACTTTATTAATGCTCCGGCCCAACTCTCTAAGCCCATTAAATTGCATCAAAATTATTAAGGCGAGAGCACCTATCACAATTGCAGTAACCAAAGAGAGTGGGGGAGAGATAAGGTAAAGCACAAAAATAAAAAGCAACGAAAAAGGGGCATCAAGAAAAGAGCAAATGCTGGCTGGTGAATAAGCTGCACGTAACTGCTCGATGCCACCAAACAACCCCCTTAGGGTGCTGGCTGGTATTCGCGCGAGAAAACTCAGCTTCGAACGTGCTACCCTGACAAAAACCCGGTTATTTAATTGATCCTGAGCATCAAAATCAACTTTGGTAGCTGTGTTGTAACGTATACGGCGGAACACGAATTCAAATACGATTGCAAAAAATGCCGCCGCTGCAAGCGTAACGAGCGTGGCATCGACGCCATAGGTTACATATCTATTTAAGACCAGAATAACGAAGATTGCCGGCACAAGAGCCAGAATGTTAGCGGCAAAGGATGAAAATAAAAGTGCAACTGTCGTCGAGGGTTTTAATGCGAGTTGTCGGAGGAGCCGTTTCATATCTGCTAGGTAACCGGTTTTTGAGCCCAACAATTATACTGGAATGGATCAAATAATATTAGCGTTATCGAAGGTTGTTACACTGCCTGGATTATCAAAGATAGCGACGACGCTGAGTTCCCCGTTGAAGTCCGCCTCAGATGTGGAGCCCTCCTGATAACGGATGATAACCGCGTCCTCATCATTATCGTAAAAAATCAGTAACGAATCCGTATTAGCATTCCCCTGAGCCACCTGAGCAGATGATCCGGTGAGGTTGTTTGATGAATTTGTGCTCTCGAGAAGCGCTTCAACCGCCGTCGTAATCTGGCTTAATGTTGAATTGATTATATCAATACCCAGATTGTTCGTGTTTACGGTAGTCTCAAAATCAATGACGCCAGTCGCATTCGAAGAAATTACATCCGTCGCACGAGCGCTGCTGTCGATCTCTGTCAGCGTAAAGTCATTAGACGCAGAGACCGACGTGCCATTACCCGAAACAAGATTGCTCTTGTAATCAAAACGGTCCGTCGTCGACCCAGAGCCTCCGGTAAAATCATTGATCTCTGTTAAGCCCAAAGACGTGCTCGCGTTAACGCCAATCGTTTGACGAACACCACTGCCGTCGACCAAATCCAGTTCATCGATATTGGTAAAAGTAATTCCTGAAAAGTCTCGATCGCCAGCGACCTCAACCTCGTCATCTGGATTACCACTAGTATCGACAGTTCCTGAGATGACATCCAAACCAGTGAACGACGTCGAACTATTAATCTCTAATCGCTGAAACGTGCCCGGATTGAAGGGATCCGAGGTAATTGTTTCAGTCAAATTAATTTGCTCAATCCCGTTGAACGTTAACCCTCGGGCGTCAAAGTTATCTGCTAACACATTGATGGCATCCGTCGTACCATCTCCTAAAAACTGAGAAATCGATCCCAACCTGTCACCAGTCAACGTCACAGAAACACCCGACGCCGCCCCACCTGTCAGATCGAAATTCTCCAGCGTCGCAAAGGAAGAATTATTGAATGGAAAAACCAAAGAAGAAATACTTGTCGATGTGAGAACAACGCTATCCGTTCCATTACCCCCGGAAAGGTCAATTCCACTTGTGATGTCGGATGCCGCCGCAATCTGAAACGTATCGTTGCCGTCACCACCGGAGAGCGTATCACGACCGCCGCCCATCTGGAAAATATCATCCCCACCAAAACCCGACAGTGTATCGCCATCGGAACTACCGACGAGCGTTCTTCCCGTGCTGTCGCTCGCATCGAAAACCCGGACACCACTGCCGAGGGAAGATATTGCCGTAAGTGTAGATACAGCGTTTGAAACATTTACCGTGGAGAGGTTTAGTGTGTCTCCTGCGCCTTTCAAAATGACACCCGAGACCCCGGATTCGCCCGTGATATTTGTCAAATTAATAAAAGCTTCGGCAAACATCTGGAGCGTTGTATTCGATTTGAAAAAATTGAGGTTTTCGATACCTGCAACTGTTATAAAGCCACCCGATTGAGTCTGTATTAAGAACGTTTCTCCTGTCGATGTAGAAGCAGTTCCGATTTGAAGGGTATCTCCGGTTGCTCCATTGCTACCCATCGAATAATCATCGCCTTGACCAGGTGAACCTGTTGCTAAATCATTCGGGGTCGCAACTATTATAGTATCATCCCCAGCTCCAGTCTGAATGATGTCCGGCCCGGCCTTGCTAATGATCGTGTCATTACCATCCCCCCCAAACACTATATCTCCGAAATTCCCGGAGGTCGTAATCGTGTCATTTCCATCACCACCGAATAGAAGCGCGCCGAATACTGCGGCTTGATCGATGTCTAGCGACAGAGATCCGAAGGTTACATCGGCTGCTGAACTCCCATCACCAAAGGCATTCAAGGTGTCATTTCCTGAAGTACCAACCAGCGCAAAACCAATACCCCCAGAATTAAAATCCACGGGAAGCCTTTGTGCGCTTCCGCCCGCCTCTGCGAAAAAGAACTGTTCGACATTTACCATTGTAAGTTTGCCGGTGATCGAACCGGCACTATTAGATCCTTCGACCACGTGCGGCCCTGCACCAGTCCCGAAGGTTCCAACCGATAAAAAATCAGAGAGATTTTCTATAAACACCTCATCTGTACCGCCACCACCATCTATGGTGTCTGTACCACCAAAGGTTGACCCCTGAGTAACAAAGAATTGGGTGTTCACATTGTCTCCGGGACTTCCAACGAGGTTATCATCACCAGTGGTCCCATTAATAATCTCATTGAAAGTCGAAATTGTACCCTCAGCAGCTAGAT
>CAJWSW010000037.1 GCA_913046035.1 uncultured Alphaproteobacteria bacterium | reverse complement strand
CCCCCTGCCATGGATAGAGCACAGGCTTCGTCCGTCAGACGAGAAGGTTCATCGCGCAGAGCCCCGGGAGTGAATTCCACCACGTTAAATGGGTCGCCGAGGTCTCCCGCTATGGCCTTTGTGGCGATTTCTGCGCGTTCTCTCACAAGCCCTAGGTCCGGACCATAAATTAGGAGACCGCGGATGCTTTCCGGCGGCGATGCCACGAAAGCGTCGGCGCGGGCAGCAGATACCTTCATTTGGTCACTTTTCTGCCGCCGGTTTGGATTAGCCAGATGGAAAGCCGCTCCTTGAGTTGGAGCGCGAGTTGCTTAACCGCACGTCTTCGTGCATCAGCGCGGGCACTTAACGTGGCATAATCTGACGTGAGTATGTTGAAGCTGTTTACCGAATTTACCGTTCCATAGAATAGAGTGTCTTCATCAGCGCGATGGGTTACAGAAAATGCAGCGCTGAGGTTCAAGTTAGCCCGTGTTGCTGCGTCATCTTTTCGTATCGCAAGGTTCGACAGAGTTTCTGTCAGCGTCACACGTAGTGAAAATTGGGGATTCAATATGGCGCCTTGTGGCTGCAATTCCTTAAGCAGTTCGTTACGTAGCATTTGGCCTTTACGATCACTAATTAACGCGACATCAAAATTTGCAAGGGCGGACATTGAAGCCACAGATTTTTCGTTGTGTATCGGCTGAAAACCGCAGCTGGCAAGAAGGATGAGCATTCCTACGGCGCTGGACCTGGCGCATTTTCGGCCGGCAATGGACCGCCTAGTGAATAACATTGATGATCCTGTTAGGGACGTAAATAATCTTCTTTATTTTTTTTCCGTTTAGCGATGCAATTACAGTGGGCAGAGCGAGGGCGGCCTCTTCCGCGACTGGTTTTTCCGCATTATTGGCGATTTCGACAGTGCCTCGCATTTTACCTTGAACTTGGACGGCGATCTTAACGGTATCTTGGATAAGGAGTGACTTATCAAAGGTTGGCCAATCGGTCTCCGCGACCGGGGTTTCGTGTCCAAGTGTGTGCCAAAGCTCTTCCGCTAAATGCGGCATCATTGGTCCGATAAGAAGAGTGACAGCCTCTAATCCTTCGCGGAGGGTTTCGCCATCCGTTTTAGGATCGATATTGGAAAGGACGTTTACGAGTTCATGTACTCTCGCAACCGAGCGATTAAAATGAAATGCCTCTAAATCTTCCGTGACGCCGGCGATTGCTCTGTGGATAGCTCGTCGGACCTCCGTATTCTGGCTAGTTGCCCCCGGCTCCGGCAGATTCTTTGCGGCGTCGGCTGCAATCCGCCAAAGCCTATTAGCGAAACGCCATGCACCCGTGATACCCGCTTCAGTCCAGTCAAGATCCCGGTCGGGGGGACTATCCGAAAGCATAAACCATCGCGCCGTATCAGCGCCATAGGACTTAATTATGTCCTCCGGATCGATCACGTTCTTCTTTGATTTCGACATTTTTTCGGACCGTCCCACAATCAACGGCTCGCGTGTCTCTACATGGAAAATACCGTCCCCGTCACCTTCGACAACATCGGCAGGCTCCACCCATTCACCACTTTGGGTGCGATAGGTTTGGTGACAAATCATCCCCTGTGTAAATAAACCTGTGAATGGTTCATCCATGCCAGCGTGCCCGGTTTTAGTCATTGCCCGCATATAAAATCGCGAATACAGGAGATGTAAGATCGCATGTTCAATGCCACCAATATATTGATCAACTGGGAGCCAATAATCCGCCGCGTCACGGTTTGTGGGTGTGTCGGCATTAGGCGCTGTAAATCGCGCATAATACCACGATGAGTCCATGAAAGTGTCGAAGGTGTCAGTTTCACGTCTAGCTGGTTTACTGCATTTTGGGCAGTCGACTGTTTTCCAATCCTCGTGGCGTTCGAGCGGATTGCCCGGGGCTCCAAAGTTTACGTCCTCCGGTAAAATAACCGGAAGGTCGGCGGCCGGAACAGGTGCGATGCCACAATCCTCACAATGGATTATCGGGATCGGGCATCCCCAATAGCGTTGCCGAGATATACCCCAGTCTCTGAGTCGGAAATTTACTTCGCGGAGGCCCTGTCCCGCAGCCTCAATACGACGGGTAATTTCGGCCTTCGCATCTTCTATTGAAAGACCGTTAAGGAACTCGGAATTCGTAAGTTTTCCGGGTCCAACGTATGCTTCGTTTTCGATAGAAACGTCGTGCTTACCATCCGGTAAAACTACCGGCAAAACGTCAATGCCATATTTGCGGGCGAAATCTAGGTCGCGTTGGTCGTGAGCTGGACATCCAAAAATTGCTCCTGTGCCGTATTCCATCAAGATAAAGTTGGCAACATAGACCGGCATCGTTTTTCCAGTGATAAACGGATGCTTCACCCGGAGGCCAGTCTCGTAACCAATTTTCTCCGCCTGTTCGATTACAGCTTCCGACGTGCCTAACTGTCCGCACATCTCTATGAAGCTAGTTAGTTCGTTATCTCTTGCGGCAAGTTCCGCCGCAAGTGGGTGTTCTGGTGAGATAGCGCAGAAACTAGCTCCGAAGATTGTATCTGGACGGGTGGTATAGACTTCGAGCCGGTTTTCTTGGCCTTCAATCTTGAAAGAGATCCGCAATCCTTCCGACCGACCAATCCAATTCGCCTGCATTAGGCGAACTTTTTCAGGCCAGCGATCTAAGTCTTCGAGCGCATCAAGCAGCTCTTGGGCGTAATCGGTAATTTTAAAATACCATTGCGACAGGAGCCGTTTTTCTACGGCGGCGCCCGAACGCCAGCCCTTCCCGTCGATGACTTGTTCGTTGGCAAGCACCGTCTGGTCGACTGGATCCCAGTTAACCCAGCCTTCTCGCCGCTCAATGAGACCTGCCTCAAGGTACTCCAGGAACATTTGCTGTTCGTGTTGGTAATAATTTGGATCACAGGTTGCGATTTCGCGCGACCAGTCGATCGAAAGACCCATCATTTTTAGCTGTCGACGCATGGTATCTATATTGGCGTAGGTCCATTCGGCCGGGTGGACCTTTTTTTCCATCGCCGCATTTTCGGCCGGCATTCCAAATGCATCCCATCCCATCGGATGCAGAACGTTAAATCCGCAAGCGCGCTTATATCGCGCGACTACGTCGCCCATCGTGTAATTGCGCACATGCCCCATGTGAATGCGGCCTGACGGGTAAGGGAACATCTCTAGAACATAGTACTTTGGTCTGTCGCGGTCATCGCTAGCATTAAAACATCCTCTGGTTTCCCACAGAGATTGCCAACGCTCTTCGGCGTCTTTAAATGCAAAACGCGAGTGCGATATTTCAGCTGACATAGATGGTAAATTCCGATTTATAATTGATTAAACATAGTTGATTATCCGCTAGCGCTTCACACAAGCAATGGGCTGTGCCGTTGTTTTTTCAATAAGACCTTAGTCAAAATAAAGGCTATGAAAATGGCGCCACATAGGAAAAGTATTACCGGCGTTGATCTCAGTTTCTACCCTCATTTGCGTCAACACGGAGCTGGCGAGCGCGAACGAGTATTTGGTTTTCCAGATTTGTGGCCGTTTTTTTCTCAACCTTAGCATCCAACCAGTTGTTGTCGGTAAGTTTTTGTCTGAAAAGTGCCACCCTGATGCCGTCTGCGCGAAGCTGACGATCTAAAATGAAAATATTTACCTTGAAGCGTTCACTCGGCGTTTCTGGAGGCGAATACCAATCCGTAATTATGACCCCACCAAAAGGATCGGCGGAAGACAGTGGCATGAAGGCAAATGTGTCAAGGGAGGCCCTCCATAGAAAACTATTAACACCTATTCCTGCGCCAGCACCAACGCTCGGCTCGTCGCCCCCAAACCCTAAAATTGAACCAATGTCGATCCCGTCACCGCCAAAAATCGACTCGTCTGGCGCGTCGAGCCTTTTGAGGTCGCCTGGACCCGGTAGGTCCGGATCATCCATTGGCGAAATAGCACCTTCGCAACCCCACAAAAATAAAACCGTTAGGAGCACACCCATCTTATGCAGAGGCTTAAATTCCATTGGCTGTTTCCTTTAAAACTCTCTGTCCCCGGTGTACTTCACGTGGAGACATCACTGTCATTATTTGGTTCATCCGGTCCAATATTGATTTAACAGTCGAAGCCGGCACTCAAATTGATTAAAACACCAACTATCACCTGTGTCGGAATTCATTGAACACCGCTATTGGCTAACATAAACATCGAATGTTTTAGTCCCTTTCATGTGTTGGCGCCAATAGGTTTTTTGGGGGTTTGGATTGATACATTGCTAGCCCCTAGTGAGGGTTTCGGTTAATCTAGAACTAGTGGTGTTAGGATTTTCGTTAAGGAATACTTTGAAGTATGTTGTAATATCGCATCACTTTGCACAAAGCGCCATCGCGCTCGGTGGCACAATATGTTGTAAAATTATCACATATACGTGATTTCTTTATCACGCTTCATGCATTCTGTTGAACTTCGGAACTTTATTAGATACTTAGCTCTTGTGAGGGGTAATCATTCGTCGATTGCTTTCACGAGTATCAACAGCGAATGCGATTTTCATCAATCGAAAACCGGTTCGCTCAACATTCCTTTTTGGAGGGATTAATGAAAAAACAACTACTTACGACTACAGCGCTGGTTGCTGCCGGTTTGGTGGCATTCGGCACTCCCGCAATGGCAAAAGTCAAAGGGTCGGTCAATGGTTTCGTCACCGGTATTTTCTCGGTCGGCGAAAACGATGACGCGTTTGACGCAGCCCAAGGCGGTAACCTGAACTCCTTTGTTTCTGCAACAGACTCAGAGGTGCACTTCAACGCTTCAACAGCGCTCGACAACGGTGTAAAAATTAAGGCCCGCGTTGAGCTCGAAGGTGAGACGCAAGCTGACCAGATTGACGAGACTTGGATGCGTATTTCCGGATCTTTCGGTGAATTCCGCTTCGGTGAAGCTGACAAGCCCGTTGACACAATGGTTTTGGGTTCTGCTGGACATGGAGCAAGTGTTGGAATGAACCATCGCTTCCATACCGGTGCGATCTTCACCACGCCGGGTACTGTCAGCATTACCAACAACACGTCCTCTGATATCTCAGGCGACGCGGGTGGCATTCAGTATTACACTCCTCGTGTGAGCGGTTTCCAACTGGGTGTTTCATATACTCCAGACAACAACCAGGACGCTCAACCCCGTCAAAACACCAACGCGCGTACTTCACACATCAAATCTATAGCGGCAAACTACGTTACTGCATTTGATGGTGCGAAGATCACGATTGCTGGCGGTTATAACGAGGGCAAAAACTCAACAGTCGATCAGGACGATATCGAGCGTTGGGGAGCTGCGGTAAAGGTTTCCACCGGTCCCGTAGAGGTAAGAGCCAGCTACCATGAGATTGAGGAAGTCAGCACGATTTCAACCGGTGCTACTGCAACCGCAGGGCAGGAGACGGTTGAGCTTGGCGCCAACTACAAGATGGGCAAGAATGCATTCAGCATTATCATGGTCGATGCTGAGGCAGTTGCGGACACAGGTAACGCTGCCGATGGTGACGAGATGACCACCATAATGGTCGCTTACAGGCGTACGCTTGGTCCAGGTGTTTCTTGGTCCCTCTCCGCTTTGACTGCTGATGCAGACAACGGCGTGGCCGGTGCGGCATCGGGTACCTCAAACTCTGGTGAAGCAATTTCTTCCCGCCTAACCGTTAAGTGGTAAGGTTTGGCCTAAAGAGTTGATGAAAGGGGCGGCTATTGCCGCCCCTTTTTTTCTTCAATTTTATGAAATACCCTATTCTTTAAACTTCACAATTGTGCCACTGAACTGAATTTTAATGGATCAAGATATTGCGGTGCGTAAAGCACTTCAGGATGTTAGACGTGGTATATCCGAGGCCGCGAGAGAAACGGGGAGGGATCCTGAAGCCGTAGAATTAATCGCTGTTTCCAAGTCCCAGCCTGCCTCACTTGCCCAAGCGGCACTCAATGCCGGTCACCTACACTTTGCAGAGAATAGAGTTCAAGAAGCCCAGGCTAAGTGGCCGTCGCTAAAAACAGCATACCCCGACACCACATTGCACTTGATTGGGCCATTGCAGACTAATAAGGCGGCCGCTGCAGTTTCAGTGTTTGATGTTATTCAGACCCTTGACCGCGACAAGCTTGCTAAAAATTTGGCGCGGGAAATGGATCGTCAAAATCGCCGCCCTCAAATTTTTATTCAGGTAAACACGGGCGATGAACCACAGAAATCTGGAGTTCGGCTCAAGGATGTTGATGGGTTCATAGAGAAATGCCTGCATGAATACACTCTTCCCATCGTCGGCTTAATGTGTATTCCCCCGGTTAATGAAAACCCCGCACTTCATTTTGCTTTACTTAGCAAAATTGGCAAGAGAAACAGTCTCTCAAACTTTAGTATGGGAATGTCGGCAGATTATCAGACAGCGGTTCGTTTTGGTGCGACGCATGTTCGAGTGGGAACAGCGATATTTGGCTCACGCGTCTAGCTGTTCCGAAGACGAATGATCATTAGTTCAGAATTGAGTCCCTTTATCTTCAAACGCAATATCGCTTTACGTAGACCTTTTTATGACAAGGCGATCTTTTTGTGGCTGCCAAAGGGAAATAATTTCCAGCAAATCTGTCAACGTAAAAGCTATGCAGCCCTCTGTTGGTGGATATTCCGGAGCGTTGGTTACGTGCATGAATATTGCGCTGCCTGCGCCAGATTTTACCGGATTGGAATTGTGATTCGTAACGACGACGAGGTCATATAGTTTATCATCTCGATAAAGGGTTTCAAAACTTGCTCGGTAAGGTGCCGATACCAGTCGGTTGTATGCCGGGTCTTTAGGGGCATCGCACCAGCCGCTGGTTTTTTTAATTGGTGTGCAAGGTAGCTTTGTCACTGGCGCTTTATGGCGATCGTTCCGATACATAACCTCTAAGAGCGAAAATACACCCGAGGGGCTGGCGCCGTCCCCCTCTGACTTATTTGCTTTTATCCCGCTGCGACCAAGAGCACATCGATAGACGGTTCCTTTGTAATGAGCGTGTCCCTCTTTATAAACTACCAAGTCCATTTTATCTTCGCCCCGCTCCGGACTTTGAGATGTTCTATTTTCCCTTAGGGTGATTTAGCATGATATTGTGTAGAATATTTCTCTTATAAGAACGGCTGTGTCTAAGGTTTAGGTTATTAGGATACCGAAAAAAGATGCTGAAGGAAGCAAAACTCCTTTTGGTTGACGATGATGACGCATTACGCCAATCACTCCGTGATCAACCGGAGTTTTACAAATCGTTTTCTATTGATGAGGCGAGCAGCGGTTCCGAGGCGCTGGAATTTATCAAGAGAAAAACTTACGAGTTAGTTCTTTTGGATGTTGGTCTCCCGGATATGGATGGCCGGAGTGTCTGCAAGTCGATGCGCTCTGCGAGGGTCAAGGCCTGTATTATTTTAATGACCGGTGCTGACACCGAAGCCAATACAAGTGCCAGTTCTGAGGCTGGTGCGGATGATTATGTTACCAAACCGTTTAAATTGAGCAATTTACTATCTCGCATTGACGCCCTGCTTAACCACCGTGACAATATCGAAGATGGCACCTTTAATATTGGACCTTACATGTGCAATCCGTCCACCAAGATAATGGTCGACACCGAACATGGTGGGAATAAGGTAAAAGTGACAGAGAAAGAGCTGGAGATTTTAAAATTTCTGTTTGGTGCGCGTGATAAAATAATAAGTCGTGATGTATTATTACATGAAGTATGGGGCTATAATTCAGGGGTTACGACGCATACGCTGGAAACTCACGTCTATCGCTTAAGACAGAAAATTGAACGCGACCCATCAAACGCCGAATTACTCGTTACCGAACCTGGGGGGTATCGTTTAAAGCCCTGAGGCGCGAGGCTTTAGAGGGCCTTGATGCCGCCTCCATCTAATGACAAAACCTGTCCCGTTATATATGCCGCCCTTTCGCTGGCGAGAAATACCACAGCGTCTGCGACCTCCTCAGCCTTTCCAAGCCGACCGAGCGGAACGCCTTTGGCTGGGTTGCCCATGCCAGCGTCTATCATTTGCTGTTGTCTTTCCGACATAATCGGGCCGGGTGATGCTGCATTTGCACGAATTTTCTTTGGACCGTATTCGTTTGCAATACCTTTCAGAACCAGGTTTAGCGCTGCATTCACACTGCCCCCCGGTAAGTGGATATCTATGGGTTGTTTGCCGCCGGTTCCAGTAATAGCAACGATTGCGCCCGATTGACGTTCTGCCATATGCGGTAAAACGGCCTGAAAACAGTTAATGTATCCAAGATATTTTACCTCCAACGCCTTCCGGAATGTGTCGCCATCAATTTCAAGAAACGGACCGAAAGCAGGAACCGCGACGGCGGTTGCTAGTATGTTGATACCACCCATCTGAGAGATTACCTTCTCTGCCACATCTCCGACGGCCGCTGCGTCAGTAACGTCGACGGTAATCGGTAGGGCGGTGCCGCCAGTCTCTTCTATTTTAGAGGCTAATTTCCCCAATGCCGCCTCTGATCTAGCAGAGATGGCGACTTTTACCCCCTCTCGTGCGAAGGCCAACGCTATTTCTCGACCGATTGCACCGGTAGCCCCAGTGATCCAGGCTATCTTTTCGTTTAATTCCATATCCATTTTTGAACTCACTTAAGTTTAGGTTTTTTTGTTCGCAAAGGTTATTAATTCTGCGGCACCAATTACATCACCAAAATCGAAGTCGGCCATATGAGTAGCCCAGGGCATTTTCGAGTACTGTTTGCTCTAAGCAGAATTGACCCTTCGTTCTTATGCCCTGCTTGCGGCTCCGGTATCAAGCATCCTCGTTAATGTCTGGTAAATCCGACGCTGTTTTCCAAACAACGTCTATACGCCGGCCACCAATATTGACTAAAAGTTATGCTGCTGTCTGTTCTTATGCGATAACGAACGATGCAAGGATTGATCTCTATTCGTTAAGCCAATTCACTATACCTAAGGACGACGACCCACATCAATTTTGCCATTACTTAATTGAGCCGTTCCGTAACCTGGCCAGTTCTGCTGGGAATTTAAATCAAAACTTTACGCGATTGCGACTATAGACCACTTTAATCTCAAGAGCGTATCACAAATTCACTTCGTCGTAATCCCGTCTTGCTAAGTGAGATTTGCCCATATTTTTATTTTAAAAATGTTTTTGGGATATTACGCTGCGAAGAACGTTGGAATCTATGTGGCGCACTAATCCTTTCGGTCAGCTAAGTTCTGAAACGAAACGAAATCCGATGAGGCTTTGATGATTTTTGTTATTTTGAAAATCGAATGGTGCATCTCACATGCCACTCGATAGTGATTTTTTTGTCAAGTTTTGGGGCGTTAGGGGCTCAATTCCTTGCCCCGGTCCCGATACAGCGATCTATGGCGGAAATACTCCTTGCGTAGAAATACGATGTGGTTCCAACGTATTAATTTTTGATGCAGGGACTGGGATCCGCCCCCTAGGTAATATTCTCGCGGCTGATAATGTGAGAGACGTGGACTTATTTTTAACCCATACGCATTTAGATCACATAAACGGTTTCCCGATGTTTAATTTTCTCTTTGATGATAAAAATCAATTGAAAATATGGGCGGGCCGTCGAGAGGTGTGGTCATCAATAAAGGATATCTTTGAGAAGTTTATGGCGCCACCTATCTGGCCACTTTCCATAGAAAACCTTGGCGCTGAGATCATTTTTAGTGATTTTGAGATCGGGCAGGTATTTAGTCCAAAACCGGGTATAATTATTCGAACGGTCAATCTTAATCATCCCCAGGGAGCCGTCGGCTATCGCGTGGATTTTTCTGGAAAATCTATTTGTTATGTAACTGATACAGAACACGCCAAGGATTGCCGTGATCAAAACATTTTAAAATTAATCGAAGGCGCTGATATCGTTATATATGACGCCAGTTTTACCGATGAAGAGTACCCGAACTTTGTTGGTTGGGGCCACTCAACATGGCAAGAAGGTGTTCGCCTTTGTACCGACGCAGGCGCGCAAAGGTTGGCGGTGTTTCACCATCTTCCTGGCCGTTCAGATGATGAGCTGGCAATAATAGACAGTTCAGTCGGAGTGCTCTTACCTGGTTCGGTAGTGGCCCGTGAAGGTATGGTACTTGCGCCGTAGTAGATTGAAAAGTTTTTATGTCATTTTTTAAAAGGCTCCGTCACTTTTATATGGGTCTCCTTACCTTAATGCCGGGCCCGCCGAGGGGTTGGTTTATTCCGTATCGTTACGCCTCCACTGTCTCTGCGCCCAATAGGTATTCGGCGCTGGAACCGGTTTTCAAGTTTGCGGAGAGCGATTTTCGGTCTTTTCTCAAAGAGATCGATTCTTACCACACAGATCTTTTCGCAATTGGGGGCGATCCGCCGCCACAGCCGCGATGGGAGCAGGGCTGGTTTCCGCGGCTCGACGCCGCCGCCGCCTATACCATGGTGCGTAAACATCAACCTCGTCGGATAGTAGAAATTGGTTCGGGACACTCCACCCGATTTTTTGCTAGGGCAATTCAAGACGGCGAGTTTAATTGCGAACTTATTTCAATTGATCCTGAACCGAGGGCGAATCTCTCGGGTTTGGACGTCGTGCACATATGCTCAACCTGCCAAAGGGCCGACGATGCAATATTTTCGAATCTGGAGAGTGGTGATTTCTTGTTTATAGACTCGAGCCATATCCTTATGCCCGGTTCGGATGTTGACTACTTTTTGAATTATATCTGGCACATCATTTGCCCTGGCGTGATTGTTCACATTCATGATGTGATGTTACCCGACGGGTACCCTGAGGCATGGAATTGGAGAGGCTACAATGAACAATCTGCAATTGCGCCATTAATTTCAGGCGCATCCGTGCGTCTTTTATTTTCCTCAAATTATTTAATGACCAGGATGCTAGATGATTTTAATTCTTCTTTAGTTCATAAATTTCCGACGATGCAAGGTGCAGTCGATACGAGCTTGTGGTTATTAAAAGAATAGTATCCGTTTATTCTGCCCAAAAAGAATTTACGAATATAGCGAGATCTACGCTTAGTTGATTACGAGCCTAGTTTTTGCAAATTGTGCGTCATTTGCTTGATAATAAGGTTGTTGCGATCCCCCTTCAAAGAGTTAATCCCGACGAGTATGGAGGGATATTGCTGAGACCAAAAATTGTCTAATAGGCTCTGCTTTAAATCTTTGATCGTATTAGATGCATATCTATCGTTAGGAAACGCGTTAGAAAAATCTCTACGAATTTTTGGCAAGTTGTGTTCTAGCCCAGGGAAGGCGAATAAGCCTAATACCAAAGACGACCTTATTAAGACCGCAAGGTCTTCGTAACTTGAATGTTGTATTTCAAATGGATCTATCGAACCACAAATTTCGTCGACCATTTTTCCAGAGATACTGTAGCCGTGATCCTGGATAGACGACAAAAGTATGGAAGCCCTACTCTGCAAATGGGGGATTAGCTCCGCATCATGAACAAATCGCGTGGAGTTAGTTTCTGAAAAATTTTTTTCAGGAATGGTCCCCTCAAAACGACGCGCAGCATGATAAGCGAAAAGTATTGCCAAGCACATTCTGACATTTTCGATTGGTATCGCTTGCTGAAATATACTGTGTTGTATTAATAGCTTCTTAAAAATATCAATCGTGTATAGGGAATAGCGATAGTTAAAAAACAATGCATTCTGTGTGAGTATATTATCCTCTAGTTGACGCCATATTCCATAAATCGATTTTTTCAAAGCGACCTCGTCAAAGTACAAATCCCTCGCTAAATCAAAAATGAGAGAGTCTAAAACACTGCTGCTTAGATCTTTTCTTAGGTCGAGCATACCTTGACGTGGCTAGCTGTTGATAGTGGAGGTAATGATTTTAATAAACGCTTTGTCAGCATCAGTTGGTTCGGCTGCTTTTTTTGAAAATAACTCAATTACATCATTGCAGTTATTGCCTACATAATACGGAATGCCGAAGGCAAACTTTATACCGAGCTCTTTACAGACACCGGCTCTCGGAAATTTTTTGGGATCCATATCCCCAAGATTTGAAATCCATTGTACCTCACCGCTTTCCCAAGCCTTACCGGGCATCCCATACCCTCTCTCAAAGCTCAATTTTTCTGTTTCCTCTCGAAACTTCTCAAAGTCCGGGTCGTCGTAGCTCCAGATCTTAGCGGTCGTGAGCTTTTCTTCTTCTGCGTTACCCTTTGAGTACACATGGGCGATCTCCGCAGAATAGTAATTTTTTAAAATATCCGCGAGAAGCTGAAGCTTATCATTATGATTCCGGGCGAAATGTTTTACCCTCAAAACTTCTTTGAGAAGTACAGATGCTTTTTCGTTTAATAAGACGTTATTTTCCTCATAGAAGATTTGGTCTATAAGGCTTGCCATCCAGACCCGCCCATCTTCATGACAGTTCAAATATTTGAGTGCCAGCTGAATATTCGGGTAGACTAGGTTCCAAAAAAACTTTGGGTAATTGGCAACCAAATCGCGGGGGTTTTGTACATTAAGTTTCTCAAGCGCGTCGTTCTCTTCAAATTCGTCAAAGAGCGCGGTTGTTTTTGACGTATAGTATATATCAGCCATCTGTCCAATTAAGTCGGCAGCTTGGACAAGACGGTCATAATCATTACTCTCGTATTTTTCTGGTAGGGGGAATTCGGTACCTGCAATAAGTGTTGCGATTACCTCACCTTTTAGAAGGGGATAGGGTCGAAGAAAATCTTTTGCAAAAACTGTACCTCGAAATACGTGAAAATTAGTGAGTTTTGCGTCGGTATTTTCTTCGGTTAAAGCAATTTTATCACCTTCTTTATTAGTGAGTTGATAATCATCGTCATCGTCTTTTAGGATGTTTCGTATGTAACCGATGTCGTGCAAGAGAAGTGCGACGACAAAGTGGCGCCAATTTTTTTCAGTTACGTCCCCGGTTTGTATGAAACGACCTTTAACTATGTCGAGCCCACAAGTTACCACATAATAAGTGTGTTCGATGTCGTGGTATGCTGCAGACGATCTCTCTAAAACGGGAACAATCCTCTTTACGATATCAACGACACAGTCCAACGACTCGGTGTCTGGCCTATCATTCTTTGAGAAAATAAAATTATGATTTTCGACGATGCTCTCGACTAAGCGCTCTGTATAGAAGTGTGAAATCTGGAATTGTTTAGGATAGCTTTTATAAGCGCCACTATCAAAACTTATAAAGTCATTTTCCACCAAACCAACCTTTAAAAATTGATTCCGATGCCTACTCCAACCATGAGCGGATCTATGCTCACATTTCGAGCGTTAATTGTCCTGTTATTCATCTTCATGTCGGTTTCTATAATGTATTTTTTTACGTCTAGATTAATGGAAAATCTATTATCTAGGTAATAGTTCAACCCCGCCTGAAAAATAAACCCCAATTCATCCCGATATTCGACATCCGTAATACTCCGGCCAACCCTTTCATCGAAAAACATTGTGTAACTTACACCTGCACCGACATACGGCCGGACTTTTCCTGACATCGCCGGATGAAATTGGAAGGCTAACGCAGTGGGAAGTTTTTTTACGGTTCCGATATCCATATTTCCCAATGCGGAGTCATCCAATTGAACGTTGTACTTTGCAACACCCAGCATAGTTTCGACTGAAAATTGGTCTGTAAAGAAGTATGTAATATCCAGTTCAGGTATTAAATCGTTACCGGTTTTGACTTTACCGCCCATCTCGGCTGAGGTGCCGTCGGTATTCGTATCAATCGCTAGTGCCCTTAGCCGAATTATGGTGTCGCCAGCGGTTTGAGCGATTGCGGCGGTAGAGCACCACAGTAAGATGCAGGCCAATAGCAGCCCGCTCATTACACGCAACGGCGTGGTATCAAAAAGTTTCTTGCCCGCACTCACGATTTAAATACTCCGAACCTCCGATCGTTTGTGGTGATACTGATGAGGGGGGTATTTATCAAGAAGATAATGCATTTAAAAATCACGGCTTGGCTTACGCTTGCGCCGGCCAAACACAAATTCATCCTATTTATTATCAACATAATGGTAAATTACGTTTGGCTTGAATTCCGTTAGTTCCGATTTGCAGGTATTTTATGAACATCGCGGCTCCAGAGAGCATAAACACCTTATTTTATGGATGGTTTGTGGGTCCTTTTTGCCTGGCTCTTTTCATATTAAGGTCGAGAAATGCAAGCACTTCTGAATGCCGCAACCAATTTTTTCCGGCACCCTGTTGCTCAGCGCATGCCATTAAATACGGCAATGCGTATCCTGCGCTGGCAAGTCATCTGCCGGCGACAGGAAGTCGTCACCGTACACTGGATTGATGGAACACGTTTGATTGCCCAACGCGGCATGACAGGATTAACCGGTAACATTTATTATGGACTTCATGAGTTTCATGAAATGGCTGCGGTCCTTCACATTTTACGTCCGAACGACGTTTTTGCTGACGTCGGAGCAAATGCTGGCTCGTATACTGTTTTAGCCGCTGGTGTAGTTGGTGCCCGTGTAGATGCATTTGAGCCGGGATCGGCATCAGCAAATTCGTTAGATCGAAATATTCTCATAAACAAATTGCAAAACAGGGTTCGCGTACATCGAATGGCGGTGGGTGCTATTAGTGGAACAGCCTTATTTATCGAGGGTGCTGGCACCATGGGTCGTCTATCACCAGACGGTGAACGTAATGTACCCGTAACGACACTTGATGATGTTCTCACTGACCCAACAATTATTAAGATGGATATCGAGGGAGGAGAGCTCAATGCCCTAAAGGGCGCAAAGAAAACTCTTCAATCACCATCGCTACGGTTAATAATCACAGAGAGCCATGGGAAAGAAGTTGTCGCGCTAATGGCGGAAGCTGGGTTTAGTAAATTTCGTTACAACGCATTTTCTCGCCGGTTAACACCACTCGTCACAGAAGATGGAAATGCGTTATTTCTGAGGGACGCAGCCGCCGCTGAACAGTTAATGCAGGAAGCTGGTAACGTATCGGTTTTTGGCTTGAATATTTAATCTGCCCAACCGCGTGCGTGGTTATTTATAGGGATCTGCGGCGTCTCTTAACCCGTCGCCGAAGAAGTTGAACGCAAGTATCACAATTATAACAGGCACGACGGGGAGCATTAGCCATGGATACAAGGCAACAACGTTTATATTCTGGGCCTCGGCTAACAGAACACCCCAGCTGGTAATTGGCGGGCGCAAGCCAAGTCCGAGAAATGAAAGTGCAGTTTCTCCCAAGATCATAGCGGGGATTGAGAGTGTTGCTGATGCTATTAGATGGCTCATGAAGCTTGGCATCATATGACGCCAGATTATACGGCGTGGCTTTGCACCCATCAGCCGGGCGGCAGACACGAAATCTTCTTCGCGAACTGAGAGAAGTTTTGATCGCACAGCGCGTGCTAGCCCAGTCCAGTCCAGCAGGCCGAGTATAATTGTAATGCCAAAATAAATTAAGATCGGGCTCCACGTCACCGGTAGGGCTGCTGACAAGGCCATCCACAACGGTAACTCTGGAAATGAGCGAATAACCTCAATAACACGCTGGGTAATGTTATCAACCCAGCCTCCGTAATATCCAGCTAAGCCGCCGAAAAACATCCCAAGCATGAAGCTTATCGCGATGCCAATCAGTCCGACGGTGAGCGATATCCGGGTCCCCATGACGATCCGTGAAAACATATCCCGCCCCAACCGATCAGTACCCAGTAGAAAGAGGGTGCCACCCTTTGGTGGACAAACAAGATGGAAGCGCATCTCGATCATTCCCCAAAATTTATATTTATCGCCCAGACAGAGGAAGCGGATGGAGTTCACTTTGGAGCGGTTTTCACCGTATTCGCGTTTTAGGTTTTCCATGTTGAGTGTGTATTTTAGGCCGTAGGTAAACGGCGCTCGTATTTCGCCCTCATGGAAAATGTTCACCGACTGTGGGGGCGCGAAGATGTGATCCGTGTGCCGTGTGTTCATGTTGTAGGGTGCAATAAACTCACTAATAAGAACGGAAAAATAAATGAGTGCGAGAAGTGCACCTGACCAGACAGCCAGTTTATGTCTTTTGAACCGCGCCCACATCATGCGCCACTGCGACGCCATGAAGATGCGCTCCTGTTCGGCGGTCAGCGCTTCTGCCACATGAGGGTCAAAAGGCTCGTTTGATACCCAATGTTCTAGGCGCTTGCCGCCTAACTTTCTATCAGGTGAAGACCCTCCTTTTTTTGCTCCGCTCACCTTGTTGTTCCTCCTCCCAAGCGGATCCGCGGATCGAGTATCGCCAGTAGAACATCTGAGATAAACACCCCTATTACAGTCAACAGCGAGAGGAACATCAAGAATGATCCAGCGAGGTACATATCCTGGCTCTGCAGCGCTCGAAGTAACATTGGTCCAGTAGTTGGCAGCGACAGAACTACTGAGACAATGACGGCGCCTGAAATTACCTGTGGCAAAAGATTACCAATATCGGCAATGAATGGGTTCAATGACATGCGAAGTGGATACTTGATTAGAAGCTTGCGCGGTTTCAAACCTTTGGCGCGACCGGTGACGACATACTGGCGCTGCAATTCATCTAAGAGGTTGGCGCGGAG
The DNA here is from genome assembly GCA_913046035.1 of uncultured Alphaproteobacteria bacterium. Classification (GTDB taxonomy): domain Bacteria; phylum Pseudomonadota; class Alphaproteobacteria; order MPNO01; family UBA830; genus UBA830. Next base: position 10,368 of record CAJWSW010000037.1, on the reverse strand, counting down.
CCGGCGGATCATACCCGCGGTGCCCGACGTTCCGATTACTACTACAGGTACCCAAAGATGTTCCAACACAGATAAGAACTTGGCCCAGCTCCATGGCTGGCCAATGAACTGATCGTCCATTAGGCCGCCCACCGAGGTGCCAAACCATCTATTGGCAAGATACAAAAGCACTAACGCCAAAAGGAAATTGGGCGTAGCTAGGCCGAGGAAACCGAGGAATGAAAGACTGTAGTCTCCCCACGAATACTGATGTGTAGCTGAATAAACGCCAATGGGGAATGCAACTGCCCAGGTAAAGAGAATTGTTGTGAACGAAACTAGGAAGCTCAACCAGAGGCGGTCGCCCACGACCTCCGAGACAGGTTGGTTATGTTCAAAGGAAAATCCAAAATCGCCCTGCAGCATTCCAAATAGCCAAACTAAATACTGCTGCCACCATGGCTTGTCTAAGCCGTACTGTTCCCGCAGGAATGCAATCTTGGCCTCGTCTACAGCCTCGCCTTGGCTCTGCAATTCGTTGATGTAGCTAGTAAGATAGTCTCCAGGCGGCAATTGTATAATCACGAAGACAATAAGGCTGATCGCCAACAGCGTTGGGATCATGATTAGCAATCTATGGGCAAGATACTTAAGCATGTTTTTGATCCTATCGCGGTCCTCGGCGACGTTCTGGATTATCAAACCAGAAGGTGTCAGGCATGTAGACGCCAAAATGTGCGCCCGGGTTCCAGTTAAAGATACCTTTTTCCGGAACGTTCCGAAGATCCGAGTTAATGACGATGGGCTGCGGAACTGCGCCAACTAAGCCAATCGAATAGACCTGATCTGCATTTATTTTTAGCATGCGGTGCCAGATACTACGTCGTTTAGGGGTGCTCCGTGCATAAGCCCATGATCGACTAAGCCTCAACAATTCCAGCGCAAATGGGTCGGATGGCTGTTCGCCAGCACGCGATCGGGTCTGGAAATATTGTCCCCATTTTGGCCATTGCAGCTGCAACTGGTTGGTTGGCGCGAATTCTTGAGGAATCGTATTAGCGTTGGGAATACCAAACTCGTGCCCCGACCAGATCGAAACTAGAGTTTCACCCGCGAAGATCCTGTTGCGAAACACCTCCCGTTGGGATGGGCGAGTGAACAACTTAATCCCGGCGGCTAGCCATGAATCATGTATGAGTTCCAGGACGTCGGTCTGCTCAGTATCCTCGCCCGCAGTTTCGACTATGATTTCCATGGGTCGACCGTCCGGTAATAGACGCACGCCGCGTGAGTCCCGTTTAGTTAGACCGAGACCGTCAAGAATAGCGTTAGACTGTTTCAGATCGAACTGGGCCCAAGCATTCTGGTAGAAGGTTTTGTGAAGTGGGCTTTCGGGGAGAACCGTATTTTGGCCTTCGATTGCTAGCCCGTAATATATCACCTGATTGATCTCGTGGCGGTTTATTGCCAGTGAAAGCGCTCGCCGGAATTGCACATTCCGCATTAGCGTTCGCCAGATTTCATCCTTGGCATTCATGTTAGGAAAAAGGGCGAGATGTGCGCCCTTTGCCGTTTGCCATAGTTTAACCCGAAAGTTTTCTCGCTTTTCCGCCTCTTTTAGGAAAGTGTAGTTGCTGAAAGCGATCCCCCGGGCTTGTAAGTCAGATTCCCCCGCACCGGTTTTCAGCGGTATCACACCGGCGGCGGCAACTGACATTGCTATTTCGTCGATGTATGGTAGTTGACGGCCATTCTGGTCGACACGGTGAAAATAAGGGTTGCGTTCGAATATAAAACGCTGTGAGGGCGGCTTCGTGCGGAGGACCCAGGGCTGAAGTGTTGGCAGGTCTGGGTTGTCATTTTTATATTGATTGTCGAGCTTGTTATGCAGTGCTGCCCAATTCTGACGGCCTGATTTTTTAACCATTGCTTCTAGTTTGACGGAGGCCGCATAATCAGCGTGAAACTTCTTCATGTAATGTGCTGGACGATAAATATAAAGCGGCGTTGACGCGGCTAAGGCCGGCAGAAAGTGCGGGTTCGGAGTGCTCCAAGAAAATTGAATAGTATGGGTATCGATTACTTTGAAATTCGCAGGTTCCCCGGCGACCACCATCTGCTTGGGCGGACCTAAGGGCGAAAGTTTCTTATGGTTAGCGACGTCGTCCCACCAATAACGAAAATCTTCCGTAGTGAAAGGCGTGCCGTCGGACCACCGATGCCCTTTGCGTAATCTAAGTGTAAAAACTCGGCCCTCTTTAACCTCGACATTAGCCAAGATATCTGGCTGCAGATTGAACGACTTGTCGTAGGTCATTAGCCGCGCATATCCGTACACGACAACGATCCGCGTATCCTTTGAGCGGCCGAATACGATGCGCATCGTGCCGCCATGCACGCCGGGGCTTTCTAAACGAATGATACGGGGTGACTGAGGTAAACGAGCAGCGACCGGCGGTAATTTTCCCGTCGCGACTTTTTTCTGAAACCATGGTGTTTCTATAGGCGTTGTCGCCTTGGCAGCGGCGCTACCAGCCCAAACTGCGACAATAGCAGCGAGGGTTCTTGCCCAATTGATCATGAGACTAGGTCTCGGGCATCGACCGACATTTTGGCACGCACAAAATGCTCTCCCCCTAAATCTATCAAGCTTAGATCGTATTCGGAGTTTACTCCGAAAGGCGCGGGCCACTCCGACGGGATAGATGCTTTTCCTTCCATAAGGGCGGAGAGGTTGAGTTGGACATCAGGATTTGGTTCGGGCACGGCAGAAAGAAGTGCTTTTGTGTACGGATGCACAGGATTTCGAAATAGTACGTCGCGTGGTGCAGTTTCGACTAATCTTCCGGCGCACATTACTGCGATGCGATCAGCAATATAGTCGACTACAGCAAGATTGTGCGAAATAAACAGGTAGGTGAGACCGAGATCCCTCTGTAAGTCCTTCAATAAGTTTAATATTTGCGCCTGAACAGATACGTCAAGCGCCGAAACTGGCTCGTCGCATAACAGTAATTCAGGTTTAAGCGCAAGCGCCCGCGCGATCCCAATACGTTGCCGTTGCCCTCCCGAAAAACTGTGTGGATATCGGCTAAGGTAGCGCGGATCGAGCCCGACTACTGCCATCAGTTCTTGCACCATCTCGGCACGGTAAGGCTCGTCTCCTATGTCGTGAATAAGGAGCGGCTCCGAAATGATATCGAAAACGGTCATACGGGGATTCAGAGACGAAAATGGATCCTGGAACATAAATTGAATCTTTCGCCGATAGGGGAACAGTTCCTTTTCGCTGAGCGCGGTTAGGTCCACGTCAACGCCTCGGTCATTAAAGATTACCTGGCCGCAGTCTGGCGCCAATGCTCGCATGATAATTTTCGATAACGTGGTTTTGCCGCATCCGGACTCACCTACAAGGCCTAGGCATTCGCCCTGGCGGACAAAAAAGCTGACATCGTCGACAGCTAGTACTTTTTGGACCTCACCACCCGCAAAAATACCGCCTTTTCGCAGGGAGTAGGTTTTAGTTAGCCCGTTCACTGTTAGTAGCGGCTGATCCAGTGAGACCTGCGCCACGTCGCGAGCGGAGAGCAGATGCCCGGTGGTGTGCTGGATATCGCGAAGCGGAATTAGGCGTTCGCCTTCTTCCATGTTAAATCGAGGCACTGCACGAAGGAGGGCTTTGAGATAATCGTGGCCAGGGCTACGAAAGATATCGTCTAAGGTCCCGCGTTCGAGTACTCTTCCATGATACATTACCACAATTTCGTCAGCGATATTTGCGACCACTCCAAGATCGTGCGTTATCATCAAAACCGCCATCTCCAATTCCGCCTGAAGGTCCTTCATTAATTTGAGGATTTGGGCTTGGATGGTAACGTCGAGTGCTGTTGTAGGTTCGTCGGCAATCAATAAAGCCGGCCGGCACACAAGCGCCATGGCAATCATTGCACGCTGGCGGAGACCGCCGGATAACTCAAACGGATAGGTCCTGAGTGCTCGATGAGGGTTTGGAAAACCTACCATTCTGAGCATTTCTGATGTCAGTTCCATCCCCAGTTGTTTGTTAACGTCGCGATGAAGAAGTAATGCCTCTGAAATTTGGTCCCCGACGGTGTGCAGAGGAGATAAAGAGGTCATCGGTTCTTGGAATATGATTGAGATACGGCCCCCGCGAATTTCACGCATTCGTGCGCCGTCAGGTCTCAATGTAAGCAGGTCAATGGTGGCGTTGTGTTGCGGATCAGTAAACAGTATTTCCCCGCCTGCTACCCTCGCGGATTTGGGAAGAATACCCATGATCGTTTGGGAGACCACGGATTTACCGGAGCCTGACTCGCCTACTAATGCCACAGTTTGTCCTGCAGGAACACGAAACCCCACGCCATCAACGGCGCGCACGACCCCCTCTGTTAGGTGGAATTCAACTTTAAGGTCGTTGACGTTTAAAAGATCCGTCATGGAGATCCGCTACAAGCTGTTGACATGTCTGTCTTTACTTCCAGAAGCTCAAGATTTCTGAGTGTCGTTGATGAGAGGATTAACCCCTTCTTTTCGGCAGCGTTCACCGCAACATTAACAATATCTGTGAAGCCGTTCAGTGTCGATTCAATCCGAATTTTTGCGTTGGGACCTTTAACAATTAGTTGCATCCAGCCATGTGCTCCGTCGCGCCGCGTTGAAAAGTATTTAAGCCTTAACCCCTCGAGATCGCGCCACAGTATCGTCCGGTGCATGGGGCCACAAACGGCGAGACCGGTGCCATGGATCTCGATCACGCTAGCGTGTTTGAGAAGCAGGGAAATAGTGTAAACCACAAACAGTAAAAATATGACTATCAACGCCAAAGAAATTGGCTTCATCGAAGGTAGCAACAAGATTGGCACCCCAGTAACGGCAAGGCCAGCGCCGGCACGCAAGTAGTCCTGGAAAATTGTGCGAATGCTATGTCGATATTTCATTGTGGGTGGATCGGAAACAGTGCTTTCGCCGATTGCCAGCGCGCCGAAACGTGGTCGCTTATCGTGTTTGCCAATTTCTGAATGCATGCCCAGCATTCTTCGTCATGTGACAGATGATGGGTCAGTAATCCTGTGGCCTCCTCCGGATCAGCGCGGCCTTGTCGTTTAGCGGCTAGATGCGAAATTGTGGCAGACAAAATCGCATCATCACCCGCGTACCGGCGGGTTTTCCTCCAATCTATAAGATCAATATGCGTGTTCACTAATGTAAGGCCGGGTGGTGCATGTGCAGCGCGGCGTGGCGCAAAAGTTGAAAGTCCGCTGTAACCGAGACCCGGTAATAGGTTCATTATCGAAGGATCAATTCGGTTCCAGGGCGGGACCATAACATTGACCCAGCCTTCATCGCCGAAAATATCGAACATTCGGCTCCGGCCTTCGGCGAGTTCACTTGCGACGTCCCACATAGGCCGGTCGTTACCGAGTTCCGCTTTTTTCTCTGAGTTTTTGCCGTGGCTCTGATGCGCGTAACCGTGTTGGAGCACGTCTACTCCATCAGACGATAGTTTGATACGCAATTCCCTGCGTGCGGCTGCTGGAATGACCGCGACGGCGACTGGGACGCCCTTTTCATTGCTCAATGAAAGCAATCGATCGAGCGCTGACGTTGGTTCAATGGCATCATCGTCGCGCCACCAAAAACTTGCGACTGTCCCACTCTCGGCCCAGAGATCAAGCTCGGCCGTTAGTTCGCGCCAGGATGTCATGAGGCGCCCCGTGTGTGGTGTTCAAACCATTCTTTAATCAGCCGGGCGCTGGTATCCGCTCCGTCGGTTTTAAGTCCAGTAGCATCTGGTGCCGGCGCAGACAGGGCATCTTCGACGGCGCTGGCTAAGGTTCGTGAATTCAATGCTTTTTCTGGCAAGTTTCGTATCCCGTTGCGGTTTTGGAGTAGGCGCGTTCGTAACGTTTGTTCGGTCTCCAATCCGCCTGCGTACGGAACTATAACGCTTCGGGTACGAGCTGCTAAAACCTCCATTACCGTGTTATAACCGCCCTGGCTAATAGACAATATGCAGTTTGCTACCATAGTTGTGAAATCCGGGCGAGCGCGCTCAATCACAAAGCCCTCTGGCGCGTCTCTTTTCAGTTGGGCGAAGACTTTTTGTGGCAGCGAATTGCCGGCCAGGATGCGCCAAGTCCGGTCTGAAAGGCTAGTTTGAATTCGTGCAGCCATAGCGGCACGAAATAATTCCTCGGAGACTGCTCCACCGCCCGCTGATACGATCACCTCTCCGGTACCCGCCCCGTTAATTTTTTTTTGCGGTACGTCGACGACGTAACCACTATAGGCGACGCGGTCGGTGATCTGGTCAGCATGGCGAAAGGTCTCGCCGAATGGGATGAGGTTCGGATCACCGTGGACAAGAACGCGGTCGTAATACTTTTCGATCCGTACAAGCATTTCTTGGACGCGTTCTGGCTTCGGTGGGTCCACTAAAATGTCCCGCACAGATGAAATGATCAATGGACGGACATGTCGATTGATAGCCTCATCGAGGAGTGCAGTTAATTCGGCGCGCAGCTGTCGTCGCCCGAACGGGAAAAGCTCTGTAAGGATTATATCCGGGGCTTCCCTCGTGAAAATTTGAAGAAGGATATCACGTCTTTGGTTGATAAATGTCTGATCGATCTCTCGGTCTTGTTCGTCGATCAGTACTTTGAAATACTTATCCGCCGCTCGCACCGGGGGTAATTGAATTAACTTGGCGTCACCAATATTCAGTCCCGGCACCTCTTGGCCACCAGATACGATGGTCACATTCATTCCTGCGCGCTGGAAAGCCCGAGCAAGCACCGCCGTGCGTTTTAGGTGACCTATTCCCAGAAGGTGTTGGACCCAGAAAAAAACTTTAGGGGTAGTCATTTGTCGCTGCAATCGATCAGCGACACGTTGAGGGCAGCGATTTCAAATCTACCATCTGCATCTGCTTCGAAAACATGGACGCTGGCCCAGTCCATTTTCTCTGGTGGTTTTCCTACCATGCTCCAACCGGTTGCGAGCGAGAGTGCAGCGCGGATAATACCTTGATGACACACTGCTCCGGTCGGTTGACCAGATAATGCTATATTCTGGGCCCATGCTGCTACACGACTGCGCACATCGCGCGGGCTCTCCCCGCTGTGTGGCCGCAGATCCAGCCCTTTGGCCGCGCGAATAGAAATCTCTTCACCGTAAATTTCATCCAGTTCAGTTCGGGTGTGCCCCTCCCATAATCCCCAGTCCATCTCGATGATCGCAGGCTCAAGGCGCGCAACCTCTAGATTCAGGATACTCGCCGTTTCCTGCGCGCGGCTCAATGGACTCGAAACCCATTCGAATTGTTTGTAGACATCCGGGACACGCCAATCTGAGACCCTATTGCGGCCTTCCTCTGAGAGCGGCCGGTCAGTCCGCCCCTGGAGGCGATGCTCAGCATTCCAGTCAGTCGGGCCGTGGCGGATAAGAGCGATTTGGGTCATGCTACTTTTGTTTCTTGAGAGAGCCGTAAAACACTATCAAGAGTGCGCGCAGCATTTGAAATATCATTTTCCGATGCCGTGAGGGTGAGGGCAGATTTTGAAAATTTTTTTAGTTGGCTTGGTGTGTCCAAAAGCCCAGCTAAAGCGCCCGCAAATGCGCTTGCATTCCCTACCGGGCACAAAACGCCCGTTTCCCCGTTGTGTACCACATCCGGCACGCCGCCTGTTTTTCCTGCGATGACGGGCAATCCTGCGGCTTGCGCCTCCAGCATTGCCATGCCGTAAGCCTCGTTCACCGCTGGCCATGTAAGCAAGTCAGCTCCTGCGTATAGAGCAGGCAACTGCTCACAATCTGCACTACCCATAAACCGAATACGGTCAGCAGGAAGTCGTTTAAAAGACCCTTCTACGCTATCGCGGGCCGGTCCATCCCCCACGATTAACAAAGACCATTCGCGTTGTCGAAGTTGGCATAGTGCATCTGCGAGCACCCTGTAACTGGAAAGTTTATCCCCTTCGCGCATCATGCCCACGGCCATCAGAATGGGCGCCGCAGGTGGAAGGTTGTGGGCTGCGATGAGTCTTTTGCGGTGCTTTTCTCGGACTCTGGCAGCTTCAGCAAACGCCGATACATCAGTGAATGGTGCTAGCCTGTGATACCGCGAAGGATCATCCAGCAACGGCAGGACGCAGGCTTTATCTAGTCGTGACAGCCCAAAAATTCCTTGAGCGTTCTTTATGGCGTTTTCAGCGCTGCGATATCCAATATCCCATGCCCCCCCTGCTTGCTTCGGTGCGTGTGACACCTCCGCCAAAAAATAGGGGATTTTCAGTGCGGTGCTCACAATTGGACCGAGCCAATCCGGTGCCTTGTGATAAACATGGTAGGTAAACCAAGCGTCCGGTCGTTTTGTGCGTGGCGTATTCGCCCAACGACTGATGAGTTCACGTGCGATTTCTGCGCCTCTTTCGGCGATCCTACGTTGAATTCTATGCTCACCCTTTCCGTCGCGGCTCACGAACTCGCTGGCTACATTTACGTCGTGATAAGACCCCAACGCATTAAGCAGGTTTCGCGCCATTTCACGATCCCCAGATGGTACTGGAGAAGAGGCCGGTTTCATGGGGGCATAAAAAGCGATCCGCATCTTCGCGCGGCTCAGGCTGCGTTACGTTCAGATACGGTGCTGGCAGCACCCAACTTTTCGGCAATTCGGTCGACCCCGGCATCGAACGAAAAATCAGCGCGAACACGCGCGTCGCCGCGTTTCCCAAGGCTAAGGCGGCGCTCGACATTAACGGCAAGATCAGCAATTGCTGCTGCCATGCTGTCGGGATCTTCCGGGGGTACAAGCACGCCTGTTTCGCCATCGATAATGAGTTCTGGGATCGCCGAAACATTAGTAGAAATGCAAGCCAGCCCCTGACTTTGCGCCTCCATTAGGACGTTGGGGAGACCGTCGCGGTCACCGTCATTCCCGATCCTGCTTGCTAATACAAACAGGTCTGCGTTGCGGTAATTTTCCCGCACTTCGTCTTGAGGGAGCGCCCCACGCCAGATGACTCGGTTCGATATACCTATGTTTTCAGCTTGCTGCCGCAGTCTATCTTGCAGCTCTCCGCCTCCAATATGCCAAAGCTGCCAGTTTATGGAAAACGGGATCCTTGCAAGTGCTTCTAAAAGGATATCATGCCCTTTCTTTTCGACTGCTCTGCCAACGCAAAGAATTCGCAGAGGGTCATTGGGATCGGATCCATCCCGCGAGGATTTATTCGTCGGCGCCGCTGGAAAACGCTTCCCGTCGAGACCGTGATAAACTAGTTCGACCTTGCAGTTACTATCGTCTAAAGATTCTAGATGTTGCTTTGCGTAGGCCGAACAGGTCACCAGCCAGTCCGCATCAGCTAGCTTTTCCCTTTTATCCCACTCAGGCGTTGTCCATATATCCTTGGCATGTGCTGAAACGGTCCACGATCGGTCTGTAAGCGCCGCCGCATATCGAGCCACTGAAGCCGGGGTATGAAGAAAATGGACGTGGATATGGCGGATATCAGGCGCGAGTTCGTGCGCTAGAACTAACGCTTGACCAAACCGGCGGACGCGGTTGGGAGTGCGGTCGCGTATCAGATCCCGCAGCCAAGTATGCAGCACATTTTTGTAGGCTGCCGTTTTTTTCAAGGCACGCCATGCGCGCCAGACGCGTCGTGGCTCCTGATAGAGGTATTCGGGTAAATAATGTACAGGCGCGGTTATTTCAGCATGCACGGGATGGGTGTGCCCGTCGGTCGGATGGCGCAACGAAATAATCGCGATATCCATGCCACGTTCCTCGAGGCCACGAATTTCTTGCGCAATAAATGTCTCTGACAGGCGCGGATAGCCTTTAACGACAATGGCTGTTCGGTGGGTCATTAGCTAGTATAAGCTAGTTCTGGCCGGCGATGGCGGCGAGCGGTCGGCTGTTGCGGCCAGATAACCGTCTTGCCAGCCGATTTACATTGGGAAGACCGTCCAGAAGACCAGGCACAATTATGTCGGATGGACGATGTTGCTGTGGAAGGTGGCGTAATGCTGTCGCCATATCTCGGTCGTTGCGGATACCATCGTCTTCCAACATACGGACGAGGCCTAGCTCTTGTGCGCGATAGGCGCGGATAAATTGCTCCTTCCGGGGTACTGTGCGAGGAATGATTAGTGCTGGTTTGTCAAATGTCAGGATCTCGCAGAATGTATTGTAGCCGCCCATTGCGACTATACCGGATGCGCCTTGGATGAGTGGTTCGATGTTCGCCTCAAAGGTGATGGCTTCGACGTTTTTTAGCTCGCCTACCCGACGGGCGAATTCCAGCTGTTTTTCTTGCTGCATGAATGGCCCGAAGACGAGAAGTGCCGGATAAGGCGGGGGGG
>CAJWSW010000036.1 GCA_913046035.1 uncultured Alphaproteobacteria bacterium | reverse complement strand
CTTTGAAATATCGGTCGAGTCCGGCGCGGGTGAGGCGGCCCAATTCAGTGACGCCGCATATCGCGAGGCTGGTGTAGAAGTTGTTGATGAAACGCGGGCGCTCTGGGCCAATTCCGACATTATCATGAAAGTTCGACAGCCAGAGGCTCATCCCGGACTGGGGGTCGATGAGACGGAGCTTCTACCTGAAAAAAGCACGCTGATAAGCTTTATTTGGCCTGCGCAAAACCCCAACCTGCTTGAAAATATCAAGGCGCGTAATGCTACTGCGATAGCAATGGATGCTGTTCCGCGTATTAGTCGTGCCCAAAAACTGGATGCGCTCTCCTCAATGGCCAATATCGCGGGATACCGTGCAGTGGTGGAGGCCGCCAACAATTTTGGGCGCTTTTTCACTGGTCAAATCACGGCTGCGGGCAAGGTCCCACCAGCAAAGATTATGGTCATAGGCGCGGGCGTCGCAGGGCTTGCCGCTATAGGAGCTGCCCGCGGAATGGGTGCTATTGTCCGCGCGTTTGATACGCGTCCCGAGGTTAAGCAACAGGTAGAAAGCATGGGCGCTGAGTTTCTTGAGCTTGACTTTGAGGAGGAAGGATCAGGAGCAGGCGGCTACGCAAAGGTTATGAGCGAAGAGTTTATAAAAGCCGAAATGGCGTTGTTTTCCGAACAAGCAAAAGACGTCGACATTATCATTACAACTGCTTTGATCCCCGGCAAACCCGCTCCGAAATTGATTACGGCTGAAATGGTCGGAACGATGAAGCCGGGATCTGTGGTTGTTGACCTGGCTGCGGAGCAAGGAGGTAATTGCGAGCTGACTGAACCTGGCCAGGTTGTGGTGAAGCACGATGTTACCTTGATCGGGCACACTGACTTGCCAAGTCGAATGGCTGCACAGTCGAGCCAGCTTTACGGCACAAATCTATGGCATATGTTGTCGGACCTCACGCCTGAAAAGGACGGGTCTATAGTCGTGAACATGGAAGACGATGTCATACGCGGAGCGACAGTGGTAAAAGATGGGGAGGTAACATGGCCACCACCAGAACCCAAGGCGCCGGCAATTGCGCCTGCGAAGCCATCTGAACCAACGTCTCAGAAAAAAGAAATAGTGCCTCAGAAAGTTGGGCTTAAATCGGCGCTCACGCTTGTCATTGGAGGTATATGTTTGCTTGGGATCGGTGCCGTCGCGCCGCCATCCTTTATGCAGCATCTGACTGTATTTGTCCTTGCATGTTTTGTTGGTTACCAGGTGATATGGAACGTGACACCTGCGCTCCACACCCCGTTGATGAGTGTTACAAACGCTATAAGTGGTATCATAGTGATTGGCGCGCTCGTGCAAATTTCAAGTCCATCGGGCTTGGTGATTGCTCTGGCTGCTGTTTCAGTACTGATCGCCACTATTAATATAGCTGGCGGTTTCCTGGTTACCCAACGCATGCTCCGCATGTTCCGCAGAAGCTAGGGATTAAGGGAAGATCATGACAATCGGAATAACGACCGTCGCCTACATCGGGGCGAGTATCCTTTTTATTCTTAGCCTTGGAGGTCTTAGCAACCAGGAAACTGCTCGCCGTGGAAACATCTATGGCATCATTGGAATGACCGTCGCAATTGCCGCGACGATAGCGGCGACACAGATAGACGATTACACAATCCTGGGTCTTGCGGTAATCGTTGGGGCAGCAATTGGAATATTTGTTGCATCAAGGGTCGAAATGACCCAAATGCCGCAGTTGGTTGCAATACTTCATAGCTTTGTGGGCCTTGCGGCTGTTTTGGTTGGTGTCGCCAGCTACGTTGATCCGACTTCGGCCTACACTGGAGTTGAAAAGACTATCCACGAGGTTGAAATCTTCCTTGGCGTGTTTATTGGCGCGATCACTTTTACCGGCTCGGTTATTGCCTTCGGTAAACTGCAGGGTGGTATCTCTGGCAGGCCCATGTTGCTTCCGGCTCGTCATTGGCTAAATCTCGCAGGCATCATCGCGTCTCTCTGGCTAGGTTACGAGTTTTTGGCTGCGCAGGACCATTCGAGTGGGCTAACGCCACTTCTTATCATGACCGCCATTGCATGCTTGATAGGGGTTCACTTGGTGATGGCTATTGGCGGCGCAGACATGCCCGTTGTGGTCTCAATGTTGAACAGTTACTCGGGATGGGCCGCCGCAGCGACTGGATTTATGTTGGCCAACGACCTTTTGATAGTTGTAGGGGCTTTGGTTGGCTCGTCTGGTGCTATCCTGAGCTACATAATGTGCCGCGCAATGAACCGGCGCTTTGTGAGCGTCATTCTTGGCGGTTTTGGAACGTCAGGAGGTACAACAGCGGCTGGAGATGAAGAAGGTGAAGTAGTTCCAACCTCTATTGACGAGACAGCTGCCATGCTAGCCGATGCAAATGCGGTTATTATCGTTCCTGGCTATGGCATGGCGGTGGCGCAGGCACAAAATTCGGTCAGCGAAATCACCAACCTTCTGCGTGATAAGGGTGTGGCTGTTCGATTTGGGATCCATCCGGTGGCGGGACGCCTCCCGGGGCACATGAATGTTTTATTGGCTGAGGCTAAGGTTCCATATGACATTGTCCTGGAAATGGATGAACTTAACGATGATTTCCCCGAGACAGACGTGGTATTAGTGATCGGTGCCAACGACATTGTAAATCCAGGCGCGCAGGATGACCCCAACAGTCCAATAGCTGGCATGCCAGTTATGGAGGTCTGGAAGGCTAAAACATCAGTGGTATTTAAACGGTCGATGGCTAGCGGTTATGCTGGCGTCGACAATCCATTGTTTTATAAGGAAAACAACCGGATGCTATTTGGCGACGCCAAGGATAGTGTGGATGGTATCTTGCAAGCCCTAAAAGGTTAGGATTAGAGAAATCCTCCGCTGGAATAAACTGGATCCGAATTTTTTTGGTCTGAACCGACCCTGCTAATTTGAGGGTTGTGAAGCGAAGGATGGGCGCGACCGAATTCTCGAGACACCTCGAAATACCGGTCTTCTACTAAAAATTGGTATTCTACGATCTTGTTGACGGCAGAAGTATTGGCGTTTCTAGGAAATACGCGTCGCTAGCATTGGCGATCAAATTGCGCGTGCCTCTGCCGCGTTCGACGGCAGAAAGGAGTAAATTTAGTTCGGTTGCAATATTCCAATTTGTAGCTGCAGGACCTGATGATGACTATTTAGCGATCATCAACCGCAATGGCACCGAAATCGTTTGATTAGACGTCTACCTTTCACCAACACGCAAGTAAAGAGCCGCCCGGTTGGTGCACTCAGTCTTGCCTGACAAGTATTCACCACGTTTGTTATCGCGTCCGATCTGTATGGTGAGGTTTGGTACTTCCGCGAGGATCATTTTATTCTGCCTTCAAGATGCAGAAATGTTATGTTCTCGGAGCTGTTCGGCGGAAAATGCTCCTTAGCTTGCCGGTGAGTGGGGGCATTTTTCCATCGGGCAGAAAGCGGAAACGTAAGTATTTGGTATATAGTCGCCATGGCCTTCAAAAATCTTCGCGAGTACCTCGTTAGTCTAGAAGAAAGCGGATTGCTCCACGTAGTAGAGGACCGCATCAGTAAGGATACGGAGTTGGTGCCCTTAGTTCGCCTCCAGTTTCGCGGCCTGCCGGAAGAACAGAGAAAAGCCTTTTGGTTTAAAAATGTTACTGACGCAAGGGGGCGCGATTTCGACGCCTCGGTTGTTCTAGGATCGCTCGGTTGCTCGAGCCAGGTTTATGCAGCTGCTCTCGGCGTCGAGCGGCATCAGATCGGTGCCAAGTGGGCCAGCACTCATGGCAATCCTCTGCCCCCGGCAGAAGTTCCTCCAAGCGATGCGCCGGTAAAGGAATTTATCTACAAGGGCAATGAATTTGGCGTAGGCGTCGATCGTTTTCCTCATTTGATTTCTACCCCGGGCTTTGATCCCGCACCGTTCCTTACAGCTGGAGTTTGGGTTACCCGCGATCCGGAAAACGGATCTTATAATCTCGGTATCTATCGAGGTATGATCAAGGCACCAGACCGCATCGGATGCGCAACAGATGTTTCGACCCAGCATCTTGCAATACAGTGGGAGAAAGCCCGGAGGATGGGGAAACACCTAGAATGCGCGGTGTTTTTAGGTGGCCCACCGGCTCTATTGCTCGCGGCGGCAAGCAAAGTTCCATACGGAGTTGAGGAATATGGCGTGGCGGGCGCGCTCAATGGTGACGCAATCGCTGTCGTGTCTGCGGAAACCTTTGATTGCATGGTACCGGCCGAAGCTGAGATTGTGATGGAAGGTATTATTCGGACGGATATCTTGGAGCCTGAGGCTCCATTCGGTGAGGCAAGCGGTTATTTAGGTCCGCGCAAAATGGAAAAAGTTTTTGAGGTTAAAGCAGTCACTCATCGCGCCAATCCAATATATCAAGGCATCATCAGTGAATTCCCACCCAGTGAAAGCACGGTAATGCGGAAGGCTGCGTTCGATGCGATATACCTCCGGCATTTGCGTGATGCGTGTAATATTCCGTCAGTCACTAAGGTTGCCTGCCACGAAATGGCCAGTTGCAATATGCTTTTTGTCATTCAGCTTGACCGGCCGGAACTTGGACAGCCATGGCAGGCGTTGCGCGCGGCAGCTGCTTTCGACGCTTCGCTCGGAAAAATGTTCATCGCCGTTGACTCAGATGTGGACCCCGATTCAATGGACGCGGTTTTATGGGCGTTATCCTATGCGACCCAACCGCATAGAGATGCCGAGATTATCCGCGGTAAGGTGCCCCGACTTGATCCATCCATCACACCGTCTGAGAGCAACGCTCAATATGCATATCCAGATGGACAAGGGTCATCCGCCATTCTAATCAACGCAGTGCGAGAACATCCCTACCTGCCGGTATCACTCCCCCGCGAGGATTTTATGGTAGCAGCGCAGAAGAAATGGGCAACGTTGGGACTTCCTGAATTAAGGCTGCAGGCTCCATGGCACGGCTATCCGCTCTCTGCTTGGACTGTTGAAAATGCAGAAGAAGCGGAAAAGGCTATTACTGGACGGTATTTTGAGACCGGTGAGAAACTCGCCGGCCTTCGCAGGAAAACAAATTAGAGTTTGCCCCAGGTACCATATATCGCCATCTGTAAAATTATGTTTGAGAGGGTGTGGTGGCTAGATATGTGGCGCCGCCCGCATAATCTAATTGAGGAGAAAATAATGAGCGATACCTATACGCCTCCGAAGGTTTGGACCTGGGAGACCGAAAGCGGCGGTCAGTTTGCAAAAATAAATCGACCGATCGCTGGGCCAACCCACGAGAAAAATCTGCCTGTCGGGGAACACCCACATCAGCTTTATTCATTGGCAACGCCCAACGGCATAAAAGTCACAATCATGTTCGAGGAACTTCTCGCCCTAGGCTATGAAGACGCCGAATATGATGCTTGGCTTATCAAGATCATCGAGGGTGAGCAGTTTTCTTCCGGTTTTGTTTCTGTCAATCCCAACTCAAAAATACCGGCCTTACTTGATGTCAGTACTGAGCCATCGACACGTGTTTTCGAATCCGGCGCCATCTTGCTCTACCTCGCGGAGAAGTTTGGTGAATTTTTGCCTCATGACGCAGCGCAAAGGGCAGAGTGCATGTCTTGGTTATTCTGGCAAATGGGCAGCGCACCATACTTGGGTGGCGGGTTTGGGCATTTTTACTCCTACGCTCCGGAAAAGTTCAAGTACCCGATCGACCGCTTCACTATGGAAGCGAAGCGTCAGCTCGACGTGCTCGACCGCAACCTTGCTGACCGTCGGTTCCTTATCGGGGATGCATACAATATTGCCGATATCGCGACATATGCTTGGTATGGTAATCTTGTGCTGCATAATCAGTATCAAGCAGCCGAATTCTTAGACGTGAATGGCTACCAAAATGTGATACGGTGGGCGACCGATATAGACAAACGACCAGCTGTGCAGCGTGGTCGGCGAGTTAACAAAATCCGTGGCCCCGAAGGGTCGCGGCTTGCAGAGCGCCACAACGCTAGCGATTTGGATTAGTTAACAGTGCCCGGCATATCGGCATCGTCTAAAAAAAATAAAGGCAGTAGGCTGCGTTAGGAGCGTGTCGGAGAAAATTTGACAGACCTTGAAGATTGCCGTGAGATAGTTCTAGGTTAGCAAAAACAAACTTCCGCTTGGAAAGATCGGTATTCGGTGCGATTGAATATCAAGCGTATTGTGAGGGCCGCTTCGCTTCAACATGTTTCGTCCGGTAACTAAACCGGTTGGGATGGGGGAAAATATAACATGGATTTGTCGCTATTTTATTTACCGACTTGGCGTGAAGGATACGGCCAAACGCTAACTAGGTATTTCGAAGAAATGACTGAAAGTATTAAGCTTGCCGATGAACTCGGTTGGACCCGAGCCCTTACGACCGAACACCACTTCCATTATTACGGAGGAGCGGTTCCTAATCCGGCAGTAATACTCGCGGCTTGGGCACGGGAGACAAAAAATATTCGCCTCGCTCCGGCGGTATCGCTAATGCAGCTGCGTGATCCACTCAAGGTTGCAGAGGATTATGCGCTGGTAGATCATCTTTCAGGTGGGCGCTGTGATATGGGGGTTGCTAAGGGCTTTGTGCCCCATGAATTCGATGCTTTTCACATAGATCAGGCGGAGGTCCCAGAGCGTATCGCCGAGGGTCTCGAAATTTGCCAGAAATTCTGGGCCGGCAGCCCATTTGCGTTTGAAGGCAAATTTTTTAATTTTGAAAAGCTACAGCCTTGGCCTCCTGCTGTGAATGGCGCGCTTCCGATCTGGAATGCCGCCTCTAACTCTAAAAAAAGCTTCATAAATGCGGCGGCGCGCGGCTATCGCCTTATGATGAACCATTATCCTATGAGTGCCGATGCCGTGGCAGAGAAATTTGGGTGGTATTGCGAGAGTTGGGAAAAAGCGGGCCGAAGATCTGCAGACCGAAAGGCTATGATAACCTTTATGGCTCACATTGCAGATACGGAAGAAGAGGCCATGGAGCAAGGGAAGGCGGCACTCCAGGAGCATGCAGGTGCTTTCCGCAAGGTGATGAAGGGCGATCAATGGAATACTGACTGGGCAGGAGATGTCTCTACTTTGTTAGATATGTGCGAAAATGATGATTGGCGTGACGTGTTTCGACGTCGGACACTTATCTGCTCGCCGGAGCAGGCCGCCGAACGCATCCAGCATTATCTGGATCTTGGTTTTACAGAGATTTCCTTTACCGCCCGTTTTGCTGGGCTAACCCACGACCAGACGATGACAACGATCCGCAGGATTTCTGATGAGGTGGTGCCGATGCTCGGCCTATCTAGGGAAGCCGCTGAATAACTCAGATTAGTGCGCCGATACGCTGCGCAAATAAATAGCGTGGATATACATGATGGTTGAGCAGCGTGGGCGATGAAAAATTTTCCTCCAGTGCGGCGAATTGTACATGTGACTGAAGTGTTTTTACAATCCTGGATGGTCGCTGGCGGCTTGTGGCGCGATGTTATTCATGGTTCACATCTCAGCAGGGTGTTCGGGTATTCCAACGCAATCAACACTGCGACTAATAACAAGGGCACCATAAATTTTACTTCGAACGGGCTAAACTAACCTAGTCAGATGACGAGAACGAAAAACTTGTGTGTAGACTTGATCCCAGTAACAGTTCTGACAGGTTTTCTCGGTAGCGGGAAGACAACAATTTTAGCTCAATTAGTTCAAAACCCTGCCTTCGTAGATACAGCTATAATAATTAATGAATTTGGGGAGGTGGGTCTTGATCACGCCCTTCTAGAAGCCAGCGACGAAAGTATTGTTGATCTCTCTTGTGGCTGTATTTGTTGCACAATTCGAGGTGATTTGGTCTCTACGTTGACTAATTTGTACGAACGTCGCACGTGTGGCGAAATTCAAGAATTTAAACGAGTGGTTATAGAAACTACCGGATTGGCGGATCCTGCGCCGATCATCCATACATTAATGCAAGAACCGAAGGTTTTTGATAACTACCGGCTGGCACGCGTGGTGACCACCATAGACGCAGTGAACGGTATGAGAGTGCTCGATCATAACCCTGAAGCAATAAAACAAGTCGCGATGGCGGATACATTGTTAATCACAAAAAACGATATCAATGACCCCCTCGGGATTGGTCCGCTTACAGATCGGCTAGACGGGTTAAATCCGGGCGCCGTGAGGAGTATCTGCATTCACGGCGAAACTGACCCCATGTATTTTTTCTCTGGTGGTATTTACGATCCGTCAGAAAAAAGCCGCGATGTGAGCAACTGGCTTACGAAAGAGGCGGCGTCATCGCGTCACAACCATCATTCTGATATTAACCGCCATGGTTCGGGCATTCAGACATTTGCGCTGCTGCGGACAAAGGCAATTAGTCGAGGCGCATTGGCTATTTTTATGCAGATGCTTGCTGATCAAAAAGGCGACGACCTGCTGCGTTTAAAAGGTTTGGTGCACTTAATTGAAAACCCGGAATGGCCCGCCGTTGTGCATGGGGTTCAACATGTCATCCACCCCATAAAGCGGCTCTATGCTTGGCCGGATAATATAGTGCAAACACGTTTGGTTTTTATTGTTAAAGGTATCGAGAAAGAATGGGTTGAAGATCTCTTGAACAAAGTGACCGATAGCGCTTACGCTGGTTTGAGCGTTTGAATATAATATTGTTTGGGTAAAAAGGTTAAATCCTTAAAAAGAAATATTGGAAATTTGATATGAACCATACCGGCATTGACAAGGTGACGTATGGAGTTACCGACCTAGAAAAATGCGCGAAATTTTGGACTGATTTCGGGCTTTCGCCAGTCAAAACCGGCGATGGACAAAAAAAGTTTTCCGCGCAAAATGGCGCATTAATTGAGTTGCGTTCTGCGAATGATCCAAATTTGCCACCACCGGTGGGTGATGAGGTTAGTGCGACCGCGCGCGAAGCAACTTTTGGCGTTCGCTCTACCGAGGATTTGCAAGAATTGGCAGCCAACTTGTCTGAAGACCGAGACGTTCGCGAAGACGCAGACGGATCAATTCATACAGTCGATCCACTGGGATATGGATTAGCATTTCAGGTGACACAAACCACTCCCGTATTGGCCCCGGAACTCGAGGTAAATGTGCCGGGCCGCGCGACGCGCATAAATAAACGCGCCGAGAAATACGATAGGGCCATGCCACTAGAAATGTCTCACATTGTCTATGTCACCGACGATATCGAACCGCATAAGGAATTTTATGTTGACCGGCTCGGCTTCAAACTTACTGATGCCTACCCCGGTCGAGGGTACTTCGCACGCGGAGCCGCTGCACATCACCATCATAATTTATTCTTGCTAAATCCAGGACAGGGTAAGCGCGGCTTTCATCACGTTGCCTTTGAAGTGGGCAATATCCACGAGCTTTTTGGCGGCGGAAATAATATGACGAGGGAGGGGTGGGATACGATGATCGGACCGGGTAGGCATCCGATTTCATCCTGTTATTTTTGGTATTTTAAAAACCCTTGCGGTGGAGCGGCGGAGTACGACTTCGACTCCGACGTAGTCGACGACAACTGGGAGTACCGGGAATGGGAATCGACACCAGAGAATTTTGCTGAGTGGGCGTTGGCTGAGGGGATGGCCGCGGAACTAATGTTTAAGGGTATTCAGGGCAGCTTCCGTGATAAAAAGCCGGAATGAAACCTGCCCTTTTTGACTATATACGCGTTACCACGGTCGACGACGCGATCAGGGCATTGGGGTCATGCAATGACGCGAAGGTCATCGCCGGGGGGCAAAGCCTAGTTCCAATGCTCAATTTTAGGATGGTCGATACCCCACTGTTCGTTGACATCAATGGGATCGATGACTTGAGGGGTATCACAGAGACATCGAATGGAGGGTTGAGAATCGGCGCTCTGACCCGACATTTTGAGTTAGAGGTATCTCCATTAATCCAAGAACGATATCCGCTTCTCCATGAAGCGATGAAATATGTTGCACATCTGGCAATACGTAATCGCGGTACCATCGGCGGTAGTATTTCTCACGCCGACCCGGCTGCAGAGCTGCCAGCGCTAGCAGTTCTTCTCGATGCGATGATTGTCGCGAGAGGTCCGCGCGGAGAGAGACAAATTGCGGCTGTTGATTTCTTTGAGGCCCCGCTCACAACATCGCTTGAGGCAGACGAAATTGTCACGGCCGTGGAGTTGCCCCCACTGCCAGAAAATAGTGGCTGGGGGTTTGAAGAGTTTGCCCAACGCCATGGAGATTTTGCGGTTGTCGGGGTTGCCGCACTGGTCGGTAAATACGGCGCGCGTATCTCTGTTTTTGGCGCCCACAACACGCCGTTGCGGGCAAGAGAGGCAGAAAAAGCATTTGGATCCGGTGATACGAACGCGGCCGCCGAGGCGCTCCAATCCGAAGTTGATCCATCTGACGATCTGCATGGCTCTGCCGACTACCGCCGCCATCTTGCTGGCGTTTTGTGCAAAAGGGCGCTGAATAATGCGATGAGTGGATACGCTTTATGAAAGGAAAAATAGAAATTAGAGTGACAGTGAATGGTGAAGAGCACCACGCTTCCGTGGAGCCTCGCCTTCTATTGGCCGACTTTATCCGAGAAAACCTCGATCTCACAGGCACACATGTTGGCTGTGAACATGGGATCTGTGGCGCGTGCACTGTCTTGATGAACGGCGATAGTGTGCGAGCCTGCCTTACGCTCGCCGTGCAGGCTGATGGGGCTGAGGTCGAAACCGTAGAGAGCCTTGGCGATTCTGAAAATCTGGGGTCGCTCCAAAGGGCTTTCCGTGAGCACCACGCACTTCAATGCGGTTTCTGCACGCCCGGCATGCTGATGACAGCAACCGATATGCTGCGCAAATATCCACTCGAAACAGAAGATGAAATCCGAGTTGGGTTATCCGGGAATATCTGTCGCTGTACAGGGTACCAACACATTGTAGACGCCATAAGTGCTGCACGTGATGAAAGGAATAAGAAGTGAGTTTGCCCAACGACGTCGAACTAACGCGACCGCAATACGTCGGCGCGACAGTTACCCGTCGCGAGGATCCTCGTCTTCTAAGCGGCGAGGGAAACTATGTTGCGGATATCAAACGTCATGGGATGCTGCATATAGCGTTTCGGCGAAGTGATCAGGCTCATGCTTTGATTCACAAAATCGACATAGGCGAGGTGCTGTCATTGCCAGGCGTTATCGGCGTTTATACTGGCAAGGACATCGCTGAGATTGCCAAACCTTATAAAGCAACATCGCGGATGAAGAACTACCAGGCTACTTACATCCCGCCGTTAGCTATCGATAAGGTGCGTTATGTGGGAGAGGCGGTCGTCGCCGTGGTCGCTGAAAGTCGGTATATTGCCGAAGATGCCTTAGGTCTTATTGAGGTCGAATACCGGCCACTCCCGGTGCTGGTCGATCCGGAGAAAGCGTTGGAGCCAGAGGCACCGAAGTTACACGAACAATTAGGATCCAACGTTTTAGCTGAACGTGAGTTTGCTCGGGGCGAGGTCGCCGAGGTGTTTGTTAACGCGCCGGTGACAGTTGGCGGGCGCTTCCATTTCACCCGCACGACGCCGGTCACGCTCGAGACGCGCGCCGCAGTTGCCGAATACGATAAGGGCGCAAAATCTCTTACCTTGCACAGCACGACCCAGATCCCTGGCATCGTGCGCGATAAATTGTCAGAAATTTTTGATCTGCCCGGTCCTCGGGTCAGGGTAATCGCGCCGGACGTGGGTGGTGGTTTTGGTGGGAAAACATCGCTTTATTCAGAGGAAATTGTGGCAAGTGCCATTTCTCGAGCGCTGGGAAAGCCCATCAAGTGGGTGAGCGATCGAATGGAAGATCTAATGACGACGGGTCATGCTTTCGACGAAGTGGTCTACGCTGATATTGCAGTTACAAAAGACGGCGAAATCGTTGGTCTTAAGGCTGATGTAATTGGCGATGTGGGGGCCTATTCGATTTATCCGTGGACGGCGACGATTGAACCTGTGCAGGTGGTGAGTTTCATGCCTGGGCCGTACCGCATTGAAAATTACGCAGCTCGGGTACGAGCAGTGGCAACCAACAAGACACTGACGGGCGCATACAGAGGCGTCGGCCGGCCTATTTCTGTCTTCGTAATGGACCGATTGCTTGATATGGCTGCGCGAAAGATTGGTATGGATCCCGCCGAAATAAGACGTCGAAATCTGGTCAACGATGATGAATTCCCCTACAAAGCGGCATCTGGATTGGTGTGGGACAAGTCTGCCTTTCAGTCATGTCTACGTGAAGCCAGAGATAAGATAGGCTACGAAGAACTGCGGCGCGAACAGAATCTAGCGCGCGCCGAGGGTCGTTGGGTCGGAGTCGGCATCGCATCATATGCGGAGTTAACGGGGGTAGGATCTCGTATTGCGGTGGCGCCGGGTATGCCAATAAACACTGGTACAGAGACATGCAACGTCGCCATAGATTCAACCGGCGCTGTAACCGCGAGCTTCGGAATAGCCAGCCAAGGACAAGGGATGGAAACTACGCTAGCCCAGGTAGTGGCGCAGGAATTGGGCGTGAAGCTGGAAGATGTCGAAATTATTCTGGGCGATACAGCGGCTGTGTCTCACAGCACCGGTACCTATGCGAGCCGTGGGGCGGTGTTTGGCGGAGGCGCGGGGACGCTAGCAGCGCAGGCGGTTCGGGAGAAAATCATTCGTGTGGCAGGTCATTTGCTGGAGGCAGCAGAAGAAGACATTGAGGTTGGCGATGGCAATGTCTGGGTGAAGGGGACCGACAGCAAGATGACCATTCGCGATTTAGCTCGCGCACTATATTCAAACATGGGCAGCGTTCCGAAGGAGATGCGTGACGAGATTGACAACCTCGAAGCGACTAAGGTTTACGATCCTTTCTTTGGGACGACAACGGCGGCAACCCACATGTGTTTAGTTGAAGTGGATCCGGAGACCTACAACGCAAAGATAAAGAAATACATCGTCGTTGAGGATTGCGGTAAGGTGATTAATCCGATGATCGCTAATGGTCAGGCACATGGGGGTGTCGCACAGGGTATCGGGGTGGCGCTTATGGAGGAGGTAATCCACGACGATACAGGGCAAGTCTTAACCGCCAGCCTAGTTGATTATGTGGTGCCGTCTGCAGTTGAGGTTCCGTCAATGGACGTAATGCACGTGGAGGCGGAATTACCCGGCACTATTGGTGGTTTTCGAGGGCTCGGCGAGGGCGGCACCATTGGCGCTCCCGCATGTATAGCGAATGCGATTTCTGATGCGCTCAGCCCGCTCGGGGTTGAGATTATGGAACTTCCCGCAACGCCGGAACGTTTGTTCCGGCTGATCGAAGCTGCAAAATCCCTGTGACACCGGTCGACAAGCGTCCCACAAATATTTTAAGGACCGATATTTTGGTCGTCGGTGGCGGTGCAGCGGGTGTGGCAGCAGCGACGACGGCCGCGCGGCAGGGTCTCGATGTTACACTGGTCGAAAAATACGGGTTTTGCGGCGGCGGCGCGGTGGCTGGTTTGTCAGGCACCGTCTGTGGTTTGTACGAGGCAACCGAGACGTCTGAGAACCGGCCTGCCCAAGTGGTTTTCGGCTTTGCCAACGAATTTGTTCACCGCATGGAGGAAGCAGGCGGGTTATCGGCGCCGATTAAGTACGGCAAAACGTGGACGCGGGTACACGATCCACTTGTGTGGCGTGAAGTCGCCGATAGTTTCGTTGCAGAGGAGAACCTGCGGGTGATTTATCACTCGGTCGCAACCGGCGTCCTGATGGATGGCAACGAACGGGTCGAAGGTGTGATGCTTTGGAGTAAGCAGGGACCGGTCGAGTTGCGGGCGAGCGTCACAATCGACGCCTCAGGCGATGCGGATCTGATCGCCATGGGCGGCCTGCCCAGCTTCGTTGGAGACAACGGTCGGGTGCAGAACCCAACTATGATTTTCCGCCTCTCGGGCGTTGAAATGACGACGTTTACCCGGGCTTATGGCGACGACACGATCATGCCCGTGGAGGTTACAGAAGCAATCCAGAAAGCCAATGCATCGGGCGAGTATACGCTGCCGCGGGCAAAAATCTGGTTGTTTCCAACTACCCGGCCCGGTGAGTTGCTATGCAACTGCACCCGCGTTACTGGCCCAGACGGGCGTGAACTGAACACGCTTTTCTGGTCCGATTTTACCGATGCAGAGCGTTGCGGTCGACTTCAGATGCGTGAATATGCCCGGTTTTTCCGTGATCATCTGGCCGGATGCGCTAATGCATTTGTGAACGATACTGCCGTGCAGGTCGGAGTGCGTCAAACGCGGCAAATCGATGGTGTTGATAAGCTCTCAAACGCGGACGTTGTTTCTGGCATGAAAACACTAGACGGGATAGCCCGCTCGCCTTGGCCAATCGAGCTGCATACGGGTGAAAAGCCGCGCGTCGAATGGTTGCTGAACGACTATTACGAGGTTCCGTATGACTGTTTTGTCCCTCGGCATGGCGAAGGAATTATAGCAGCAGGCCGGTGTTTGTCCGCGGAGCATGAGGCGATGGCGTCGGCTCGCGTGACGGCGCAGTGTTTCAGTTACGGGCATGCCATTGGACATGCCGCGGTTCTTGCAGTCCGCGATCATGTTGCTCCTCGCGAAATTCAGGGGCGGGATTTGCGAATGTTGCTGAATAAAGACGGCGCTATGTTGGGCTGATCCAGACAGGAATTGAGTGTCGTTTGCCTAGTCAAATCCCGGCGGCGGCGTGAAACCGTGGAAGTGTTTTTCAAGCAGACCTGCAAAGTGAATACAGGTGCGATCTGCGTATTGCGGACCGATGATCTGGACGCCGACGGGCAGGCCGTCACTTGCAAATCCGATCGGAGCTACCGTAGTGGGGAGATAGGTGAAATTGGAATATCCCGGTAGCCAGATCTGGTTCATGAATGGCCTTTGAATACCATCGATCACGACGGAGCGTTCGTAAGGTGGCGTCTCCGTATGGGGGATGGCAGTCATCATCGTGGCGGGTGTCAGCATCAAGTCGTACGTCTGGAAGTACTCGTGCCATTTCCAGCGGATTTGGTGGCGCGCTTCGTTTAGGACCGTCCAGTCCCTGTGTGATAGCGTCATGCCCCTCAGCATACGCGCCCACTTGCTATCGTCTTCGGGGTCGAGCGCTTCTCGGGCGGCTACATTAGCATCGAATTCCTCATCCGTCTGTCGGGCGGACGTCGTGGCACGCAGCATGATGTCGTAGATCCGATGCGCTTCCTCAGCGTCGAAGGAGGGTCTTTCGCCGATTTCCAATTCTACCTTACTGCTTTTGAGAAAGTCAGCTAGCTCTTGTTGGAGGGCTACAATATCCCGGGCTAACGGCACGGTGTTGTCATCTACCAAGATTGAAATCCGATATTCTTTAAGCTGTTTTTTTCGAGCTGGTGGAAGCGATACCTTCAAACCGGTGGCGTCAATTTCATCTAGGCCCACGATTGCGGATAAGCTAATTGCAAGGTCATCTGCGCTACGCGCCAGTGGGCCAATCACAAGCATGTCGATAGGCGCTAGATTATTAGCAAGGGTGTGCCCCAATGTCGAACAAATGCCCATGGTTGGCTTGTGGCCGAAAAGGCCGCAATGAGCAGCTGGATTGCGAATTGAGCCTGCGATATCGCTACCCATTTCGAGCCCTGTTAACCCCGCTGAGAGTGCTGCTGCCGATCCACCGGATGAGCCTCCTGGTGTGCGGTCAACGTTCCAGGGGTTCAAAGTTTTCCCGTAAATAGGATTAACGCTTTGACAGTCTGCGAGCCACGTTGGGATGTTGGTCTTGCCGAAAATAACGCTGCCGGCGTTGCGAAGGCGCCGCACGGATACGGCATCTTCTTTGGCAATATTGTTTCTGTAGGCTGGAACGCCCCAGCTCGTCGCCAATCCTTTGACGTCAAACGATTCTTTTACTGTCACGGGAACGCCATGAAGTGGAGCTAGCTTCTCGCCGTTTGCTACCATCTTGTCGGCAAGACGGGCACGTCGTCTGGCAGCTGGAATATCAGTAGAGATGATCGCGTTCAGTGCTGGGTTAAAACGCTCAACGCGTGAAAGGTAATGGTCGAGAAGTTCCAGACAACCAATTTTGCGTTTCCGTATCAGTTTAGCGAGGCGGTTCGCGGAGAGAAAGGCGATGTCCGTCATCGATCCGCGCCTTTAGCGGTTTTCTCCCCGATATCTCCATGAGTATCACCGATCCTGTTGTCCATCAAACTTGCTTCGTTAAATGACGGAGTGTGTTTGCCAATAATCAAAGCAGTTTTATTCCCGAATGACGTGGAGTTTTTCAAAAAATCGTGCCCCATAGTTTGTCGTAAGACCAATATCTTTCTGTGAAGAATTCCCGCGTTTTCTTAGTCAGAAAATACGAATCCATATGACCCCCCATCGCGGCGGATATAACCGACTGATGGCGACGGAAAATGTTCGGGCATTATCAGTGTGTCAGTGTCGCAGTAACGTTCAAGAAAAGCACAACGCGTTTCTGCGGATTTCAAACGATCAGAACAGCCAATGGCGCTCCACCTTGGTTCGCGAAGTTGTAGCGGTGTATGCAGAACATCGCCCGCAATAATAGCATTTGCGCCATTTGATCGAATGCGGATACTCACGTGGCCGGGAGTATGGCCTGGCGTTCTCTCGAACCAAATACTTTCATTGAACTTATAATCGTCGGAAACAATGTCGACCAGGCCAGCTTCGACTAGGGGTAGAACGCTATCGTCAATGCAACCATCCGAGTATTTCTTTCCTTTTTTGTTTAAATCTACCCAAAACTCATACTCTGACTTAGCGAATACGTAGCGTGCGTTAGGGAAGGTCGGTACCCAACACCCCTCCAAGAGCCGAGTATTCCAACCAACGTGATCCGCATGCAAATGAGTGCAAATGACAAAATCAATATCATCAACATATAGCCCGGTGGCATGGAGGTTATCCACGAATTTTGTGCCGCTTTGGCCAGACCAAGGGGGGTAGAAACGCCGTTCCTTGTCGTTACCAACACAGGTGTCAATCAATATATTGTGATGCAGGGTTCTTAATAAATACGACTGTGTTGCCATAATTAGTTTGTTTGTGCCGGGCTCTAAAAACCGCGGTTCCATCCAATCTCTGTGGGCATTAATGGCTTCGGTTGGGGCGTCGGGCAGCAGAAAATTAATGTCGAATTCGGGGCCTTCGGCCTCCACAATACGGTGCCAGGTGATGTTACCAATTTTGCCGGTGGGTACCATAATGCTTGCTTCCCCTGTTAAACTGG
The DNA here is from genome assembly GCA_913046035.1 of uncultured Alphaproteobacteria bacterium. Classification (GTDB taxonomy): domain Bacteria; phylum Pseudomonadota; class Alphaproteobacteria; order MPNO01; family UBA830; genus UBA830. The sequence continues at coordinate 9,876 of CAJWSW010000036.1, read as the reverse complement.
CCGGAAATACCCTGCTCCCCTACTTATTTTATCCTACCCGACTTTGGGTAAGCTTCAAGATATTCGATCAACGCCTAACTCGCATCAAAGATTAGGGATTGAAAATTTTGCACTGCACAACCCGCTGGTTTATTGTCATATGATAGGGATCACTTGGGCGGAGATAGAATGTGCCTATGGACGGTGCTGGTGCACTCTCAGGGGAGAGCAAGGTAAAACCGATTTCTTCCGGTGAGGAATATATCGAGAGCCTTCGGGGCAGGGGGCTAAAAGTTTATCTCTTTGGTGAATTAGTGGATGAGCCGGTGGATCATCCAATTATTCGCCCTTCGATTAATGCAGTCGCAAAAACCTACGATCTTGCAAACGAAAACCCTGACCTTGCAAGCGCGAAATCGTCAATCTGTGGGAAAACAGTAAACCGGTTCCTTCATGTGACTGAAGGCGTTGATGACGTGGTGATGCAGAACCGTATGCAGCGTAAGTTGGGACAGTTGACCGGCACCTGTTTTCAGCGCTGCGTCGGTATGGATGCGACTAATGCGTTGCATTCGGTAACGTTTGAAATAGACCAGAAATATGACACCTCGTATCATGAGCGCTTCAAAACGTTTATTCGCAAAATGCAAGAAGCGAATTTTGTTGTCGGCGGCGCAATGACTGACGTGAAGGGTGATCGCAGCAAGGGCCCAGCCGCGCAGGACGATCCCGACATGTTCGTTCATATTGTGGAGCGCCGCGATGATGGTGTTGTAATCCGGGGTGCCAAGGCACACCAGACGGGCTGCATTAACTCCCATTGGGCACTGGTAATGCCAACCATGCGGCTTACCGAAAATGACAAGGATTACGCGGTGGTTTGCGCGGTCCCGATTGATGACCCGGGGTTGACCTTCATTTACGGTCGCCAATCGTGTGACACCCGGTCTATGGAAAAGGGCGATATTGATGTTGGTAACGCTCAGTTTGGTGGCCAGGAGGCGATGATAATTATTGAGGATGTTTTTATCCCCAACGAGCTAATCTTCATGGATGGAGAGTTTGAGTTCGCATCTGACCTGGTTGAGCGTTTCACGTCGTATCACCGGCGGTCCTATGTTTGCAAAACAGGCCTTGGAGACGTGATGATCGGTGCAGCGGCAACCGTTGCGGATTATAATGGTGTCCCAAATGCCTCACATATTCGCGATAAGCTTGTTGAGATGACCCATTTGAACGAGACCATCTACTCATCCGGTATCGCTGCGTCGCACGAGAGTTTCAAGACGAAATCCGGAAACTATCAGTGCAACGATATGCTCGCGAATGTGTGTAAACATAACGTTACGCGATTTCCCTATGAGTTATCCCGCCTCGCTCAAGATCTTGCTGGAGGGTTGATGGTAACTGCGCCGTCGGAACAGGATTTAAATGGCGACGTAACAGGACCTTTGCTTAAAAAATTCCTTAAAGGACGATCAGATGTTTCTGCTGAGGACAGGCTTCGCATTATGCGTCTGATTGAAAACATGACGCTTGGGCGAAATGCCGTGGGTTATCTGACTGAATCCATGCATGGGGCTGGTTCACCGCAGGCGCAACGGGTCCAGATTGCCCGGCAATCAGACCTTGAATACAAGAAGAAGCTCGCCAAGAATTTGGCAGGCATTAAAGAAGATGGGTCAGTGGGCGACATTCAAGTTTCACCGCATCAAGGAACGATGTTTCCTGAGGGCAAAAATGACTGAAACCCGTACCAAAATGAAACCGATGCAGGGGGTGTAAAGATGCGTGCTGTGGTGATCAATGATACCTCAAATAGAGGCGTTTCTATTGAAGATATCGAAGATCCCGTGCCGATGGATAACGAGATCCTTGTCGATGTTAAAGCCTGCGGCGTGAATTTCACCGATCTTTTGTCACTGGACGGAAAGTACCAGAACAACCCGCCACCGCCCTTTACGCCGGGTAAGGATGCAGCGGGGATTGTAGCGGCGGTCGGTGCGAACGTCACGGATCATAAGGTCGGTGACCGAGTGATAGCTCATGTAATCCATGGTGGTATGGCGGAAAAGGTCGCCTGTGACGCCGCGTTGGCGTTCCCATTAGCGGAGGGAGTCGATTATGACGCGGCGGCGGCAATGGGCCTCGCTTACTTGACGGCGTACATCGCGCTTACCCGCCGCGGCCAATTAAAAGAGGGCGACGTTGTGCAGATTAATGGCGCTTCTGGCGGAGTGGGCTTGGCGTCGGTGAGCCTAGCAAAGGCACTGGGGGCGAAAACTGTTTTGGCGGGTTTGACTACTCCGTCAAAGAGCAATGCGGTTCTTGCAGCTGGCGCCGACGCGGTAATTGACCTTACTGTGGATGAATTGAAAAATAATTTGCGCGCTCAGGTAATGGATGCGACCAACAAACATGGTATTGACTTGGCATTCGATTTGGTTGGCGGGGAGGTGTTTGACGCCACGCTGCGCGCCATCGCAAACGAAGGAAAGGCAGTTGTCTCGGGCTTTACGTGCGGCACCATTCCCTCTGTGCGGACCAACTATCTTTTGTTAAAAAATATTTCTGTCGTAGGCTCTACAATCAATTACTATATTAAGGCTGCTTCACCTTTAATTGGCGATGCCCAAGCAGCGTTATTTGAATTACTGCTTGCAGGGAAAATCGAACCGAATATCACAAACCGATTGAGATTTGACGATTATATGGATGGCATCCTGATGCTCGAGCAGCGGAAGATCATAGGAAAATCGGTCCTTATCATGTAGAACTTCATTTTGGTTTAATTTGGCGCAAAAGCGGCTACTGCTGTAATGAAAAATATTCTTTTAGGGTAATGTAGCGTCACAAATAGAGTTTCGTATTTAAATATGCTTTGAGCCTGTATTTTTTCAACTACAGAGATTTAACTGGTTTGCATCAAACTAAGCTCTTGATCCGTTGATCGGGCCAATCTCTCGAGGTTAAAGGAAAACTATTTTGAACAGGTCGACCCCTTCTATTGCGATCATAGGCGCAGGCATTGGCGGTCTTGCGGTTTCAACTTGTCTCCGGAAGCTGGGGATCGAAACCACGATTTATGAGCAAGCTCCTGCTTTTGCGCGTGTTGGGTCGGGAATTCAGATGAGCCCTAATGCTATGCGTGTGCTTTATGGCCTTGGCGTCGGTCAACAGATACGGGAGTCTGCTTTTGAGCCGCCCCACTGGCGTAACCGAGAACATGACACAGGAAAACTGACCAATGATCACCCTCTTGGGCCTGATGCCTTTGACCGTTATGGAGTGCCTTATATCCTGATGCACAGGGGCGACCTTCACGCTGCGTTGTACGGCGTGGTTCCGGACAAAACCATACGATACTCTCACAAGCTATGCGGCCTCGATCAGTCAGATGTCGGAGTTAAACTTGATTTTGAAAATGGTGAGAGCGCAACTTTTGATTTGGTGATAGCCTCGGATGGTGTCCACTCGCCGGTTCGTGGTTGGATGCTTGGTAAGGAAGAACCGCGGTTCACCGGCCGCATGGCCTACCGTACAGCATTCCCTTCGAATTTAATGCATGGCTATGACCTGATGGATGACTGCGCTAAATGGTGGGGACCAGACCGCCATATTGTCATCTATTATGTCACCGCTGCACGGGATGAAATATACTTCACAACTAGTCAGCCGGAGCCAGAGTTTCGAGTAGAGTCTTGGTCGGAAATTGGCGACTTAACGGCGCTTCGTGATGCTTTTGCTGATTTTCACCCCGATGTACGTGCAGTGCTCGATGCTTGTCCGGCAGTAAATAAGTGGGCAATTTATGAGCGCGACCCTCTACGAAAATGGTCAGAGGGGAACGTCGTGCTGATGGGAGATGCATGCCATCCGATGACGCCGTATATGGCCCAAGGAGCGGCTAATGCGCTAGAAGACTCCGTTGTCCTCTCTCGCTGCCTTGTCGAAGGCGGGTTTGAGAATGTTTCGTCTGCGTTCGGGCGTTTTGAGACAGCGCGGAAGCCACGTACCACGAAAGTTCAAGAAACCTCCCACCGCAACGAGTTTATGCGCGAAAGGACGGATCCCGACTGGGTTTACGCTTATGACGCGTGGAATGTAGAACTTCCTGAATCAGCTCACTGACGGCGGACCGACGGTACCCTTAATCCAAAATTTTCTGCCCATTGCTGGTTGCATCCTGTGGTAAATTGAATGCCGTAAGAGAAACTAAAATTCATCCAACATTTTTGGTGTTCCAGCCTACAAAAGAAGGATAGTTGAGCTGGCTGACATTAGTGGATGCAGAGAAAACGGCTTCCTAAAAAATAACCTAAAACTTCGTTATTTTTAGTTTTAACTTATTCACTATTCACCCATTCTTGTCAGAACCAGCTTAATTTTTACAACTTCTGCTTTTATTGCGGTTCTTTCCTATCCGTGTCCCGTGATTGAAACACATATTTAAATGTTTTGAATAGCCTCCTCGTAATTTGTGGTAATTAAGCCAAAATTCTTTTGGCAAGCGTTTATATGAGTCGGGGGGGGAACTTGATCCTTTCGGGCAATTTGTGACCTTTGTTTTCCTTTTGGGCACGTTTGAATATTTCGATTGCCAACGCTAAATCCGATAATCCCATTCCCATAGCTTTGTACAAAGTAACATCCGCACCATCGGGTCGAACTCGGTTCTCTGCGATCAAAGATGCGATGGTCTCGACGCTTTTCCAGGCATTTTCATTGTCTTTGAAGTGGTTTCGGAACTCAGTGGAGAGATCACGAACGCTACGCACTGAGTCCACGGCGATCAGGTCGGCGCGTTGGAATACGTCATCAGTAAATTCGACCCGTGATGGTACAATAGCCCCCATGGCATTTAGGTGACAGCCATTCATAAGCATGTCAGCGCTTAAGAATGGCTCGGTCGAATTTGTGATTAGAGTAACAATGGGTGCATCTCTTACTGCTTCTTCTAAAGTCTGAACGCCGCGTGTTCGAACGCCAAGTGTCGCGGTTACTGCATCGGCAAAGGTGTACCGTGTACTCGGGTTGCGGCTAAAGACGCGTACCTCTTTAAGAGGCCGGACAGCGTGAACAGCGGCAATCTGAGGAAGTGACTGCTTTCCAGTCCCGATGATAGCCATGTGATCGGCATCTATCGGCGCCAGTCTCTTTGTTCCGACCCCGGTAACCGACGCTGTGCGCATTTGACCCAACGCCGTCGCCTCTATCACTGCGAGACATGCGCCATTCCGGGTTGAGAACAACGTCATCGTGGTTTCTGACTTGCCTTGAACGTTGATCCAGGTCTTAAAACCACAGATGTCAGCGCCAGATGCCGCACCACCGATCGCATGCATAGCGTCATTCGATGCGACCATTAAATGGGTTTTCGGCATGCTTGTAGCCTGGTTACCAGCTTCAAGCGCGAGCGTACCTTCGAGAGCGTCTATTGCCTCTGGTAGATTGATAAGTTCGACGACGTCTGCCTCGGTGATCCAAATCGGTGCGTCGGCCATGTCTGGGTATTCTCCACGAAGTTCGAAAATTGTATCCCGTGTCATTCCCAATAAGCAATTTTCATAATTTGACAACAGCTATAGAGGGGCCCGCGGGCGAAGGGCTGAGGATTTGGCGTAGTTATCTTGTTCACTGCATATAGACGCTAACGACCCTGTAAGACCAAGTAAAAAGGACGCCATATATATGACAACATCAACCCTCACGAGCCGATTAATAAATGTTTTAGGCTGTAATTTTAAGACTGCGTTTATGGTAAGAATTCGTCCAAATCGACATGGTCGAAATTACGCGGCATTGCTCGTTCAAATTGGTCACGCGCGGCGCCCTGCGTTACGGCAGGTTTGGTGGCGTCGATCATCCATTTGGTGCCGAGGCGGTGGAAACTATCATGTCCCGGTACCACTGGTGAAATATTATCGAGCGGAAAGACCCTTGTGTTAGGTATCATCACAATGTCCCTCTCTGCGTGAACCCGGGTGGTCATTGACCACATAACCTGTCGCAGATCGTCGGCATCGATATCATCATCTACAGCTACGGCGAGTTTTGGGTGAAGAAAAGGCCCTGACAGTGCTGCCATGAGCGCAGTTTTAGTTTGACCTTCAACACGAGGACGGATTTTAAGCACAACCATCATCATGCCTGCGGATGGATGGCAGCGAACGTCCAGAAGATCGAGGCCACCCTCTACGTTTTTGAGGTGCTCTTTAGTAGCGATTTCAACACCGAGTGCCATGGTACCTTGAGTATCAGTAGTTGGATAACCGCAATGTACCGCATAAAAGATCGGATCTTTGCGTCGCGTCATACAGTTGACCCGGAAGACGTTTGCGTGGGTGGACTCAGCGTAGGTCCCCGGGATTTCACCGAATGGACCCTCTGGGACCATTTTATCGAAGAGGATCTCACCTTCTAAAACCATTTCGGCTTCGGCAGGCACCTCGATATCTACCGTCTTGCACTTAACCATGCGAACGCCTTCGCCCAACAGCGAACCGGCAATTTCTAACTCTTCCTTACCGTAAGTAGTCGTAAAGCCCGATCCATAGAAAATTGCGGGATGCGCTCCATATACTACCGCTACCGGCATTCCGCGCCGTTCCGCGGCGTACATGTCGTAAATACGTTTTGCCTGGCGCGGGAGCATTATGAAACCTGTCTCCCTTTCATTTAGTATCATTTGACGATGAATTGACATATTTCGGATGCCAGTTTTCGGATCTTTCACAATGGCCATACCGGATGCGAAATAACGCCCACCATCTTTTTCCGATACCATCATGGAGGGGACGTCGAGTATATTGACGTCATCACCCTCGAATACTTCCTCTTGCACTGGCGCATCCTCAGGCTCGACGTTAACGGTTTTAATAGTATTTTTTAGACGGTCACTTATCTCATCGAGAATATTATTCTCATCAATACCCAAGCCGATCGCCCATTTCTTTCGGTCGGTCAGAATCTGACTTGTCGCTTGCCAATTTTTGTGTCCCTTGAGGTTGGTAAATAAGCTAGCTTTACCCATCTCATTATATGTCTTCCACTCAATCGCAGCCATATTCTCAGCTGGGTCGACTTCCTTCGAAAAACGCACTATTTGTCCCTGCTGCTCAAGGTTTTGCAAAAAAGTGCGAAAGGATTGATCGGGCATTGCCTACTCCTCTTGTCAAGTCGTCTTATAGGGGATGCGGTTTTAAAAGGTCAATCTTTCGGTGAGCCATTTTCTAGTGCTATTTCCGAATAACGTTTTCGGTGCAGCCCAGCGGTACCATATCGTGTGGCCAGCGTCATCGCCCGTTTAAGATATAGCCCGATGTCATATTCATCGGTGAACCCAATTCCACCGTGCATCTGTATAGCTGATTTACAAACATCGAGAGCGGATGTCGCGCACCGTGAAAGCGCCGCAGATGCGAGGCCTGGCGTGCCCGTGCCGGTTTCTATCGCAGCCGCAGCTTTATATACCAGCGATCGGCTCAACTCGATGGCCGCTAGATTATCCGCCGCGCGGTGCTGTAGTGCCTGAAACGCGCCGATCGGTTTATCAAATTGTTCTCGGGTTTTGAGGTGCTCGACAGTAATCATTTGAGCGGCCTCCATAATACCAAGTAATTCTGCGGCATTTGAAATATGTAGTGCATCCAGTAACGCACTTATTCGGGAGGGGGCTTCACTCGGTCCCGCAACCACTGTGGCAATCGATTGGTTAAGCCTTATGGATCCTGTTGTTGTTCCGTCTACCGTCTTTGCAGCGGTTATTGCCACATTATTCGCATCGACGAGTGCTAAGCCAATACCCGCTGTGCCTGAGAAAGAAACCAAAAATTGCGCTGCGTTGCACAGCATAGCAACGCCCGTTTTTGTTCCTTCTAAAGTGACTAAATCGCCGGCCGGTGTTGCGGTGACGCCTGGTGTTTCATCGCCAATGCAACGGGTCGTTTCCATCAATGCTGGTAAAACGACGCATTTACCTGTGATAATTGCCTCGGCTCTCTCTTCAACCGCTCGGGCGACTGCAGCAACAGCGGTGACAGGGTCTGGCATTAGGCCTTTGCCCATTTGCTCTGCGATCAGACACAGCTCAGTCAATCCAAGACCCAGTCCACCGTTGATCTCGGGCGTTACAATAGCCATCCATCCAGCCTCGGCGGCTTTGGTCCAGATACCGCTATCAAGTTTCTTATTCTTATCCCAGAGATCGCGAAGACGATTAGGACCGCCGTAACGGTCAGTAAACGTCGCCGCGCTGTCCCGCAGCATGCCCTGTTCTTCGCTCAAGAGAAGGTCCATTGGACTCCCTTCATTTCCGCTACCGCAAATATTTGAAACAACGCTTCAAAACTTTGGTTATAAGGCTGCGCACAAGTCCTGTACTATTGCCCCTTGAAGTCTGGCTTGCGACGCTCTGAAAATGCCTGGAGCCCCTCTTTTCGGTCGTCCGACCAAGAAAGCATGTAGGCCATATCAGCCTCTTGCATGAAACCCTGCTGCAGGGTCATGTCGACCCCACGGTTGATTGATTGTTTCGTCATCATGGTTGCAAGCGGTCCAACGCCTTTCATTTCTTCGATAATTTCCCGCACTTTGGTGAGTGCTTTACCCCCTTCTACAACGTGATTAACAATTCGATATTCCTTCGCTTCCGCACCGGAGATGCGCCGGCCTGTCCAAATAAGCTCCTTAGCTAGCGGCGCACCGATTAAGCGCGGTAGGTTTTGCGTGCCGCCAGCACCCGGGATCAAGCTATGTTTACCCTCCGGTAAACCAAAGCTCGCCGTTTCGCTTGCAACGATGAAATCGCCCATCATCGCCATCTCAAATCCGCCGCCTAAGCAGTAACCCTCAACAGCGGAAATCACCGGCTTCGTGTAATTCATTAAAAAACGATAAAGCAGCCGATTTTTTCGTTGATTATAACGCGCACGGTAATTGTCGTAGCGGTCCTCCGGCAGGTCCTGAAATCCTCCAAGATCGGCACCCGCGCAAAACGATCGTTCATTGCCATAAAGGACAACCGCAATGGTTTTGCGATCTAGCTCGACGGCGTCCATGGCGTGAATTATTTCCTCGGCCATTGCCTCGTTTATTGCGTTAAGTTGGTCTGGCCGATTAAGCTGAATTTCGAGCGCGCCCTTTCGACGTTTTGCGATAATCATTTCATAGGAATTCTTCAGTGACCCAGCTTTGGGGCGGCTGAAAGATTTTAACTTGCGTGCCATTGCGATCCTTTTTGCTATATAGAGGTCACGGTATTGTGGGATTTCCCTTCAGGGCTGTTTTATCACCTAGTTGTGCTATGTTGATTGTGTCCATTTTAGCGTCTTCATGCCAATTAGCTCTGCATGTGCGGCTTCCTTCATTTGAAGAACTTACAGTTATCCATCGCGTTAACAATTTAGTGAACTTACAATCCAAAAGCCCAGCCTCATCACTATTTTCCACTAGATTAGAGCCGGCGCCTTGGTAAGTCGTCAAGGTGTATGGCTCTTGCGGTCAGGCATTATGATGGCAAAGAGTTTCTTCCAAGAGGTTGCAGAGGCTATACGAGCATCTACTAAATCCATTAAGTTTCCCCGCTATACCGGAGCGAATGGTTCACCCAATCGCGAAGACGGCTCAGTGCGGTAATGGTAAGTAGTTGCTTGAACTTATATAAGTATTATCAGGGATTCTAGTATGTGCAGGAGAGTAAATATTATGTCCAAAGTCAGAAACGTTCTCGATCGACGCGAAATTTAGTATGACCCGACCGGTACCAACGTCTGAGCAGCTAGCCCTTAAAAGACGATACCCCACAGCTTTTGATTTGCGCGAGCGCGCACGACGTCGTGGAATCCATCGCCATCTGGACACCGCCGTTGGTGAGCGGTCCGCAGCATTGAGCTGGAG
>CAJWSW010000035.1 GCA_913046035.1 uncultured Alphaproteobacteria bacterium | reverse complement strand
AACCAAGTTCCATTATCTTTTATAGATAGTAAAGTCTCCAAATTAACGTATCAGCAGTGATTTGCGCAGCCCACTATAATTTCGGTTTAACAGCTACTAGACGTAATTCATCGCTCATAAGCAACTTGTGTTTTACCAAACAAATCCCGGAATTGATGCAACCGGACGCGCATTCCAATGGACCGCTAGTTTTTCTATTACGCCTGTATCCGGAGGCCAGCCGCCAAGCTCATCAGAATGAATCCCAGCCGCAACGAAGATGGAAGCCACCCCCGCGTTAGCAGCGCCAGCAAGATCAGTGCGAAAAGAGTCTCCGATCGCGGCAATACGGGATTTGTCAAAGTGCGTTAATTCTCTGAAGCAGTATTCGTATATTTCAGCTCGCGGCTTGCCTAGCCAGCGCACCGCACCGCCGAGTTCCTCGTAGCGCAAGGCTAATGAACCGGCGCAAATAATCTTGCGACCACCACGGATTACTTCGAGATCCGGGTTAGCGCAAACCATCGGCAGTCCCAGTGACGCTCCCTGCTTGAGGACCAGCTCATAGTCCTCAACTGTCTCACCATCCTCCCAAGGGCCTGTATTTATGATTAGATCGCTGTCTCCGACAGCGTTTACCTCCTCCCAATCGAGATTGTCAAACAGGCTTCTATCTCGTTCCGGACCAATGTGCAGAAACCGGTTACCAATTTGTCGGTAGAATTCATCTCTGCGCTCTTGTAAATCAAGGAATGTTGCCTCTCCAGACGATAAAATTTTATTACAGAATCTCAGTGGCATCCCCATGCCGACCATCGCGTCAGCAACAGCGGCGCTGCGCCGAGGGGCATTTGTAAGCATCACAAAAGGTTTATCCGCAGCAGTAAGCCGCTCCAGCGTATCGATAACGCCGGGGTAAAGTGTAACCCCATCATGGAGGACACCCCAGACGTCCAAAATAAATGCATCGTAGAGACCGACAACAGAGGCCATCCCATCATGAATAGAAATTTTAAAGTTATCGGTCATAACTGCTCTCTAAGCGCTTTGTTGCCGACAATAAATACCTTGTGTCGACAGGATTGCCGCTGGGAGACCAAATAATATTCTATTTCCAAATTCCCTGCGCAATAAATATCAGAATTTAACCGATCACAGAGAGCGGCACATTCAAGCAAAAATTCATCGATCAAAATGAACACGCAAATTATGTAAACTTCTCGTTTCTATAAAAAATTAGTGACTGGCGGAGCGTCGCATTATTTTCGCGCGGTCTACTGTAAACACTGAAACCTCAATCATCCTTTGATCTCTAAGCAAAGCTAAATCAACAGGAACACCAGCCTCGCCCGAGTGCCAAATTTCGCGGTATAAGGAGGCTAGCGATTTCACTTCCTGACCGTTAACGGCTAACACTATGTCACCAGGTTCGACGCCAGCTTGAACCGCTGGCCCGCGTTCCGAAACAGACGTAATTAATAGATGCCCGAGTGTCTCAACGGTATAGATCCCCAACCATGGGCGCGGCGGATGTTCGGTGCGACCCTTTTCAATAAGCGTTTCAAAAATTGGCTTCAGTAGGTCGACCGGAACGAACATATTTCCGGGCTGCTTATCGGTATTTTCTTCTTCCGCATCTTGAACAAAAAGGGAACCAATACCAACAAGTTTACCTTCTGAGTCAATAAGCGCGGCTCCGGACCAGACAGGGTGCGGCGGCTCGGTGAAGATTGCGCTGGAAATCAGGTACTCCCAATACCCTGCAAATTCGCGCACCGACGACACCGTCGCTGCTAGCGCTTGCGCAGCGCCACCATGCGCGCCAACGGTCAGCAAGTCACCCTCGCGAACAGCTGACGAATAACCAAGCTCGAGCGGTTTTACGCCCAAATCGTCGTGGGTGCGCAATAAACCAAAACCTGTTTCGTAATCATACGCAACGAGATGCGCTTGCGCGACGCCTCCAATATGAGTACCCACCGTAATAAAGTCACACTCATTTATAAGGTAGCCTATCGTCAGGAGCAGACCGTCCTCGGAGATTAAAACAGCGTTGCCTTCGCGTTCAGTTCCAAGGTAAGACGCTGAAAATGCATCTTCCGGTGCTCGCGCTTGCAATGGTACGACAGCAGAAAGTGCCTCATTCAAATCATAATCCAACTTATCGGCATCAGGACGCGGCGCATCCGCTAGCGCAGGATGATGAAGTGGAGAAATGCCGGCAGGTTTATGGCCATTTGCGCGATCTACGCCTGTCATATCTAGATAAACTCCCAATACTGCAAACAGCTTAGAGGATTTTCAGGCGATGGGGAAACCCGCCAATTACAATCTGCAAAATTAAGCGCGATTTTCGGCTGAAGTATCCCGTTGACGAGGGGGCTGTGTCCAGCTGTTGTAAAATTTAAAAGGGTCGGAAATACACACTCGACCTAAACTGTGGAGAAAAACTGCAGGGTTTTCTAGTTTATTAGATCGACCGTATATTTGGTGTGATCGACCGGACACAAGACTAACTTACCGCGACAACTTTCACACAAAGACCTGTTACGACCCACTCTAACGAGAGAGCTTATGACTCATTCGAAAAAAAATACCGAAACAAATACCCTGACCGTTTTTAATCCATTCGATCTGAGCCAAGTCGATGAGCTAGCGGAGCATGATACAGGTGATGTTGAAATGGCGCTGGCGACCGCACACGCACTGTTTAATAATCGAGATACATGGTTGCCAGCGCATCAGCGAATTGCCGTGCTGGAGCGGTCGGCAAGCCTGATGGAGAAACGCATCGAACAGTTAGCGCAGACTGCAGTGCGTGAGGGTGGAAAGCCGATTACTGATACCCGAGTTGAGGTGGCCGAAGCGATCGAAACGATAAAAAGTGTCATCGCAACCCTCCGCTCAGACTGTGGAAGCGCGATTCCGATGGGCCTCACACCAGGTACCGGCAAACGCATGGCTTTTACCCGCAGAGAGCCCGTCGGCGTTTCCGTTGCTGTTAGCGCGTTTAATAACCCCCTACACCTGATCGTTCATCAGGTAGCGCCCGCAATTGCAGCGGGATGTCCGATAATTATCAAACCAGCGCCAGACACGCCCCTATCATGCCTAACTTTTGTCGAAATATTGCGAGAAGCAGGCCTACCAGAAGGCTGGGCCCACGTCATCGTGACGTCCAATAAGGAGTTAACAGAAAAACTAGCAACCGACCCAAGGGTCGCATTCCTCACATTTGCAGGGTCACCAAACGTCGGTTGGCCGTTAAGGTCCATGCTAGCACCTGGTACGAGGTGCTCACTCGAGCACGGCGGTGCAGCACCAGTCATCATTACGGGCGACTCAGATATTTATGAGGTGCGTGAAGCAATTCTGAAAGGTTGTTTCTACCATGCCGGTCAGGATCCGGTTTCAGTTCAGCGCATATTTACCCATACTAAAATCGCCACCCGATTCGCGACGCAGCTCGCAATGAAAGCTGCAGGGTTAAAGCTAGGCGATCCGATGGATCCGGAAACTGAGGTCGGCCCCCTAATTCGACCGGCGGAGGTTAATCGCATACACGAATGGGTGTCTGAAGCTGTTAGAGGCGGCGGCCAGCTGCTGACAGGCGGCAATAAACTTTCGGAAACAGTTTACGCACCAACGGTAATTTTCAATCCACCTAAGGAGTGCAGGCTTATGAGAGAGGAGGCCTTTGGACCGGTGGTCTGCGTCGACCCGTGGTTTGATATTAAAGATGCGATAAAACGCGCAAATGCACTTCCAACAGCGCTCCATGCCGCCGTTTTTACACGGGATGTCGAACAGGCAATGCTAATTATTGATCGGCTAGATGCGTCCGCGGTGATCGTGAACGATCACACAGCATTCCACGCGGGTTGGATACCTTTTTCCGGATTACGACAATCAGGTCTCGGCACCAAAGGCGCGCCTTACATGCTACGAAATATGTCCGTCGAAAAAATGGTCGTACTCAGAACGGACCCTCTAGTGACCCCTTCCGACATAGAACCGGAGTAGCAACCCGCGAACCATACAGCTATTTAAGCGATGCTCTTTAGCTGATAATGGGACCGTCAAACTTATATTTCTCTTTTGGGTCTTCGATCTCAAGCACCCAGACGTCCGGGTCGAATTTTACCTCACGGTCGATTAAATCTTTTGCAACATCTTCGTCAACAGGGGTAGGGCCTGTCGCCCGGCGCCATGCGAACTCTCCCTCTAATGTCACAGTACGGGCAAAGACGTAAAATCTGCCGTCCAATAAATTACGCTTGATCATTACTTGACCGGCGTCACTATCGCCTCGACGTGCAATAACTGCTGGAATAAAAAGGGTGTCGCAGAGACGAATCTGGGCACGAATCCAGAGGTCAGTTTTAAGGCGCGGTTCGGTCATCACAGCTTTATGCTAACACAGTATGTTAATCCACCGCTCAATAGACTGCGTATTTTTGAGATGATTAAAACCACTAATTTTCCACTTGTGTGGATCACTGGCGCCAGCACCGGCATCGGCCGGGCGCTTGCCGTGAGGTTAGCTGCTCATGGTAGTAAAGTAGTGGTTAGCGCGCGCAACCAAGAAAAGTTATGCACACTGGCTGCAGAAGCCCAGAGTCTAGCGGGCGATATTTTCGCAATTCCATTGGATGTTACGGACAAAGAAAGGGTAAAGCACGCATACTCCGCAATTACTCGGGATTATGGGATACCCGACCTTTGCGTTTTGAATGCCGGAACCTACATCCCTATGGACGCCGCAATCTTCTCGGCAGACACCTTTGCCAAACAGATAGATATCAATTGGATGGGTGTTGTCCACGCTCTGGACGCGATAATACCAGATTTAGTAGATCGAGGTTCGGGCCGCATTGCCGTCGTAGGATCGGTATCAGGATATAGAGGCCTTCGCACTGCAGCTGCGTATGGTGCAACAAAAGCTGCTCTTATTAATATGTGCGAAACTTTACACATGGAACTGGCTGACTACGGCATCAAAGTCCAGATAGTTAATCCTGGTTTTATAAACACGCCGCTGACTGCAAAGAATGATTTCCGGATGCCGGCTTTAATGCCAGTGGAAAAGGCTGCTAACGCGTTACACCGCGGCCTCCTTAGCGATAGGTTCGAGATCACCTTCCCAATGCGCTTTACCTGGATGGTAAAATTGATGCGTCTATTGCCTTATGCAATCTATCTTCCACTTATCAGCTGGGTAACAAAGAAAAAATCTTAAACCCATACTATAAGCGGTCAATTCCGCACGAAAGCCATCTGCATTGCATCAATATTCCCGGCACGGAAACCACCTTCACAATAAGCCAAATAAAATAACCAACATCGGCGGAACCTCTCGTCAAAACCTAAGGCGGCTACCCGATCCCCCGCTGCTTGAAAGCGTGTTCGCCAATGGGCCAATGTTTCCGCGTAGTCTAGTCCATAATTCGCAGAAGTCTTCCTGGTAAAACCCGCCGTATTAGCGCGAATGTATAGTTCCGAAGGACTAAGTAATGCACCGCCTGGAAAAATATGCTTTTGAATAAAATCGGCGCTGCGACGATAAGCCTGAAAACGGTCATTTTCGATCACAATGGTCTGCAAAGCAAAGGCGCCGCCATATTTCACACTTTCGGCAACACATTTGAAGTAAATGTCCCAGTATTTCTCGCCTACCGCCTCGATCATTTCAATTGAGACAGCATGGTCCCATACGCCCTCAAGATCTCGATAGTCACACAATCGAATATTAACTTGTTCGGCTAAGCCCGCTCTCTGCACACGCCGGCGAGCCTCGTCGAACTGAGCGCGACTGACTGTAATTCCAGTTACTTGCGTCCCACGCTCTTTGGCAACCTGAAGAGCAAATCCGCCCCATCCGCAACCAATCTCCAACAAACTGTCGCCCGATTTCACGCCAATAATGTCCATCAAACGCCGATTTTTTTCCTCCTGCGCTCGTTTGAGGTCAACTTCCCCGTCTGCGAATATTGCGGAGGAATAGGTCATGCTTGTATCGAGCCACAATGCGTAAAAATCGTTACCAAGATCGTAATGTGCGGCAATGTTATTTCTAGAGCCTTTTCGAGTGTTGGGTCGAACAACATGTCTAATGCGATCACCAAGGCGCCATGGCGACAAAGAACGAAAGGTCATGGGTCGCCGCGGCAGGTTGCGCGCAGCAAGCTCGATTACCTTGGGCAAGTCTGGCGAATCCCAATCACCATCCATGAATGCTTCCCCAAACCCAACGGTTCCCCCGCCAAAAAATCTTCGCAACGCTCGCCACCGATTCAGTGTAAGCCTTGCAGCTGGGCCGGCCTCCATACCTTTGAGAGTGAAAGCCTTCTGATTTGGTAGAACAATTTCCAATTCGCCGGCGCGAAGGAGACTTTGTATGCCAAAGGTGCGGGCCATCAGGTAGGGTCCCGGCGGATCGGAGGCAGCGACACATCCTCAGCTGGAGGCTCAGGACGGGCATTATACTTGACGCCTCGTAATACCAGGCGAATAGCTTCGAAATGAATAGCTGCAATGATCTTAAAAGTCAGAAAAGGAATACTGAAAAAACAACTCAGCAGCGATTTATTTGTCATGTCGCGTCGCTCACCGTTCAGGGTCGCAACTAGAAATTCACCAACATCGTCGGATTCCCTTATGAGTATTGCTAATTTATCGTCAGGCATCGTTGTACGAATGCGATAACGCGCATTCATTGTAATGAGCGGCGATACGTGAAAAATCTTGTCTGCGATGTGGTCGATTCCCCTATCCCGGTCAGTTTCTACTGGAAATAGGTATCCGTGCTGATCACCGAAGGTGTTTTTTACCTCGTATAGGATAGCCGCAAGATTTCCTTTGTCATCTGAGCAGTAATAAATCGATATCGGGTCGAATCCGTAGCCCAGCACCCGGGGCATGCAAAGCAAACGGATATTTGCGGACGCATGACTTAAGCCGGCATCATCAAGGTGTTTTTCGACCCAGGTGCGCAGCTGCGAACCATCCCGCGCTCCGTGATCGCGATCAAAGAACGAAAACAAGTTGAACCTATTGTAGGAAAAAAAACGCAACTCGCGAGCATCCTCTACAAGCGTGTCGATATCCACAAAAATATTAAACACCCGATACACAAATCTGTAAGATTTCGGTCGCGATCTTTTGTGCATTACCTCGCCAATGTAGAGGTCTGCCGTCACAAACGCCTCCTCCCTTCAAACAACAGAAGTATTATTCCAACACAGCCGCATAACCGAGCTGGAACGGTTCAATTTAATCCTCTGATCTGTCAGTGTTAAGGTGTCTAACGTAAACCTTGACCGCTTCCCGCATAGTCCTTGATTTATTCATTGTTTCCCGACTTTCTCTTCCAAAGGGTGTCGAATCCAATAAACGGTAAATATCTGCCGCGCCTTTATGATAATTAGGCGTCACACCAACAGATGCATAGGTCTCCGCGATCTGCTCCATTTCACCGATCCAGCGGCCGGCATCAGCAGGCAAAACCGGCACGCGACGCTCCATGCGCGCGAGAGCTTCAGGCTGACTCTTTTCCCATTCGGCTTCCAATATTTCACGGATACCCAGTGCCTCCGCCGCTGTGTAAGCGGCTGTAAGAAGGGAATCCGTGCCTTTAGTTACAGATGCATAGACCATTTTCACAGCAGAGGCGCGCCCAATCTCGCCGCCTAACTGGGTGACAGTCTTACCATTTCCGTTTAACTCAGCCATTATCTCAGCGCCTGAGCCAGAAACATATAATTTGGTATCATCGTCACCCTTAAATGGTGGCAAACCAATAATGCCACCATCTATATAAATTGACCCAGCACCTTCAATTATTGCAGAAATTCGCTTTGCTGTAGTGGGAGCAATTGCATTCATGTCCGCAAAGGGCGGATTTTTTCTAGATCGGATCATTGCGGCCGCAACGATGGTCGCGAATTCTTCCGCCTGTTCTGGCGGCAAAATAGATATTACTAAATCAGCTTCGTTAACCAACGCGTCAAAACCTGCGACCTCTTGTAACCCGGAACGCTCTGCCCTCATCCGTGTCTCATCGCTGCGTCCCGCTAGGCAAGTGATCACCTCAATCCCCTGTCCTTTAATCGACGCGGCAATTCCCTCACCCATGTCCCCCGGGCTCATTACAGCAACTTTTTTTAATGACATTTCTTACCTCTTTTGCGTAATAGCGGAATCTTAACTCCCGCAGTCATGCGAATTTTGTTTTGATACTAAACACGAAAAATACAATGCCAAGCCAGCACTTTGAGGCAGCGTTCCGGCTCTCCTGTTGGCTTATTAATTTCGCGTTCAGACGCTGCGCAGTGGCAACGCGATATAACGGTCTTTACCCTTCCTATTGATTAAAACCAAAACCGTTTCTCTTTTCTTTTTTCTGGCATGCGAGCGCGCTTCTGCGATTAGACGCGATACATCGGTAGGCTCTGAAACTTTCTCACCAAGTATCCGCCGGACAACATCACCACGACGTATCCCCCTTTTTGCCGCGACACTATGAGGATCTACCGTGACCACGGCGACACCCGCTACATCTCGGCCGATTCCGAGGGTAGCGCGGATCTGCCCGTCGATGGCTGATAACTCCATACCAAAATTGGAAACTTTCGAGTCAGTGGAAGAGGCTCGCGCAAGCTGTTCTGAGCCCGGCATTATGCCAATGCGAACGCCTATCGTTTGACTTCTGCCCCCGCGGATCACTTCTAAATCGGTCGACTGACCTGCATCAAGGCTAGCAATTCGTCGCGACAGCTCGCGCATTTTGATAATCGGCTTTCGATTTACCGCTACGATCACATCACCAGGCATCAAACCCGCGACCTCTGCCGGGCTGCCTTTCGTAACACTTGTGATCAGAGCGCCCTCCGGTTTTGTCATACCAAGACCCGCAGCTAAGTCTTTCGTCACCTTTTGAATACTGACACCCAGCCAGCCACGTGATACGGAACCATTAGATTGCAACTGGGCGATTACCGATTTTGCCATGTCCGATGGGACCGCAAAACCGATTCCAGCGCTTACCCCAGTAGGCGAAATGATTGCGGTGTTTACGCCAACCACCTCGCCCAGGGTATTAAAAGTCGGCCCACCCGAATTACCCCTATTAATAGACGCATCTATCTGCAAATAATCATCATAAGGGCCAGCACCGATATCGCGTCCTGTCGCCGAGACGATACCTGTGGTAGCTGTATGTCCCAACCCAAATGGACTTCCTAGCGCAATTACCCAGTCGCCAACCATAACTTTCGAAGATTTTCCGAAACGTACAAAAGGAAGGGGTCTGTCTGCCTCCACTTTCAAAAGCGCTAGATCGGTTTTCGGATCTTTGCCAACAAGCTTAGCCTCGAAAGTCTCACCATCTTTCAACGTTATCTTAATCGTTTCAGCATTCCTAATCACATGCTCGTTAGTCACCACATGACCTTCGGCATCGATAAAAAAGCCGGAACCTATACCCTGAGTTTGCGGCGTGCCGCGCGGCACCCTTTGGCCTGGATTACCAAACTGAAATCCAAAATTTTTGCCGAAGAAGCGCGCAAAAGGTTCAGGCATAACCGGCATCTGCGCCGCCATTTCAGGTTCACGGCTTGTGACACGGATAGAGACAACCGCAGGCCCGACCTTCTCAATTGTCTTCGAGAAACTGGACGGTACATCGCGGTTCAAGACAATGCTTACGGGCGCAGCTTTTATCGTTGACGCGGCCAAATTGCTGCTTGGTAGTCCGCTGATAGAAAAACCGATAATTCCAACTAAACTCAATGCACCGACCATCGTGGCAGACTTTTTAAATATTACATACGACACTGTTAGCTCCTTCATGAAAGTTGCGTTGAGCACCTAATATGAAGACGGTCGCCTTACAGATACCTATCCGTGCGATTACAAATTCGTAATGATCGAGATGAGCTTGTTTACCTGTGCCGGGATGAGCACTTAACTTTGTTCAAGCTCACTATCCCAGTATAGGAAATCGCGCCAGCTTTCGTGCAGATAATTTGGTGGAAATAGCCTTCCATTACTCTGGAGTTGGTAATTAGTAGGCTCAATCGGTGCGACTGCAGGTACCATCCCGCAATCTCGCGGTAACTTATTACCCTTAATTAGATTACACTCTGAGCACGCCGCGACGACATTATCCCAAACCGTATGTCCGCCCAATGATTTAGGAATTACGTGATCAAAGGTAAGTTCTGACGCGCCCGGCGCACCACCGCAGTACTGGCAGACAAAGCGATCCCGCAAAAATACGTTGAAACGAGTAAACGCCGGGCGTCGAGACAATGGTACATATTGCTTAAGCGCGATTACACTTGGCAGGCGCATCGATAAAGTGGGTGAGCTAACCTCTTCTTCATATTCAGAGACGATATTTACTCGGTCTAAAAACACAGCTTTCACAGCATCCTGCCAAGACCAAATCGATAACGGAAAATAACTGAGCGGCCGGAAATCGGCGTTGAGCACAAGAGCAGGAGAATGCTCCTTCACTTAGAAAACCCGCTATGACGTGACGTTTGCAGCCATTTCAATTTCGCGCAAATAACTCTCATATGACTAGCGTACTTGGATGGAATTCCTAGAGCAACTGGCACGGCGCGAGGTTTTAAAAATTTCTTTCGTAGAGCTGCTATTGAAAATATTTCCGTCTAAACGCGGATCCCTCTTTTAATCTCCGAACTGCTGTTCATTTAAAGAGGGCGCACCCAAGTCTTCAATGACAAATTAGTACAAAAGCCCGAAGTGCACAAAACACGAGAAATTGGCTCTGTTAAAGATCTTTATAAAGGGTGCCGCCCTGAAATTATCTTTTTGAAGGACACTATCCCAGCACATTCTTGACGAATTCGAGCCCAATGCGAATACCTTCATCATCTATGCCGTGGCCAAGGCCTGGCCGCACATGGGTGCTAATTTCAACCTCGTTGTCACGCAGCGCCGCTGCGGCGTTCTCCATCTCTAGGACTGGGAGTAATTCATCGGAATCTCCGTGCACCATCACCACTGGTGGCCTAGATCGAATCTCGTCCATCAAAAGCTCGGGGGCTTCCATGCGGCCCGAATACCCTACAATGCCTGCAACTGAATTTTTTCGGCGTGGGGCAGCAAAAAGCGACATCATCGTCCCCTGAGAGAATCCAACAAGGACGAGGTTCTTGTCATCGAGGCTATAACGTGACAGCTGTTGATCTATGAAATTATCAAAAATCTCCGCTGCAGATCGAATTGCCGCTAAACGCTTTTCTGGATCTTGCATCCATACGTCGTACCATTGGTAACCAAACGGCGTGCCATCACACCGGAAGGGCGCGTTCGGAGATATAAACGCGGCATCAGGTGAAACCTGGGAAAAATACTGTTTCAAAGAGATTAGATCGTTACCGTCTGCACCATAGCCATGCACAAATATAATCAACTGTTTCGCAGGGCCGCCCGAGGCGGGGCCGAATTCTGGGCCGGAAAGTTCGGGAAGTTCTGTCATCAAATTAAGTCCATAAAATTTTTAATTGGGCCGATTTCACTTTTTACCGGATTTGCTTAGGTAATAATGCCACAAAATCCTCGCAGCAACGCTACGCCAGGGCCGCCACTGTTCACCAATTTGACTCAGTTCAACCGGGTTTGGCCTCGCCTCAAGGCCCTTAATGTCATGTGTTGCCGCCTGCAGCGCAATATCCCCTACGGGCCATATATCGCTCCTCTGCAGGCTTATCAACAAATAGACATCTGCCGTCCATAGTCCGATCCCTTTAACCTTAGTTAGGTGTTCACGCACGTTCTCGTCGTCGAGATGCGGGAGTCGACCTATGCGGACCGTTTTATTAAGAATACATTCTGACAGGTCACGGATGTAACGGGTCTTCTGTCGGCTCACGCCAGCCGCGCGATACTGGGTATCGGTAAGCTCAAGGGCGTGCTCAGGCGTTAGTTTTCCGGCAGTGCTCGACAGCCTGGTGAATGTAGCACGGGCAGACAAGAGAGAAACCTGCTGCTCAAGGATGAGTAGAACCAATGTTCGGTATCCGCCCGGACGATGCCACAACGGCGGTTTTCCAAAGCGATCAATAATTTTCTTTAGGTCAGGGTCGCTTTTAGAGAGTACATTTTGCGCTTTGTTGTATGTCTCGACAGAAAGTCGTTTAGTCATCGAGTAAAATCCGCGATCCGCCAATCAATATAGTGATAATTGTCAGCTTTTTGAAAGAGCTGACCCTGCCAAATAGATGTAGTGTCATGAAAAAAGTCTTCAATGGAGCTCAGGTCACAAGGTTTGCACCGAGTCCGACCGGCTACCTTCACATTGGGCATGCCTTCTCCGCCTTAACTGCGTATAACGCGCGAGGTCAAAATGGTACCTTCCATGTACGCATTGAGGACATTGACCCCAGTCGTTGCAAGACTGAATTCACCGACGCAATCCTTGAAGATTTGCATTGGCTAGGGTTGGATTGGGAAACACCTGTCCGCCGCCAGTCAGAACATCTGGATGACTATGAAAAGGCGCTTCGAAATATGGAGATCAAGGGGCTGCTTTACCCCTGTTTCTGCTCGCGATCGGAAATAAAGACTGAGATTGAACAATCGGGACGCGCACCTCATGGACCGGATGGCCCCATATACCCCGGGATTTGCCGAAAGGTCTCTAGCGAAAAGCGAAAAGAGAAAATACACAATGGTGAACCACATGTGCAGCGCCTCAACATGCAGGCTGCCACTGCCATTTGTGAGCCACTGACCTGGACCGATAAAAAGCAGGGCATAGTCAATGCCGAGCCCGAGCGTTTCGGTGACGTAGTCCTAGCGCGCAAAGATGTTCCTACAAGCTACCACCTGGCAGTGACAGTCGACGATCATCTTCAGGGCATTACATTAGTGAACCGCGGGTCTGACCTTGAACCAGCAACCGATGTGCATCGCTTATTACAGCATCACCTGGGTTATGAATCCCCTACCTATGAGCACCATCGACTTATCCGTGACACGAGTGGCCGTCGTTTGGCAAAGCGTGACCAAGACATCACGATACGCTCGCTCCGTGACAACGGGTATACATCCAGAGAGGTAATCAAAATGGCGGGCTTTGGGAATTAAAAGCGAGATTAACGATATTTTTGCTTTGAAACACCTAAATTGACAGGATTACACCGGGATATTCTTGTCCCTGGTGTAGAATAAAAAGTCCAACCGTTCATCAGGCTATCTTAGTTTGTTTTCGGTTACTTGGCTTTCCGCGGCCACGCCTACGTCTTTTGCGGCCGTTTCCAGGTTTATGGCTTTGATCGTTACCGCCCGTTTTTCCGCCGCGGTCTTTTGCGCCACGTGCTTGCTTCCTAGCCGGTGCTCTTTCCTCACCTTTTGGCACATCACCAACAACTGTTAACGGCATTTTTAGTAAACGCTCAATATCCCGCAAGTACTTCCGTTCAGACGGATCGCAGAATGCGATAGCGACGCCACTAGCTCCCGCGCGGGCAGTTCGTCCGATCCGATGAACATAGTTTTCAGGTTCATTCGGCAACTCGTAGTTAATGACATGGGTAACACCCTCAATGTCTAAACCTCGGGCCGCAATATCAGTTGCCACCAAAACCCGACAGTTGCCGGCACTAAACCTCCTAAGCGCTTTTTGTCTCGCTGACTGGGACTTGTTCCCATGAATTGCAGCGGCTGGAACGCCCATTTTATCGAGTTGGTCGGCGACACGATTGGCGCGATGCTTGGTCCTGGTGAACAGGATAACCCGTGAGAGAGCCGGGTCAGCAAAGACATCGCGTAATGCATCGGTCTTGCCGCCTCCGGCCGCGACATGAAAAACAGACTGCTCAATACTATCCACCGGCGTTGCCTGAGGCGCAACCTCGATCCTAAGCGGGTCACGCAACATTTCGTCTGCCAGACGAGCAATTTCTCTCGGCATGGTGGCAGAAAACAGCAGCGATTGCCGACCTGTAGGCAAACAAGCAAGAATTTTTCGAACGTCGCGTACGAAACCCATGTCGAGCATCCGGTCAGCCTCGTCGAGGACGAAATACTCTATCCCCGACAAGTCAACGAAGCGCCGGCTGTGGAGGTCTAATAAGCGACCAGGGGTGGCAATCAGAACATCCAGACCCCGTTTAAGAGCACTAATCTGGCGGTTTTCCCTTACACCTCCAAAGATGACGGTATGGCGGAGCTTCATCTTCGCGGCGTAAGCGCCGACCTCATCACCAATTTGGATTGCAAGTTCGCGCGTTGGCGCCAGCACCAGAGCAAGCGGACGGCGAATATTTTCTTTTGACCTTGGATGCCGGAATTTGTGGAGAACGGGTAATGCAAACGCACCAGTTTTTCCAGTCCCAGTTTGGGCAATTCCCAACACGTCACGGCCCTTTATCAGAGAAGGAATTGCCTCTACCTGTATAGGTGTCGGGGTTAAGTGGTTGCGAGCCCGCAAAGCACTCAGGATCGGATCGGCAAGGCCGAGATCCGAAAACTTAACACTGGTCATCGAGTTTATTCTTTCTACAGAAGGCAAGAGTTTCAAGTGTTCTATAACTGCTTCTAAACGTAATCCATGTCATCGCAGCCAACGCTTGCCGCACAAAGTGTATTTGTTTGTTCTTGGGGGAAGTTACCGACCATACGGCGACGATTTTAGGAATTAAGAACCGACTGCTCAGGGGTAGTGCTCTCTCAAAGCGGTGAAGTCAATAAATCTCTTTGTTTCATGTGAAATGGAGAACGCAGACCAAACCGATCAACAGATTGCCGCACCATTTATCGGCGCAGACCCCTTGCGATAGTTTCGTATTCGGGGTGCTCTGGCCCCAAGATGCCGTGACGTATTAGAAAATCGATGACCACTAAATTGCAGTTAAATTTAAAGTCGAAAGAAGTATCGACAATCTCCATCACTTCCCGTACGTCGAGCAAGCGAAACTCCGCAACTTCTCCGTCATTATTCACAGGCTGAAAGTCACTCGGCAACTCTAGGTCCCAGCAGAACATCATATCGGGTTTTAGGCCAACCTCATTCTCCATTGTGTAGGTGACCGCACCGACGGGACGCGAATGCTCTGCTAGTTCACGCGTTATACCCGCCTCCTCATCCGCCTCCTTTATGACGTTTTCTTTTAACCCCAAATTTATAGGCTGGCCGCCAGCAACCAGATTATCAAGCTCTCCGGGGCATATCGGCCTGCTCTCGGCGCGAACGGCTATCCACATTTTTAAGTCACTGCCGTCGCGGACAAAACCGTTTACATGAATGCCGTACGCACGCACGCCAAAAAATGGTGCCGCCGCCCGTTCTATTTCGAACGCGTGGGGACCACCCCAGGTCCCGCCGACCGGATAGCTCTCACCGCGCCAACCGGTCAAAACGTCGTTTTTGAATAGCGCACGAACGACCCGATCCATAGAGGCGCTGCGTTCCCAATAGTTGGACAGCTCGGCCCTGAGCTTAACTGCATCGCTTGAAATGCTGAAGACGTCGCGAAACCTTGTGAGATGAACAAGCTGCTCTCTTCGAATATGACCCACAATTTTGTCATCAACGACCAAAGGAGCAAAATTGGCAAGATCGTGAGCGTTACAGCGTTTGATATGGTCAACAAATGTCATGGGAGTATCTTTATAAAGATGAAATATCAATGTGCTCAGAACCTTGCCGCCGGGCGGACTTAAGATAATCGGCTGTGTGCGAGGTAGTCAGCAAAAAATGTGCCCAAGACATCGGCTAAATTGCCTCATTGCAAGGCCCGCGCTACCGAGCGATATTAGGGAATGAATAATTTTCTCTCCATCCTAATAGTGGTCGTTATGGTGGCGACGCTTGCAGCGCTGGCTTTCGGACTGATATCCATGGCAAGAGGTGGCGAATTTAATGCAAAACAATCCAACAGGTTCATGCGGGCCCGCGTGATCCTGCAGTTTGCCGCCATCGCGCTCTTAGGACTTATGTTTCTTTTTTCGACACGGTAATGCGGACCGGGTAGCGGCGCTCAATGAGCGAGCCAAAATCAAGAAACTGGTACAAGGATAAAGGCTAATGATGACCTTTTCCGGCAACCTGAGAATACTTAATAGATTTTCGATCTCTCCGCTTTTTAAATTGGGCAAGCAAAGTATTAATATATTCTCTAAATAATCCTTCGCGCCGCAGCATGTTTATCGACATCTTGACATCGAGCACGACTCGGGTAGTTTTTGCACCTGCGAAATAGAGACAAATTTTCGTTCGCAATGTTAAAAGGCAATTCTGTGTGTTCCGAAAACGCTGGAAGCGGGTAATTGCCTTATTTATGAAAGAGTCAACTGAATGAAACTTCTCGTCGCCGTTAAACGGGTGATCGATTACAACGTCAAGGTCCGCGTCAAAGTGGATGAAACAGGCGTTGAAACCTCTAATGTAAAAATGTCGATGAACCCGTTCGACGAAATAGCCGTCGAGGAAGCTATCCGGCTCCTGGAGAACGGCACCGCCTCAGAGGTTGTTGCTGTCTCGATGGGTGTTCAACAGTGCCAAGAAACAATCCGCACGGCGTTGGCGATGGGCGCAGACAGAGGCATTCACGTAAAGACAGACGAAGAGTTGCAACCGCTGGCCGTTGCCAAGCTCTTATCTAAGATAGTTGAACATGAAAAGCCTGACGCCGTGATTTTGGGGAAACAAGCTATTGATGACGACTCTAACCAGACAGGCCAAATGCTGGCGGGGGTGCTAGGCTGGTCGCAGGGTACGTTCGCGTCCGAGATTGTCCTCACCAACAGCAAAGTTAACGTGACCCGAGAAATCGACGGCGGGCTGCAAACCATTGCTATCAACTTGCCCGCGGTCATCACCACCGATCTCCGCTTAAATGAGCCACGATATGCGTCTCTGCCCAATATTATGAAGGCTAAGAAAAAAGAAATCGTTGAAATGACACCGGAAGGACTAGGAGTCGATATCACACCACGGCTGACCACGTTAAAAGTCACCGAACCCCCAAAACGTGAAGAGGGTATCAAAGTCGAAACTGTCTCAGAATTAGTTGAAAAACTCAAAAATGAAGCGGGGGTTATCTAATGGCTGTTCTCGTTATTGCTGATCACAATAATTCAACACTTGTCCCAATTACTCTTAATACCGTGACAGCAGCTCAGGCGATCGACGGAGACGTTCATTTATTGGTAGCCGGTAATAATGCGGGAAGTGCGGTGGAAGCCGCTAAGAATATTGCAGGCGTTACAAAAGTACTGCACGTGGACGCGCCAAAATACGAATATCAGCTAGCAGAGGCACTGACACCAATTGTCGTTGAACAGGGCGTCAATTACAGTCACATTCTTTTTCCGTCCAACACAACCGGAAAGAATGTTGGGCCCCGCGTGGCGGCTCTGCTGGATGTGGCACAAATTTCAGATGTTGTTGAAATAATTTCCAGCGATACATTTGTACGGCCTATTTATGCCGGTAATGCGATGGCGACTGTGCAATCTTCGGATCCGATTAAAGTTATCACCGTTCGCGGTACTGCATTTGCTGCGGCTGAGGCGACAGGGGGTTCAGGTACAGTTGAGACTGTCGCCGCCATCGACGACCCAGCTTTGTCTGATTTTCTTGGGGAAGAGCTGACCAAATCTGAGCGTCCAGAACTTACGGCTGCTCGCGTGATTGTATCGGGTGGGCGCGGCATGCAATCAGGCGAAAATTTTGACATTATCGAAAAACTTGCGGACAAGCTTGGCGCCGCGGTAGGCGCCTCTCGCGCAGCTGTGGACGCAGGCTACAAGCCCAATGACTACCAAGTAGGACAAACTGGGAAAGTTGTCGCGCCAGAGCTTTACGTCGCAGTGGGTATTTCCGGCGCAATACAGCACCTCGCCGGCATGAAAGATTCCAAAGTTATTGTCGCTGTCAATAAAGATGAAGAGGCGCCAATCTTCTCGGTAGCGGATTACGGCATCGTGGGGGATTTATTCAAAATCATTCCGGAGTTGGACGAAGAGCTTATAAAGCAAGACATCAAACCCCACTAGTTGACAGACAACGCCTGACTTCGAACCAGGGTCGGCCTCTGCCCCCAGGCAGTTTTCGCATTACAGGAGTACAAATGACTGAAATTCAGGATCCAGGTGCAACGCCTGAAGCACTCGGTATTAAAACAATAGGCGTTATTGGTGCCGGACAAATGGGATCAGGGATCGCTCACGTCGCCGCGACCACGGGTATTAACGTAGTACTTAATGATATTGGCAAGGAGCAGCTGGCTAAAGCCGTCGCCACTATAGACCAAAACCTGGAACGACAAGTAAACCGCGAAAAGATTAGCCCTTCAGACAAACAGGATGCACTTGAGCGCCTGAACACCTCGACCGATCATGAAGCTTTAGGCAATTGTGATATCGTGATCGAAGCCGCAACCGAAGACGAGGCCATAAAACGCGAAATCTACAAGACGGTCATCCCATTATTGAGGAAGGATACGATCATCGCATCCAATACCTCGTCGCTTTCGATTACTAGGCTGGGTGCCACAACTGATCGCCCAGAGAAGTTCATGGGCATGCACTTCATGAACCCCGTTCCAATTATGCAGCTGGTCGAATTGATCCCGGGCATTGCTACTGATGATGCCACACACAGGATCGTTGAAGGTCTGACGTTCCGGATGGGAAAGACGCCAGTTATTTCGGAGGATTTTCCAGCCTTCATTGTGAACCGTATTTTGCTTCCGATGATCAACGAAGCAGTCTACACACTGCACGAAGGGATCGGTTCAGTGAAGGATATAGATACAGCGATGAAATTAGGTGCCAACCACCCTATGGGACCGTTGGAGCTGGCTGATTTCATCGGACTAGATACCTGCCTTGCAGTTATGCAGGTGTTGTATGATGGTCTTGCGGACACCAAATACCGCCCCTGCCCGCTTCTGGTTAAATACGTGGAAGCCGGTTGGTTGGGGCGCAAATCTGGCAAAGGGTTTTATGATTACTCCGGCGATCAGCCGGCGCCAACGCGTTAGCCGGCCCTCGCAGCGCTAAGACATAATTACGCCAAAAGTTTTGATACCTATTCAGCTGCCTGGGTTGGCAATTCGTCGGCATAGGGTTGCCACTCGCCATCTCCCTCCAGAGCCATTACATCCTGCATCACATATTTAGAGAAGCGCTCCATAGATGCGATCGCTAACTCATGCGACATGCTTGCTATCTGGAACATTCCAAGAAAATAACCAAGGCCAACCTTTTTATGGCATGCCGAAAGTTTCTCGCGTACGGTATCGGGGCTACCTACGATTATTACATCACGCTCCATAAGCGACTCGACGGTATGAGTTGATACGAGGCTGGACTTTGTTTTAAGAACACGCTTGTAGGATTCAACCGACATGTAGCCCGGTGGCAACAGCATCGAGATCGAATATCGCAGTAGTTTATTAAAAAATAGCTCAATGTGCGGCCGAACCTCGTCAATTGCCTGCTGGTCGGTTTCACCAACGTAGATGGGCGCCGCCCAACCCAATTGATCAGAGGTCGCAGCATAGCCGTGGCGGTGCGCCTCATCACGATATGCGTTGTGAAACCGCACAACATTTTGGAACGGCGAATAAGTCTGCAAATAAGTGTATTTTCGATCAGGGTGCGCTGCCCATTCGATAGTTTCGGATGATCCCTGGCTGGGCACCCAGATTGGTGGGTGAGGTTGTTGAAAAGGCCGCGGCCAGGTATTTACATAATCAAAGTGATAGTGTTTTCCTTCGAATGCGAACGGGCCATCTTGTGTCCAAGCACGAATAACCAGATCGTGGGCTTCATGGAAACGTTCATGGCTAAAAGCAGGGTTTGCTCCCATCGAGTAATACTCGGCGCCTAAACCGCGCACCATACCGCTGATCAGCCTGCCGCCCGTGATGCAATCGATCATCGCGTGCTCTTCAGCAAGCGTTTGAGGATGGTCTCTAATACCAAAAGCGTTTCCTAAAATTGCAATTTTTACTCGCTCTGTCTTGGAGGCCAACGCAGATGCCATCACCACTGGCGACGGCATCAAGCCGTAAGCGTTTTGATGGTGTTCATTTACACAAACGCCGTCGAAGCCCAACTCTTCGGCGTATTCAAGTTCATCCAAATAGCGGTTGTAGAGTTCATGGCCTTTTTTGGGGTCGAACTTTGTGTTGGGATAAGTTACCCAACAGGTGTCGTACTCCTGGTCATAGTCTGGATCGACATAGGCATAAGGCATGAGGTGAAAGAGAAAAACTTTCATGTGTAATCCTTATTAAACCAGCACTTTTTTACTCGGCAGCGACTTTTTGGTCGATGACACCAAACTGTTTCGCCGCCGGCATCACGTGTTCAGCAAAACGCCGCATGCTTGCAACCGTCATCTCATGGGACATACTGGCTATCTGAAACATCCCAAGGAACGTACCCACGCCTGCTTCGCGCTGGCAATATTCGAGCCGCGCACGCACCGTGTCTGGGCTGCCGCATATGACAATGCCGGTTTCTATAAGTTCTTCTATTGACCGCGCTTTAGAGAGGCCTCCCTTGTGTTTCATAACATTTTTGTAGGACCGCAACGAAAGGTAACCCGGCGGCAACAGCATCTCTGGCGTCATGCGAAGAAACTTGTTGAAGAACGCCTCAACATGTGGGCGCGCTTCTTCGATAGCCTTTTCATCTGTTTCACCAACATAGATAGGCGCTGCCCAACCAACTTGATCATCCGTCGCCTCATAGCCATGCATGTCCCGCGCTACGTCGCGGTACATGCGCAAGAATTTCTTCACTGCATCGAATGGGCTGTACGTTTGCAAATAGGTGTATTTACGATCTGCATGGGACGCCCATTCAATGGTTTCCAGGGATCCTTGCGATGGGCACCAGATTGGCGGATGTGGCTTCTGGTAGGGGCGAGGCCAGACATTTACATATTCAAAGTGATAGTGCTTCCCCTCAAATGCGAAGGGACCTTCATCCGTCCACGCCCGAATAACCAGATCGTGAGCTTCATGGAAACGTTCATGGCTAAAGGCAGGGTTTGCTCCCATCGAGTAATACTCGGCGCCGATACCGCGGACCATGCCACTGATCAACCGTCCACCGGTAATACAATCAATCATGGCGTGTTCCTCTGCCAAGGTCAGCGGATGTTCGCGGATACCGAATGCATTGCCAAGCACGGCTATCTTGGCTGTTGACGTTCGCCGCGCAAGAGCTGCTGCGGGCACAATAGGAGATGGCATAATACCATAGGCATTTTGATGATGCTCATTTACACAAAGCCCATCGAAACCGAGTTCCTCACCCATCTCCAGTTCGTCAAGGTAAGTGTTATAAAGATATTGCCCAACCTTTGGATCAAAGTTGGAATTGGGATAGACCACCCAGGAGGCTTTGTATTCCTTATCGTAATCCAAATCCAAACTGGCGTAGGGCATCAAATGAAAGAGAAAACACCGCATAGCCGTTCTCCTAATCTCGAAAGCAATAATTTGATTATAGCCCTCTAGCCGCAGTACAAAACAAGCCCCTTTTAAAAAAAATGATTATTTCAAAAGAATTAGACGAAAACTTATTTTTTCGTATATACTTCGTCGTTTTTTCGGCAAGTGAGACGTCGTTATGAGTGCCCACGACCACATCGTTATTACCTCGCATCCACCCGGCGCCGACAATACTCAACCGGCGATTAAATGGGGAGCAGCAGATCCAGCAGAACGCGGGCCTGTGATCGGAACCGTGACAGATCCTGCAATGCGCAACACTATCGGGACGCATTCTGGCAGCTATTCAGTCTACCTTGCGGCATCTGTTGCAGCGGGCCACTTGGATCCAGATTTTCGTCCCGATCTTCACAATACGATGCCAGTCGCCAAGATTGGCCCCCACCCGCAGTGGTCGGAAGAGGGAAAGATCGTATCGCTAGACCCCTTCGGCCACATGATCACCGAGTGTTTCAGCAAACAACTAGATGCCGGTACCAATATCCGTCCTACCATTGCAATCACCCAAGCAAGACTGCAGATGCTCGAGTTGCGTGAAGCCATTGAGCTAGGCCGTTTAAAACCGGATGGGAAAATCCTGACAGACAACGGTGATGTTTACGTGACCAAGCTCGCTGTTGATCCAGTTTGGCACCTCCCAGGCATGGCAAAGCGTCTAGGCTGCGATACGACTGCGTTGCGGCGGGCACTTTTTACATATACCGGCGGTATGTACCCCGAACTCGTCACCCGTAATGACCTCGAGGTTTATCTCCCGCCCATCGGCAGTCTGTCAGCATACATTTTTGGTAATCCCGATACATTATCGGACAAGTCGATCCCTCTTGCTTGCCGCGTGCATGACGAATGCAACGGCTCTGACGTCTTTGGGTCTGACATCTGCACATGCCGGCCTTATCTAACCCACGGTATTGAGATGTGCGTTGAAATGGCACAGGCGGGAGGCAATGGTCTCGTTGTTTACAACCGCAAGGAAGGTCGAGCGCTGGGCGAAGTAACTAAGTTTCTCGTCTACAATGCCCGCAAGCGACAAGAAGAAGGTGACAATGCAGCAAAATACTTTGAACGCACCGAATGCGTTGCGGGAGTGCAAGATGCGAGGTTCCAGGAATTAATGCCTGACATTTTCCACTGGCTGGGCGTCCAGCGCTTGGACCGCTTTGCATCAATGAGCGACATGAAACACGATGCATTAGCGGGACAGGGCATCGAAATCGGCGAGCGAATTGATCTCCCCGAAGAGCTTATACCGGAAGATGCAAAGGTGGAGATGGAGGCCAAAAAGGCCGCCGGCTACTACACTAGCACCGAAATTAAAGACGAAGATGGTCTGAAAGCTACAAAAGGGCGCGCGTTGTTTTGACGGCAATAGACCCTGCTACAGATCCAATAAATGACCTTCTGACGCCAGAAGCCGTCCGCACACGTTGCACTGAGATCCTTGATATCGGGCTTTCTGGAAATCTACCTTGGTTTGCTATTGATTTAAGCAGACTTCCAGACGCGATTTCACGTGTGGTCGCCGAAATCCAATCTAATTACCCATCCTTAAACGTTCCGTTCCACAGCCGGTGGCGGCATTTCGAGCTGCAAGGCGCTGACCTTTGGTCGGATATGACTAGCGCGCACAATTTGACCGGTGAGCGGCTGGCCGTTGCGGCAGGTGACCTTGCAATCATTTCAGTTTTACTTGACGCGGGGGCAGGATCAGATTGGTCTTATTCCGATGAGCCTACGGGCCTTCGCCTGGGACGCTCAGAAGGCCTTGCGCTGGCGAGCATACGCTTATTTGGCTCCGGCACGCTCAGCGCCTTTTCTGACGACCCGCTTCGGGTCGACGCAGCGGCACTGACCGCCCTGACCGCCAAGAAGCTTGGAGAAGCATTTCAGGTCACAGATAAAAATTCCCTAATAGGGCTCA
This sequence comes from uncultured Alphaproteobacteria bacterium, assembly GCA_913046035.1. Taxonomy (GTDB): domain Bacteria; phylum Pseudomonadota; class Alphaproteobacteria; order MPNO01; family UBA830; genus UBA830. The sequence continues at coordinate 4,828 of CAJWSW010000035.1, read as the reverse complement.
ATCAACGTGCGGGTCTCCTGCAGAAGCTTGGTCGCGTAATAAATGAGCAGAAATCGTTTTTTGCACGTGATGGCTCGGCTCGACCCGGAAACATTATCCCAGCGCTAGCAGAGCGAAACACTATCAAAGCCCGAGACATACTTGTAACTCTTTTGCAAACGTTGGCAGAAATATGGCCGTCGCCAGTAAAAATTAACGGCCAACCACTCGGTGACGTAGGCTATCACGACGCTCTCCTGCGAACGGATCCGACCAACCGGATCATACCATTCCACAAACTGTCACAATGGATGTCATACTCTCTCATCGAACCAATACAGGAATTTAGCGGTAAAGTATCCGACCTAGACGGACTGACCGGCCTTGCCGAATATCGGAATGGCGGACTGTTTGTTGATACCGGTGTACTGACCTTAAAAGACAAAAACAAATATGCAGAGGCCCATCCGTTGCCGAGCGAACTAATTGTTGAGTGGCGAGCGCTAACCGTTGCTCTGCTTGATCGCTTAGCAGAAGGCGTCCGGCATTCGCTCGACATGTCTGCGACCGATCTACCCCTAGCTAGTATCCTTCAAGGCGGAACCTGGTCGGCCGGGCGGCGTATCGCGGCGGAGCGACGGCCAGACGGGGGGCCGCCAATCCAACTAGTCAGTGATGCAACCGTTTTCTAGGGAGAAACAGCCTTGGTCAGTAAAACAAATGCTTCCGTAGAGGTCGTTGACCACCCGTTGGTGCAACACAAACTTAATATACTGCGCGACCGCAACACTGCCTCCGCAGAATTTCGGCAGGTCCTATACGAAATCAGTCATCTGTTGGCGTACGAAGTTTGCCGAGACCTTAAAACGGAAACTGTCGAAATCGAAACCCCCCTCGAAACCACAACTGGCCCTAAACTTGCGGGAAAGGAGTTGTGCCTGATTTCCATACTGAGAGCGGGAAATGGATTACTAGATGGCATGCTTAACCTTATTCCGTCGGCACAGGTCGGTCACATAGGCCTATACAGAGACCCTGATACCAACATACCAGTGGAGTATTACCTCAAGCTGCCCGATCGTTTGAACGAGAGACAATGCATCGTGGTGGATCCGATGTTGGCGACGGGGGGGTCCGCAGTTGCCGCGGTCCACCGTGTAAAACAGGCGGGAGCAGAGCGTATAAAGTTCGTATGCGTGGTGGCGGCGCCCGAAGGATTAGAGGCCTTTAATTCAGCACATCCGGACGTACCGGTCGTTACCGCAGCTATAGACCGAGCGCTGGATGAAGATGCATACATTAGGCCTGGTCTTGGAGACGCGGGGGACCGAATGTTCGGCACAAGGTAAAACGCATAAAACAGTTCGACGCTTTATGTAATTTTACCCCATTGCCTGCTATATTGTTGTCTATGAGCATAAATGAGCGAATTATCGTCTGTGGTGGCGGACCGGTCGGAATGGTTGCGGCACTCTCGTTGGTTAGGCAGGGTATACCAGTCACAATATTAGAGGCATTTGAAGAGCCTCCACGGGATCCGCGCGCCGCAACTATTCACGCATCGACACTAGAGATGCTGCATTCTCTCGGTCTTGCCGACGGCATCAAAGAGCGGGGTTTAATGGCCCCTGCATTTCAATTCCGTGACCGAAAGTCGCAAGAAATAATTGCAGTCTTCGATATGAAGCATATTGCAGATGAAACCGATTTTCCGTTTGCGATCCAATATGAACAGTGGAAATTAACCCGCGATGCCCTGGCAGCTGTGCAGGCACATGATATCGCTGATGTCCGTCTTGGGTCTTCCGTAACTGCCTTCTCTCAGGACTATGAGGGTGTGACAGTTGTTTATGAAGATCCCGGCGGCGAAATGCACAAAGTCGAAGGAAAATACCTTCTTGCATGCGATGGTGGCCGGTCAACAATCAGAATTGGGCTTGGTGTCTTCATGTCGGGTTTTACCTGGGGTGAGAGGTTCTTGGTGCTCACATCCGAACATGATTTCGCGGTCAGTGACGGGTATTTAAACCGGAATTACGTGATGGATCCAACAGAATGGTTTGCTGTCTTCAAGGTGCCAGGTGATGCGGACCAAGGCATCTGGCGCACTCTTTTCCCAACCGAAGGCCACGAAAAGGATGAAGACCTTTTATCTGATGCTGGTGTCACCCAACGTATTCATGGGCTTAGATCTGACATGGATCACAACGATATTTTGCATCGCAACCTATACACAGTAAACCAACGTGTGGCCGACCGTTTCCGAGTCGAACGTATTTTCCTCGCCGGTGACGCAGCACACCTGAATAACCCGTTAGGCGGCCTCGGTCTCAATACAGGAATCCACGATTGTCTAAATATCACAAAGAAAATCGGCGATGTGTGGTTCAGGCGTGCCAAGGAAGACGTTTTTGAGCGTTATCACCGACAACGGCATCAACTGGCAACAGAGTTCCTCCAAAGCGTAACGATCGAAAACAAAAAACGGATCGAAGAAAAAGACCCAGAAGTCATTCATGCTAACCAAATGCAGTTACGGGAAAATTCAGAAGACCCGGTCAAGGCTAAAGCGTGGTTGATGCGATCCTCTCTGCTAGACAGCGTCCGAAAAGAAGATGCAATCGAATAGGTAGTTATACTGAACCCCCAAAAATTTTTGCTATCGGTTCATTACACAAGTCACAACAACAATTATCGTCGTCGGAACCAGCGAATAGCATTTGGACACGAGGAATGGCTCCATGTTCACTTTAACCCAAACGATTAAAGTAAACGATATTGAGCCGCACCTAGCCAGGTCACAAATCTGGCAGGGTCTAATGCTCAAAGCGAGCAATCCCGTACCTTTCTTGGAAGCGATAAGTACCTGTGAGGTTATCGAACGGGGCGAGAACTGGATTCTGCACGGCTTTACTCTTCGTGGGGAAGAAACTCAGGAACTCGTTACTTTTCAGCCGGAAAGACGCATCACTTTCGAGCGCACCAAAGGCAACGTTATGGGCACTATCCTCAACGAAACGACAGAACCTAAAAACGGTGAACTAGGGCTGCGCTACATGTTCTCACTTGTTCCCTCGACCCTTGAAAACGGCGGTGCCGAAGAAGCAAAGTTTGCGAAACACATGTCTGAAAGCTGCGTCCGGGGTGTACACTCGACACTTGTCGAGATCCGCCGCAGGGTTGCAATCGGCGAGATCGACGCGCCACAAAAAAGGACGCTACACGATGACCGGACTTAATCAGATTGTCGGCCTACATCACTACGCCTACAAATGCCGCAACGCTGAAGAAACGCGCAGTTTTTACGAAGACTTACTTGGCCTTCCGCTTGCGCATGTTATTAAGGCAGAAAAAGTACCAAGCACCGGAGCATTGGATCCATACGTACATCTTTTTTTCGAATTTAAGAACGGCAGTTACATTGCTTTTTTCGACCTCGGTGATGAAACCCCATGCGTTGCCGATCCGCAAACACCATCCTGGGTCAATCATTTCGCAATGCAGGTCGATACCGAGGCGGAAGTTGAGAAGTGGAAACAGCGGCTCGAGGATGCGGGCATTGAAGTAGTCGGGGTGACCGACCATGAATTTGTTAAATCAATCTATTTTTTCGACCCCAACGGCGTTAGGCTCGAAATTACGTGCGAAGTTATTGGCGAAGCGGAGCGACAAACACATCGTGGCGCAGCGCATGCAACCCTGAAATCCTGGACAGATACTCGACCGGCACCTCAGACCAATTTTTATACCGTTAGAGATCAATCAACAAAACCGCAGACGTAAATCGACCCCAAAAAACACCCTATATGTTCGGAGGCAGAGGCTCGTCACCCCAGCCTCCCATGTCAGTCCGGCAAATTTTCAATTACTTGTTGAACCCATTGCTCAGTTGCACCAGTTGAAGCCAGCTCCGCCCGGGCCTGTTCCTTTGTCTGCAGAACAGACCCTATAACATCTGGGGTATCTCCTTTACTTGGCTGACAGCAAGCCTCCATCCGGACACCATTTGGATCTTTAAAGTACATGGAAACCAGACCCGGCAGGATATCAACTGGCCCGTCATAGTCGACCCCCGCATTTTCCAAGCGCCGGCGTAGCGCTTCCAGTTGCGTCGGCGTAACGGTAAATGCGCAGTGTTGCATACCGCCTATTTCATCGCGATCCGACTGTTTTTTTTCGCCTTTCGGGATCTCAAAATAGGCGAGCAAGCTATCGTTACCCATATCAAAAAAATAGTGCCGAATTTCCTCATATGGCGGATTGCCGCGATTACCAGGGCCCGTGCCAACACCAGGGGGTACTTTCATTGCGTGGACAAGCGGCATGCCAATTACATTGACCAAAAAATCGGTGGTCATCTTCATGTCTTCGGTGGTTAGTGCGAGATGATGAATTCCTCGAGATGGCAACATGCTCCCAAATAGTCGGCCACTAGATTGGCTTGCTGTATCCGGCATTTAATCTCTCCCTCGTTTTCTGTCAGTCTATCACTCTCGGATGGTTACTAGAATTTATACAATCACGCGCCCTCTCTTTTTTAACCAATCGGCGTAACAAGCTTACTTTTTTGCTATACTCTCTCTATAACCTGACAAGATAAAAAGAGCACAGGGAGACACAGATGATCTACGAAACAAGAACTTATCGTTTGAAGCCGAGGGGTGTGCCGGAGTTCATCGACAAATTTGGCAAGGCTTACAAAAATCGCCAAAGCCTCTCAAAGATTTCGGCATTTTTTTATACCGAGATAGGACCGTTAAACGAGGTCATTCACATTTGGCCCTATAAAAATGCTGATGAACGTGACAAAAAACGTGCGCGTTCTGTAAAGGACAAAAAATACACCTGG
>CAJWSW010000034.1 GCA_913046035.1 uncultured Alphaproteobacteria bacterium | reverse complement strand
ATATACGTCGTCGTCCGTGGCTTATCTGAAAGCTTTTCTGTCAATCAGATCGTTTTCTTTAGGGCCATCCTTGGTTCAATGTTTATGCTTCCATGGCTTTTTGCCGCAGGGATCGGTGCACTGTATACCCGCAGAATATCAACCTACTTGTGGCGGATGCTATTCAGCTACGTAGGCGCAGTAGCGTGGATGTACAGTATTGCAGGCATGCCTTTAGCAGATGCCAATGCCTTAATGTTCACAATGCCACTTTTCACAGTCGTGCTCGCCGCAGTATGGCTGGCGGAGCGCCCAGGGTTACATCGCATTACCGCGACCATAGTCGGCTTCGCGGGGGCGCTAATTATACTTAGACCGGGCATAGTCGAGGTTTCAGCGCCGGCACTCGCAGCGCTTTTCGCGGCAGCGATGTTCTCTGGGGCCTTGATAGGTAGCAAAATGCTCACAGCAACCGAGAACCCCAACGCGATGGTTTTTTACCTCTACACATTGATGATTCCACCTGCAGCGATAGGCGCTGCATTCGGCTGGACCAACCCAGTTATCGCAGATTTACCGCTACTAACAGCCCTCGGCATCTGCACAGTTGGCGCCCAGCAATGCCAAACTCGCGCCTTTCGCGCTGCACCCGCTAGTCTCGTAGTTGTAATAAACTACGTCCAATTACCGTTGATAGCTTTATTTGGATGGCTATTCTTCTCTCAGTCCACCGATATTTGGACGTGGGCTGGTGCAGCAGTTATCTGCACCAGCACCTATTATGTGAGCTACCGGGAAGGCCGACAAAATAGAGCGCTTCGTAAAGGTAAATTTCCATCCTCACCAGCATAGCGGTATGTGTTACTGCAACTTGTAAGCTCTCCTTCAATTGCCGATACTAAATTAACAAATGCGGAGAGTAATTTATGGCATATGAATCCCTGCGGCCCTGGCTTCAAGTACTAGAACAGCAAGGCATGTTCAAATGGGTCGACAAGGAAGTCGATAAGGATTGGGAGGTCGGCGCGGTTTTAAGGATGATTTTTCGCGCAATGGATGAAGACAGCCGCTACGGCATCGGCTTCCGCAATATCAAAGGATATGAAGGTGGACGCATCGTTGGAGGCGTAGTCGCCTCATCGCGAAAAATGATTGCTGCAGCACTCGGATGCGAACCTTCCTTAGAAGACATTCACCAACGTGTCACTAGCGGAATAAAGGCTCCGATCGAACCTATTCTAGTGAGTAAAGGTCCATGCCAGGAGGTGATTATTGAGGGGGACGACGTCGACCTTTCAAAACTACCGGTCCCGATCTGGACCCCAGAAAAGGATGCTGGTCCCTATTTAACGCCACTCTGGATTACCAAAGATCCCGATAGTGGTCGCCGCAATATTGGGATCCGCCGATGCCAGGTGAAGAGTAAAAACACCACCGGAATACTATTCGGTGCGCCCGATCGCGGCGGCGCCATCCATCATCAAAAATACAAGGAACGCGGCGAACATATGCCAGCTGCCATCTTTATCGGTGGTGACCCGGTCCAGTACCTTGTTGCCCCAGCGCGTTATGGGGCTGACGAACTTGCGATTGCAGGCGGTATCCGTGGCGAAGCGATCGAGATGGTAAGGTGCAGGACTGTGGACCTAGAGGTCCCGGCGCATGCCGAAATCATTCTGGAAGGTGAAGTGTTGATGGACCATACAGAACCTGAAGGCCCCTTCGGCGAGTTCACTGGATACATGGCTGGAGGGCGCGAAGGGCCAGTTTTTCGGGTCAAATGCATTACCCATCGCAAAGATCCAATTGTCATGGGAGTTATCAGTCAATTCCCACCATCTGAGTCATCAATGATAAAGCGTGCATTACTGGAGGCAGGGCTAAAAAAACATCTTACCGAAGATCTCAACCTACCCGGCATCCATGATGTGCACGCACTCGAAGCCGGCGGTGGTACGGCAACACTATGGATAAGTATGAAACAAATGTATTCAGGACATGTCGATCAGACTGCTTTCGGTACGATGGGACACTTTGGGATGAGTTATTTCAAATGGATTGTAATTTGCGATGATGACATCGACATTAATGATCCGTTCATGCGCGATTGGGTGATGGCCTGGCGGGTGCGCCCTGACAAGGATATAAAAACAATCCCCCACACCGCGTCCGTGGAGCTCGACCCCTCGTCATTCGAACCAGGCTTGACACAAGCTGATATCAGAGGATCAAAAATGGTAATCGACGCGACGAAGAAATGGGATTACCCGGCTGTCTCGTTACCTCCACTAGGAAAAATGCGCAAGGTTGCTGACAACTGGGGCGATTATGGACTTCCAGAGCTTGACGAACTGAAGTTACCTCGGGAGGAGTGACAAGATCACTTCGGGATAAATCACCTTAGTGGGAGACGATCATTTTCAGGCAGAAGGGTAGAGGATAATTCTAGAATAATGGAATTACCGTTCTATCGTGCCAAGAAAGGCCCGCACCGTCTCTAAAAACGCGTCTGGCTGATCCGAATGTACCCAGTGCGACGCTTTTTTAATGGTTACGGTCCGGCATCTCGGGAACAGCTCGACCATTCGGTCATGGTGATCGTCACGAATATATCCTGAGTACTCGCCGGCTATGAAGGCCGTAGGCCCGTGAAATGCAGCGCCGGCCCGGTGTGGGAATGATGATATCCCGCTCATTCCTGCAGCGATGGCCTGTAAGTTAATACGCCAGTGGAACCCCTCCGACGCTCGTTCAAGATTTGTCATTAGAAAAGCCGTTACCCCAGGTTCTTCGACCTCGTCCCGCAGCTCCTCCTCTATCTCGCTACGCCGCTGTTTTCCAGAAAGATCAAGCGTCTGCATTGCGGTAATATAATCCAACATGTCATGACCATATGTGACGGGCGCGATGTCGACGATGATCAGAGCCTTCGGTAGGTGAGGTTGTTGAAGGGCAAGTTGCATGGCAACTTTCCCACCCATAGAGTGGCCCATAATCACTGGGTTTTGGATTTCGCGCGTAGACATAAATTCGGCCACATCTTCAGCCATTTCTTGGTATGTCATAGATGGGGAGTGAGGTGACGCCCCATGATTTCTGAGATCTAATGCATAGACGCGGTGAGTTTCAGCGATCGCTCGAGCGATGTTAGCCCAGTTTCGGGAGCAACCGAACAGCCCGTGCATTATGATAAATGGCGGACCATCTTTCCCATATTGATTGCAGGCCAGATTGAGCATGGGCCCCGAGTATCACGGGCGAAGCATCTCGTCACTTTTTTATTGAGCCAACGCTCTCTTTTTTCCTAGTTCATTACCTCACCGCCATCGATGGTCATGATATGCCCAGTTAGGTAGCTAGCGCCGGGTGACAGCAAAAATGCGATGCCAGCGGCAACTTCATCGGCGGTACCCAGTCGCCCCATAGGAATTATTTTTGATCGCTGAGCCATTTTCTCTTCAAGCTCCGCATCCTCAAGTTTGCCGCGCCATAGGGGCGTATCAATTGGGCCTGGTGCTACCGCGTTTACTCGTATGTCGTATGAAGATTTTTCCCGGGCTAGTGCCTTAGTGTAGGCGAGAATCGCACCCTTTGCCGCAGAGTAATGCGTTGTATGCGCCTGTCCACGGATAGCATGGATAGAGGTCACATTTACGATAGCTCCTGCTCGTCGCTTTTGCATGCCAAACAATACCGAGCGCACCATTGAATGCATGCCGAAAACGTGCACTCTAAACATGTCCTCAAAGTCATTCCCGGAGATATCTTCTGTGTTTGCCCATTGGAAATGACCCGCAGTGTTCACCAAAAAATCGATTGGTCCCAGCGCTGCTTCTGCCGCTGAGACGGCCGCATTAACTTCTGCTAATTTTGTAACATCGACAGCCATTGGCAGCGCTCGGCCACCGCGGGAAATGATACGCTCAGCGACTGCTTCCGATAGTTTAGCATTAAAATCTGCAACCACTACCGATACGCCATTCGCGGCTAGTCGTTCAGCGGTTGCTCCTCCGATGCCACCGCCTCCGCCTGTAATGAAAGCAACACCCGCAACGGGATGGTTCTCAGCTTTTACCTTCATTTCAAAACATCCGACCTTCATACACGGCGACAGGAACCGCAGGTCCTAACCGACGACCGCTATGCTTCAGCCGATATTGCCTGCCTTCGTCAGCTTCACGGAAGAGCTGTTCAGTTTTTGAATAGAGCATACAATCATCCTTTTTGGAGTTAAAACTCAACTAAATCCTAGTAACGCTACGAACGAGACTAAACGCCGTCAATCTCTGCAGAAAACTACCTGGATTATCTGGGGCTATGCAGAAGCTGTCGCTCTCGCTCTCCTTTTGAGAAGAAAATGTTCAGGCCTATCTGCGGCTATACGAAGCACAAAATGAAAACCAGTTTTTTGTAAAGCTGATGTTTAGTTAGCAACACTAGGCGAGCTATACGATGACCCATAATATTTTTTGTCAAAGCCTGCCTCGGAACGCGCAGCCACGTTAAACGGAGGCTTTAACGACCCGCGAAAATGTTTTTTAACCAAACGCTGCCATGTTTGTTCCGGTCTACCATCACAAAAATATTCAAACCATTTTCGCCCTACTGCGACATGGCTTATCTCTTCGCAGTAAATGACCTCCAGTATGGCGACCGATTCAGTATCGCCTGCCATTTCTAGGCTCGATATAATTTGGGGCGTCACATCAAGACCGCGTGCCTCTAATACCAAGGGTACAACGGCAAGTCGCGCAAGTAAGTCATGGCTGGTTTCCTGAGCTGCCTCCCACAGACCGTCATGAGCAGGTAGATCGCCGTATGTTGCCCCCAAAGTAGAAAGACGGTCAAACAATAGCAGGAAATGTTTTGCTTCGTCGTTTAAAACGCTTAGCCAGTCATTGTAAAACTCCAATGGCGGGTGCGCATTGGAAAAACGCACAAGGATATCGGCGGCAAGATCTACAGCATTTAACTCGATGTGGGCGATTGCGTGTAGCAAGGCAATACGTCCCTCCTTAGTTTGGGCTCGCCCACGTCTCTGCATATCTTTTGGCTGCAGCAACTCCGGCCGCTTAGGGCGTTTTGGTCGGATGGGGGGGGCAGTATACCCAATATTCGGGATAATACCGGCCCACCAATCGGCTACCACGAGCCTCGCCGCATGGGCCTTGGCAGCAGCATCCCCTGTTCCGAGTACGCCAACAATCCTCTCCGATAACGTCGTAGTCATGTTCTCATTGGCACAGAGCCTTTGTCGCCTCTAAAACGTTTTTTACATGTTCTTTCACACGGACGTTCGACCAAGCTTTAGCAACAATGCCTTTGCTGTCGATCAGGTAAGTAGAGCGCACAACCCCCATGTATTCGCGGCCGTAGTTTTTCTTCTTTTGCCAGACGCCGTATATTTCACAAATCTTGCCGCTCTCATCGCTAATTAAAGTAAAAGGCAGATCATATTTAGTCTTGAAATTATTGTGGCGTCTCACACTATCTTTGGAAACTCCGATTATAACGGTGTTAGCGTTTTCGAAATCCCCAATGGCGTCGCGGAAATCTTCCGCCTCCGCCGTGCAGCCGGGTGTCATATCTTTTGGATAAAAATACAAAACAATATTTTTACCCTTGTAATCATTGAGGGACACTGTGCTTCCGTCGTCGGTCAACCCACTAAACGCTGGCGCTTTGTTTCCCTGTTCTATCAATGCCATCTTACTCCTTTGAATGCTTCAAGCATCGAATTTAGCAGAGGGTCAGCCAATTCGATACGATCTCTTGTAAACCATTAATCGTTGCTGATCTTATGCGCAAAGCCGTAATACAGCACCGCTCTCTTTGGTAATTCTTATCCCGTCACAGCATTACCCAAAAAACAATCTAAAGTTAGCGGCATTTTTAGTCGCGGCAGCTTTTATTGTTTCCCTTAGTGTTTCGAAGTCATTGGCCCCTGCGGCCCGAGTGATCACGCGTTTCAGAGCTATAGGGGCGTTTTCTTCTAAAAAATCACCGTCCACTGTTAACCGCAAAATTCCCTCCAGATTTCGCCAAAGCAACATCGCCTCGACCAAGTTAGCTGAGACATTTACATCGATTAAACCCGTGTTCGCAGCGACCGCGAGCGCCGTAACAGTGTCACCCTCTAAAATTTTGGGCACGTCCACGGCATGTTTCAATTTAAGATATTGAGCGATAAATTCGATATCTAACATTCCGCCGGGAATGGTTTTAATAGACCATATGTCAGCGGATCCATGTTCTTCGCGCATGCGCCGACGCATCTCGGACACGTCCCTTAAAAGCTGACTATTATCCCGTCGAACTGTAAGAACGGAATGGACAACATCATTAAATCTATCCTCCAATTCGCCCTCCGCGAAAACTACCCGCGCTCGCGTCAGCGCCTGATGTTCCCACGTCCAGGCATCATTTTGCTGGTATTTTTTGAAAGCTTCTAACGACGAAGCGATTGGTCCTGCATTTCCGGCCGGCCGAAGACGCATGTCAACATCATAAAGTGTGCCCTCACCAGTGGGCGCGGCAATCGCTCCAATAAAACGCTGACACAAACGGCTATAGTAATGACCTGGTGAGAGTGGACGCTTGCCGTCCGACTTCTCGACACCGGTTGGGCAATCGTACACAAACAAGAGGTCGAGATCGGATCCGGGTGTCATTTCTCGACTCCCTAGCTTACCAAGCGCCACTATCGCCATGGTCGCATCCGGCACCCTGCCGTGATCTCCTGCGAAGTCACGTTCAATCTCTGGCAGCAGACACTTTAGGCAGGTATCTGCAATATCGGAGAGCGGACCGGACGCCTCCACCGGAGTCAAGTGCCCACGCAGCATGTGCACGCCGATCTGAAAGATACTGTCATTTGCCCAGCGACGTTGAATATCGAGAAAATCTTCCAGATCACGGGCCTGTCCGGTCGCTGCCTCAAGCGTCACAGCCCTTACCTCGGGTCCAGGCAAAGGTTCAAAGAAATCCCGTTCGAGCACCCCATCGAGCAAGATCGGGTATCTGCTTAACCAACCTGCTAAGCGCGGTGCTGCTCCCATAATTTCGGCGAGCAAATCAAAAAGGCCAGGATGGGCGCTAAAAAGGGAAAAAAGCTGAACACCTGCAGGTAATCCCTCCAGAAATTCGTTGAAGCGCCGCAACGCCAGATCTGGGTCGGGCGAACCTGAAAATGATCCAAGGATGCTGGGGACAAGTTCTGTAAGGAGTTCGCGAGCACGGGTACTGCGCATAGCCCGATACCTTCCTGTATGCCAAGTGCGCACGATGGTCGCAACCGCAGACGGTTCCTTAAATCCCATTTCGACGAGTGTCATCTGGGTTTCCGGATCCTCGTCCGCACCGGTAAAAACAAGGTTACCCTTACCTGCAAGATCGGCTTCACCTTCGAATAACGCCGCATAATGTCGCTCTACTGATTTAAGGTGTCGCAACAAAGTTGCTTGGAAGCCATCAATTCCACTAAACCCGAGAAATAGCGCCAATGCCTTCAGAGCTTTGTTATCAGCCGGCAACTCGTGTGTCTGTCGGTCTTCGATCATTTGCAAACGGTGTTCGACCCGACGAAGAAAATCGTATGCTTCGTTCAGCTCCGTCAAAGCTTCCATAGCGACGTGGCCAGCTGAGCACAATTGTTCTATAGCTTGTATGGTTCCACGAACTCTTAAATCCGGATTGCGCCCACCCCAAATCAATTGTTGAGTCTGCGCATAAAATTCTATCTCGCGGATCCCACCACGGCCGAGCTTTATATTATGTCCCGCAACTGCAATCTCGGCACCACCCCGATAGGTGTTTATTTGGCGCTTAATCGACTGGATATCCTGAATAGCGGCAAAATCCAGTGATTTGCGCCACATAAATGGAGTTAGATTCTGCAGGAACTCTCCTCCCGCGTGCTTATCGCCGGCAACAGAGCGCGCCTTAATCATCGCAGCTCGTTCCCAATTCTGACCCATACTCTCGTAATAAGTCTCGGCGGCTAAAACTGACATAACTGGTGGCGTAGCCCCTGGATCAGGCCGCAATCGGAGATCGGTTCTAAATACATAACCGTCTTTAGTCCGCTCATCCATTACAGAAACTAGATTGCGTGAAAATCGGGTGAACAAATGCTGCAAACTTCCCTTTCCAGTGAAGGGAACAACATCTTGGTCATACAGCAAGATGAGATCAATATCGCTAGAGTAATTCAATTCCTGGGCCCCTAGCTTTCCCATGCCAAGAACAATCAGACCACTATCTTTCTCAGGTTGTTCTGGATCCGGTAACGTCAGATCTCCGTCATTGTGCAATTGCAACAATAACGCACGGCAGGTTGCCTCGAGCGCTACGCACGCGAATTCGGACAAAGCGCCGGTGATCCTTTCCAGCGTCCACAAATTTGATATGTCCGCGACGCCGATCGCAAGGGCGGCGCGACGCTTCGCAATCCGCAAACGGTATTTCAGCTCGTCAATGTTCTCTCTGCCTAACCCTGACCCATCATTTGCCAACGCTTTGGCTAGCGTGAATGCTTTATCCGGCCCATCACAGAGCAAACTCATCGCAAAGAACTGATCAGATATCAGGCATTGACTAAGAAAGGGGCTATTTCCAAACACCGATGAAAGTAATTTGTTTACCGCCGGATCATTAATTGCTGCGGAAACAAATTCTCGAAGTTTGAGGTCATCGCAACCGGCCGGCGCCTGAGACCATCTTTCCAAGTGCACTAAATTTTGCTCTCGATTTGAAGCCCGAGGTAGCGACCCGGCTATCGAAGCCCATTGTTCAAAAAATTTTATCAAGTGCACCTTTCTAAAGTGCGAAGAATCCCCGCAAAATGCGTATACTACCTTTATAGACCAAGTTCTGTTCGAATTCCTGTATCCTGCTCGTATGTTTCGGAAGATAACGATTAATTGTCTGAAAGTAATTTTTGGGTTTGCCGTTGTAATAGCGCTTCTCTCAGCCGTTTTCGCGTGGCGTCTTTCTGAGGGCCCAGTATCAGTCAAATTCTTACTGCCTTACGCGAAGGGCTTACTTCATCGAGCCAATGGTGAAGTCAAAATAGACCTTGATGATCTGATAATCACCTGGGCGGGATGGGAACGCGCTGTCGACCTACGGGCTTTACAAGTTCGTCTCCGTTCCCCTAGCACAGGCGAGCAGCCAACGCGCATCGACGAAATATCGGTTACGTTAAGTACTCGCTCTTTATTTCAGGGTGAGCTCTCTCCGACCAAGCTGGAAATCATTCGTCCACTCATCCACCTGTCAAGGAGTGAAAACGGGTCTCTGCAATTAGATTTAAGTCAATCCCAAACTGGCTCCGAGAGGACCAAAAACCACTTGATACCAAACTTACTTGTGGAACTTGCACAGCCACCCGACGTTAAAAGCCAACTCCAATATCTTACAAACGTTAGCATAGTAGGGGCATCCATGAGTTTCGACGATCAGAAGCATGGCAGCACATGGAATGCCCGAAATACAAATATAACGATGGAACGCACGCCGCTCGGTTCCCGGGCTTCGTTTGATGTGACTTTAGATTTAATGACGAGCAAGCCCAAGCTAATCGGCCAAGCAAATTTCTCCCGGTCAACAAACACAATCGATATCAATGCACGTTTTAGCGAGTTAAATCTTCGAGATGTGCCGAACCGTCCAAAAAGGCTTGGCAAGCTAAGATTCCTAGATGCTAGCATCGCCGGTGACATAAGCGCACGACTAAGCGTTGCAGGTGCTGTCGAATTTGCCCGCTTTAAAATGGAGGCAAGTTCAGGCGTCATCGGAACCCTCGGCCTTGGACCGCAGCCAGTCGCCTTCCAAAGTTTGGGCGTTACAGGGCGTCTGACTCGGTACCCAGACCAACTCCACATATCTAATCTCACTGCCAAGTTCGAAGACGCGACCGCGGAAGCTAAAGGCATTGTCACCCGCGTCGGTGATATTGCGAAACTTAACGCATCAATTCAAATTCCAGAATTATCTTACGATGAAATGCGTAAACTTTGGCTGCCAGGTGTGAGTAAAAAAACGCGCGATTGGGTTGTAACAAATGTGCACAAAGGCGTGATCACCAACGGATCCGCCAACCTTACCGCTAGCATCAAACTCGATAGCGACCCCAGTGACAGTTTTCAGATCGATTCTATTAATGGTCGCTTTGGTCTCGAAGACATCACCGTCAACTACCTCTCGCAAATGCCGCCTATTACCCAGCTTTTGGCCACCACAAGATTCGATGCAAATCGTTTCGATTTTACTGTTCACGAAGGACATGTCGGCGAGCTGAAAATCGATGAAGGGACGGTTGCCATTACTGACATGGAGAAGGCCACAAAGTTACTCAGTATAAGCACGCTTCTCCGCGGTCCCGTGCATTCGGCACTCGATCTTATTGCCCGCCCACGCCTAAACATCCCACAACGGTTCAAGCAGGCCGGTAAAGGTGCAAAGGGAAGGCACGAGACCCATCTTAACATCGCCCTTCCGCTTAAAAGCTCGCTAAAGGCTGAGGACATTCGGGTAACGGGAAAATCGAATATCAAAGATTTGGCAATATCCAATCTTTTTCGAGGAAAAGGGATCGACAATGGGTGGGTTACACTATCGGTCATTGATAATAGCCTATCAGCGTCGGGTAAAATCAATTTCGTAGGGACGCCAGCGCAATTCAAATGGACAGAAAACCTCGCTAGACGGGATAATTTTACGCGACGGCTAGAAGCTTCATTAACTGCAAATAAGAAGCTAGCAACGCTCTTTGGCCTAGATAATAACGAAATTTGGGAAGGTTCCGTCCCTTTAACTTTGGTCTACGAAGCGCGAAGGGATAATAAGGCCAACCTATCTGCCGGACTCGATCTTAAAAATACTAGGTTTAAATTACCTGGCTTCGAATGGGAAAAGCCGCCCGGACGCCCCAGCAAGGCTCGATTCGCGGCATCTTTCGATGGCACTACCATTCGTTCTGTCGACCATTTCAAGATCGAGGCCGGAGCTTTCTCAACATCAGGTAAAATAACGTTTGCCGAACCGCTAAAAGACAGCGCTCTGTCAATCGATACACTTAAACTCCACAAGTTTAGATTGGGAGCAACGGAGCTCGCTGCGGATGTTCGCCGAGACAAAAACCGACGATATATGATTACTGTTAAAGGCGACAGACTGAATGCCGCTCCTTTCATCGATCGGCTTCAAGAGATATCAGAAAAGTCACAACTGCCACCTTTCCGACTTAGTGGGACTTTTAAGAAATTCTCAACTGGACGAGGCGCTCCGACAAAAAATGTAAATATGAAACTTCATTATAACGGTAATCGTTGGGAATTTATCGATATGGTCGGTGCACTGCCAGGCGACGGGAAAGCCATAGAATTCCGTATTCGACCAAATACACAAGGTCAGGTGATGGCGCTTTATTCAGCAGACGCGGGCATGTTTCTAAAAGCAATGGGTATCACTAACACTATTGTCGGCGGTTCAGTTGAAGTTTCTGCGGTACGAAAAAGCGGGGCTCACACCCCCTGGATCGGAACCGCCAAAATGAAAAAGTTTCGTCTAGCAAATGCCCCCGGTATCGCTCAGCTTCTTACTATCGCGTCACTGACCGGTCTCAGCAATCTTGTTGCTGGAAAGGGTTTAGAATTTCGGCGTTTAAGTTTCCCCTTTGTGTTCGAGGGTCAAACAGCAAACATTGAAAGTGCTCAAGGTGTGGGATCCGAGATCGGGATTACAGCAAGCGGAAAAGTAGATTTCGGCAGCAAATCAGTCGATTTAGAAGGTACTATAGTCCCAGCTTATACGATTAACAGCCTCGTTGGAACAATTCCGATCGTTGGGACTATTATTAGCGGCGAAAAGGGTGGTGGCATTTTCGCAGCGTCCTATAAGGTATTGGGTCCGGTTGAAAAACCCGTGATGTCAGTTAACCCCATCTCGGCACTGGCACCTGGCTTTCTGCGCAAGTTGCTGCGTGCCGGCGAAGGTGTAAACGAGGGGAAAACACCAACCGAGGAAGAAACGCTTCGTGAAAAACGCGAAAATAAAACCTCTCCGAACCAATGATCACGCTTGCCCTCGACAGATATGACAGACATATCCCCTTCTTCGATTCAACTGTACGACTACCTTCAAAATTAAAGGATCTTAAAGTCCTTCAAGTAGGACAGCATGGCTCGTTACGCGATGGCGCAGCCAGGCATGAACGCATGCTACGCGACAGGGAATTCGACGCCGCAGAAACGTCACTAGCATCTTATATTGTAGCCAAATCACGTGGTCTTCCATTTTCGGCCATCCCAATCTTTCCCCGCCGACTATTCAGCCAAGGTCAAATTTTCGTTAACGCAGAATCCGGCATTGAAAAGCCCATGGACCTTGAAGGACACACTATCGGACTCCAATCTTTCCAGACGACGCTTGCGGTACTCGCGAGGGGTGATCTTGCTAGAGAATTTGGCGTCTCTATGGAAAAGATAAACTGGAAGGTTGGTAACCCTGACGCAATCGAAATTGGTAGCCAACCTGATATAAACATCACGCCTATCGCTGCGGGCAGAAATTTGCCCGATATGCTCTGCAATGGCCAAATCGATGCTCTATTTTATTCTCGGCTCCCAGAAGTCAGCCCAGAGCGGGCGCATCAATTCCACCGTCTGTTTAAGAATCCGAAAGAAGTCGAGGCGGACTATGTCGCCCGAAATGGTTACTGGCCGATAATGCACGTCGTAGCGTTAAAGGATGAAGCAATCGCCGTACATCCTGAACTCCCGACAGCACTGTTTGAATTATTTGCCGCGGCGGATATGGTTGCCGAGACATATCTTGCCGACCCTAATTGGACGCGTCTTGCCTGGACCCAATATACCGCTGAGGAAGAAATGACCGCGTTTGGGGGCCCGCTTTGGACCCGCGGCGTCTCTGCGAACCGCGCCAACCTAAGCAGATTTATCAGTTATGCCTTTGAACAAGGTCTTATAAATACCCGAATGGAAGTCGACGAACTTTTCCATCCCTCAGTGCGCGACAGCTGATACGATAAATTATCTAATTATCAGCGCTCAGCGTCTTTACAGCGTTATTTTCTGGGTCATAACGGTAACGCACCGTCTTGCTAAGGTCACATCCAGTTACTCGCACGAGACGGGTCTCTAACGGCCGATGCAACGAATGAATTACCCCTTCGTTATAAACACGGGCCTCACCTTCACTCAGGATATATTTTCTGTCGACGAAAATATTGGCGTAGCCATCTTTCGACCCGTCATCCCGACGGATCCATTCAGTCATCTCAACAAAATTCATAGCCATGCCGTAGATGACCCATGACGGCCCATGGCAATGTGGGGTGTTATTTGATGCACTCCGGTTAGTGTGTGCCATCACACGAAAACCAAACTCCTCATCGATATAGACAGTCTCCACGCCAGACCGTTTATCGGGACCGAGATAATCGCGAACAAAATTCAAGTCCACCAGCAATCTTTCAAGATGTCGAGCTACTCTCTCGCGACCTTCCGCCCCGCTATCGCGCCTTAATTCCGAGCGTGCAGCGCTACAGAAACCTTCTAGTGTGAAGACCATGCCCACCTTAATCTCTGTTTGGATGATCTATTTGTCAAAATATTATCTCATCAAAGAGATCTTTCAATCAATATGGATTACACACCTATCGGGGGCAATGATGCAGCGGCAGCTTTTGATACCTCCAGCCGACGGAACCATTCACACAAACGGGGACATTTGGCACGCCAGTCGAAACCCGGAATTCGACGTTCCAAGTCTAGCGC
Organism: uncultured Alphaproteobacteria bacterium; assembly: GCA_913046035.1. Taxonomy (GTDB): domain Bacteria; phylum Pseudomonadota; class Alphaproteobacteria; order MPNO01; family UBA830; genus UBA830. The sequence goes on along the minus strand of CAJWSW010000034.1, from coordinate 14,523 downwards.
ACAGAACAGAAGCAATTGCGGTTTATTCAATTCGCCCTGAAATACCTCGTTTTGGATTTCATTTTCGAAATAGTCAGACATACGCACCGCACGTCTGCGCTCATGCTCAATAATCTCGGACGATTGTTCGGCCACCGGACGTTTGATTTCCCGCGCCCAGACCGATCCTCCGTCTAGGATACTGCGGGCAGTGGCTTCTAATCGGCGGAAATGCCAATATCCCTCGCCATGCGGCACGTCATACTTTCGAGGAGGCGCAAGCGCATCTAAATAATCGACAATAAGATCGGTATCCTCCATACCGGTTCCATCACCTAGCATTAGGAATGGCACTCGCCCAGAAGGATTAACCGCCAATATTGGATCGTTATGTTGCCGCGTCCGCGTCCAAACCAACTCGATTCGATCCGCCAAGCCTTTATCATGCATCGCAATCATCGCGAGCCTCGCATAAGGAGAAGTGGGCGTAACGTAGAGCTTCACGGACGTTTCACTCGCCTTCGCTTATTCGAACCGGATAAGGACATGACGCTTCTTTCCCGCCGAAACCTTCAGAACTCCGCTGCTGTTTATATCTTCTGTTGAGATTAATACATTCTCATTGCTAATTTTCTTGTCATTGATACGTGCACCACCACCACGTATTAGGCGGCGAGCATCACCATTGCTTCCCGCAAGATGGGCTCGGACTAAAAGTGAAAACGCGGGGATCCCCTTGACTAGCTCGTTTGGGGAAACGTTAATCTCTGGCAAACCTTTTGCGCTCTGTCTTTGTTCAAAGGTTTCAGCTGCCGTATTAGCTGCCGCCTCAGCGGCAGCACGCCCGTGGCACAGCGCAGTCGCCTCGGTAGCTAGAATTTTTTTCGCTTCATTAATCTCGTTATCCTGCAGTATTTCAAGCCGTCGCGTGTCTGCTAATGGGAGGTCAGTAAACAGACGCAGAAAGCGCCCAACATCGGCGTCAGCAGTATTTCGCCAAAACTGCCAGTAATCATAAGGTGTTTGCTTATCAGCGTTCAACCATACCGCGCCAGCTGCGGTCTTGCCCATCTTAGCACCCGACGCTGTGGTTATCAGAGGAGAGGTTAAGCCAAATAACTGAACTGAATCAGCCCGGCGGCCAAGCTCCACTCCGTTAACGATATTACCCCACTGGTCAGAGCCACCCATCTGAAGGATACAACTGAAGCGCCTACTCAATTCAACGAAATCGTATGCCTGCAATATCATATAATTAAATTCGAGGAATGAAAGCGGCTGCTCACGATCGAGACGCAATTTGACGGACTCAAAACTCAACATTCGATTAACCGAGAAATAGCGGCCGTAATCCCTCAAGAATGGTATGTAGTCTAGAGAATCGAGCCATTCGCTATTGTCCACCATTATAGCGTCAGTTGGCCCATCCCCAAAAACAAGAAATTTTTCGAAAACGCTTTGAATACTTGCTTTATTAGCTGCAATTGTTTTCTCGTCAAGCAATTGCCGTGCATCATCTTTACCGGAGGGATCACCGACCTTGGTTGTTCCGCCGCCCATCAGAACGATGGGTTTGTGGCCAGATTTCTGGAACCAGCGCAGCAGCATGATTGGAAGTAGCGATCCGACATGGAGGGAGTCAGCGGTGCAGTCAAACCCAATGTAGCACGTTTTTGGCTGGCTCTCTTTGAGAGCAGTATCAAGCGCTTGCTGATCAGTACATTGGTGAACGAACCCGCGTTCAACTGCAGTTTTTAAAAAAGCCGATTGCAAATCGGTCATGAGCTTAATCCGTATTTCGCTGGCGCCGTTTGGTATCACAGCGGTCAAGCAAAATCCATGCTAAGCAAAATTATGTCCCGTAAAATCGATTGCGCCTTACTGAACCTGACGCCAAAATAATATATTAAAATAAGGGCGATACTTATGAAACCTCGGAGATACGGACCTTTCGACTATAAACCAATTAACCGGCGTCCGAAGATTACATGGCCAGACGACAATCATTTAGCGCTTTGGGTCGTCCCTAACATAGAGACCTTTCCATTGGACGAACCTGTACCCGGCGGAACGGGCATAGCACCGGATGTCATCAACTGGGCAACCAGAGACTACGGCGCGAGGGTCGGTGTATTTCGCATCATGGAAGTTCTGAATAAACACGATATCCGTGGCACGGTCGCTCTTAACAGCGAGGTTTGCGATGATTACAGCGAAATTATCGAAGACGCGTTGGACCTCAAATGGGAGTTTATGGGCCATAACCAATCTAACAGCCGTTACCTTCACACTATTGAAGAGAATCCTGGTCGAAAAATTGTTGCGGACACCCTTGATCAAATCCAGGCCGCAACCGGCACGCGGCCTAAGGGGTGGCTTTCTAGCGGACTGCAGCAAAACTGGACTACCCTAGATGCCCTAATTGACTGCGGGGTCGAATACATCGCCGACTTTATCAATGACGATCAACCGTACGTCATGGACGTCGACGGTAGGCAAATATATTCAATCCCCTACTCCCTTGAATTAAATGACCTGCCGCAGTTTCTTCGCATGGGCCGCACGGCTGAAGAATTCGCTGAGATGATCCGTCGCCAATTTGACACGCTATACCGCGAGAGCATTGATTCGAGATCCGGCCGTGTAATAGCGATCTGCTTACATCCTTTCGTCATAGGGGTGCCGCACCGCATCAGTGCATTAGATGACGCTCTAGCTTATATAAATGGACACGACGGAGTTTGGAAAGCCACTGGCAACGAAATAATTGAGCACTTCGCGAAGGGGGAGACTTTTTGACGATAGAGGCGTTCAAACCGATTTGGGCGCTTGGCCTGATGAGCGGCACTTCTATCGACGGCATCGACGTCGCATTAATCGAAACTGATGGTGAACAAGTTTTCGATATAGGGCCGGCAAGTACAATCCCCTATTCGGCGGGTCTTGAAAGATCAATCAGAGGATCCCTTGGACAACGTGTAGTTGACGCAACGCTTATCAACGATATTACCCATGCACATGCTATTGCCACAAAAACTCTTCTCTCGCGACATCCAGAATACAAAGAAAAACTCACTGTGGTTGGTTTACATGGGCATACGGTATTACATGCACCTGGCGAAGGCATAACCGTCCAAGTTGGAAATGGTCTAAAGTTAGCGAAACTAATTGGCTATGACGTTGTCTACGACTTTCGCACAGAAGACGTGACGGCTGGCGGTCAAGGCGCACCTTTGGCGCCTCTTTATCATGAAGCTCTAAGCCAAGGCCTTCGAGGGCCTGTATCAGTGGTCAATATTGGTGGAATCTCAAATATAACCTGGATAGACACGAGTGGCGGAGCACCCCCGGTAGCGTTTGACACGGGACCAGGTAACGCACTTCTGGACGATTGGATAAAAAGCAAAACGGAGCTGCCGTATGATCTAAATGGTCTGGTCAGCTCCGCCGGTAAACCCGACACGGCGATCGTTTTAGAACTGATGAGTGATCCATATTTTTCGGCTCCACCCCCAAAGTCTCTCGATCGGATGAGTTTCAATTATTCATTAATCGATGGTCTCTCAGCCGAAGACGGCGCTGCGACCCTGGTCAGGTTCACCTGCGAATCTCTAACCAAAAGCCTATCCCTTATCCCATCGCTCCCAGCTCAGCTTTTAGTGACCGGTGGCGGCCGACATAATCCGACTATGATAGAGACGTTGGCAAAATTGTCTGAGATTCCCGTCAATCCAGTCGAGACTGTCGGGTGGGATGGGGATGCCATTGAGGCACAAGCCTTCGCTTTTCTTGCGGTCCGGTCTCTACGCAGTCTCCCAATAAGCCTGCCATCAACAACCGGAGTATCAACGCCGACTACAGGTGGGAAGATCGCTTCGGCGTCATAAAAGTTATAAAGAAAATCATAAAACACCGCCGTTCATTAAAAATCTTATATAAAGCTGAGCGAATGAACCCCAACGGAGATCCATGGCAAAATCTTTTGGAAGAAATTCCAAACTTGCCGCCATTTAGATATATCACAATTTCAAAGACAGTGATTTCTCGAGATTATATCCATCCAATTTCAGTCAAAATGCGAGAACTAAACTAGACCGCCGGCGAAAGATGCACTTACTCAAAAGACGTGTCGTTTTGGCTCTGGTCTGCTTTATCCCCAGCCACTCGCTGAGCCAACGCGGCCGCCATAAAGTCATCAAGACCTCCATCCAGCACACTCTGCGTGTTTGATGTCTCAACTTCGGTTCTAAGATCCTTTACCATTTGATAGGGGTGTAATACGTAAGATCGTATTTGATGCCCCCAGCCAATTTCCGTCTTTGCATCCTGTTCAGCTTGGGCAGCTTCCTCACGACGCTGCAATTCAGCCTCGTAAAGCCGAGCTCGCAACATTCGCATCGCTTCGGCGCGATTGCGATGCTGCGACCTGTCGCTCTGACAGGCGACTACAATCCCGGATGGAATATGTGTGATGCGGATCGCGCTATCAGTCGTATTAACGTGCTGTCCACCAGCGCCCTGCGATCGGTATGTATCTATCCGCAGATCTTTTTCCTCCACTTGGATATCAATGTCGTCATCTATTTCCGGATAAGTCCAGACTGAGGCAAAACTCGTGTGCCTCCGAGAACTGGAATCATAAGGGGATATTCGCACTAGGCGGTGCACGCCACTTTCCGTTTTCAACCAGCCATAAGCGTTATGACCTTGAACCCTAATAGTAGCCGATTTCAAACCGGCCTCCTCGCCAGGGCTTTCTTCCATCAATTCAACCTTAAAGGCATGGGACTCCGACCAGCGCATATACATTCGCATTAGCATCTGCGCCCAGTCTTGGCTCTCTGTGCCACCGGCGCCAGCATGAACCTCAACGAAGCAGTCGTTGGAATCTGCTTCACCGGAAAGCAAGGTTTCAAGTTCCTGCTTTGCCGCCGACTTTTGGAGCTGTGAAAGAGCGGCCTCTGCTTCCTCCACGACTTCGATGTCGCCCTCTGCCTCACCCATATCAATCAACTCAACAGCGTCGCTGAGTTCCTTTTCAAGGGCATGAAAGACATTTAGAGAGTTCTCAATATGATTTCTTTCACGCATAGTCTTCTGAGCGTGGTGCTGATTACTCCAGAACTCGGGATCCTCCGCTTCAGCATTCAGTTCTTCAAGACGTTTCGCCGCGTTGTCCGGGTCAAAGATGCCTCCTCAGCAGCTCAAGAGACTGCTTGATTTGCACGATTAAGGCTTGCGTTTCTGCGCGCATTGGCAGTTATAAACCTCCATAAGTTAGCTTCGCATGACTTTTGCCGAAATTCGCTCAGACATGCGAAAGAGTAATCAGTATAGCCCACGAAGTTTACGCGTGGGAACCGCGGCTCCGGAACGGGGCATGCTCACAGCATCACTTCCATCAAGGATTTGTGCTTCCCCTGTTGGCACGGTACCCGGTAAAAACGCTTCCAGAATTACCCCTCGTTTTCTGTCCCGCACTGGTTTGCCAGTGCGGGAGTCGACACGTACCAGCTCTAGACCTGGCGGCACGCGAAAGGGCACGGCTGGTGTATTGGAAAGTGCAGCCTCCATGAAATTTTTAAAGATCGGAGCAGCGACGGATGATCCAGTTTCCCCCTTGCCGAGTGGTTTTGGTTGATCGAACCCCACATAAACTCCAACCGCGAGGTCCGGCGAAAAACCCACAAACCATGTGTCACGACTTTTATTCGTCGTACCCGTTTTACCAGCAAGTGGTTTTCCGATAACGCTTATTCTGCGGCCTGTGCCGCGTTTGACTGCACCCTCTAACATCGACACAACCTGATATGTTGTCTTAGGGTCCGCAATTTGTTTTCGGTTATCAGGAAGGTTTGGTAAACCTTCATCATCCCACTTTAGCCGGTTACAGCCATCGCATAGACGTTGATCATGCCGAAAAATAGTCTTGCCCGTTCGGTCTTGAATCTTATCGATCAACGTAGGCTGAATACGTTTTCCTCCGTTGACTAACATTGCATATGCGGTGGTTAGTCTCATTAGTGTCGTCTCCCCCGCACCGAGGGCCATTGATAGTAGCGGCTGCAGATCGTCAACTAGATTGAACCGCTTTGCATAGTCAGCAACAGTTTCCATCCCAATATTCTGCGCCAGTCGAACGGTCATAAGATTGCGCGATTTCTCTATCCCCAGACGAAGCGGACTCGCGCCATAAAATTTCCTAGAGTAATTGCTTGGTCTCCAGCGTCCCCTACCGGGGCCTTGATCAATGACAAATGGCGCATCGAGCACCTGACTCGATGGCGTAAAACCTTTGTCGAGTGCCGCTAGATAAACAAAAGGTTTAAAGGCTGAACCCGGCTGGCGACGAGCTTGCGTTGCCCTATTAAACTCACTCAACTGCGCAGAGAACCCACCCGACATCGCGAGAACGCGTCCACTGTGTGGATCCAAAACGACAATGGCGCCACTTATTTCGGGGATTTGCCGCAGTGAGTAATAGTCATGCAGCGATGTCGCACTCTTATCCTCTTTCTTGACTGCTTCCACAGCTATAACGTCGCCAACCTGAAGCACATCGCTAACCATCTTAGGCCGTGGACCCAGCCGCCTGCCCTTCTCGAGACGTCTTGCCCAGCTTAACTCCTGTAATGGTAATATCCCGCGTGATTGGTCAGGAAAGCCAATCTCAGCACTTCCCCCAGAAAGTGATAACACCACTGCAGTGCGCCACTGATCTACATCCTCAGGTAGAGCATGCTTTCCAATTGCACCTGCCCAGTCTTGTTCCACTTCAATCCGACCCAGCACACCGCGCCACCCATGCCGCTGGTCATAAGCAGACAGCCCGTTGCGCAATGATATGTCAGCGATTTTTTGCAAGCGAGAATCAAGTGTTGTACGGACTGAGAGGCCTCCACCATAAAGCCCGCTATCGCCATAGTTTCCTTGCAACTCCCGCCGAACCTCCTCTACGAAATAATCAGCACGCGCCGCATCTGGCTCGCCTGGCGGACGTACTCTCACTTTTTTCGACATTTCAACTGCAGCGGCGGCAGCGGTTATGAAACCATCCTCCACCATTCTGCTCAGCACATAGTTCCGCCGAGCGCGCGCAGCATTTGGCTTACGAATAGGGTGATAGTTATTAGGTGCTTTCGGTAAGCCGGCTAAGAACGCAGCCTCAGCGACTGAGAGGTCGTTAAGCGATTTGTCAAAATAGTTTAACGCGGCTGCCGCAACCCCGAACGAACCGAAACCGAGATAAATTTCGTTAAGGTATAGTTCTAAAATCTTATCTTTTGAAAATGCACGCTCCATTCGAAGAGACAGGATGACTTCCTTCGCCTTTCGCGCAATAGAAACCTCATTTGTCAAAAGGAAATTCTTGGCTACCTGCTGGGTGATTGTGGATGCGCCTACAGGACGCCTGTCAGTATGGATACGACGGATGTTAGTTATCATTGCGCGAATGATCCCAGGAATGTCTATTCCCCAATGCGAATAAAAGGTTTTGTCTTCCGCCGATAGAAAGGCTCTGATGACCCTTTTTGGCATAGCCTCTATTGGGACGAAAACACGTTTCTCGCGGGCAAATTCAGCCATCAAGCGACCATCGCCAGCATGAATGCGAGTAACTACCGGTGGGTTATAATCAGCAAGTTGCTGATGTTCAGGAAGCCCCTTTCCAAAATGATAAAACCCATAAAGAACTGCGCTCACTCCCGCTACCGCCAGGACTGAAAACGCAAGGATTGCTGCAGCTATAATTCGCATACTTCCCCTTACCGCAGTCTAACTCCTTTATTATATAATCTACCAATGTGGCTGAATTATGGCCGGTTTAAAGCCTGCTGCCGCTCAAAATAACGTTGGATGGCCCGCGTTATAGAAGAAGCCATCCGACGGTGCTGTTTCGGATCTAAAAGTAATTTTTCATCAGTCCGATTCGATAGGTAACCTAATTCTATTAGAACAGAGGGGATATCGGGCGCTTTTAACACAGCGAAGCCAGCGAATCGGTGGGTATTCCGTAGCATTTTTCTCACTTTTGCCAGTTCTGACACTAGCTGTTGAGCAAAAACAGCCGACTCGTTCATCGTCTCTCGCTGTGCAAGATCAATCAGGATGTTCACGACATCGCTGGACTGTTTCTTAAGATCGACACCAGCGATCAGGTCAGATTTATTTTCTTTTCTTGCTAAGGCAGCTGCCTCTTTGTCGGACGCGCGTTTGGACAAAGTGTAAACTGATGTGCCCCGCACGCGGCGATTGTGTATGGAGTCCGCATGGATCGAGAGGAAAAGATTAGCGCCCACGGCCCGGGCTTTTGCAATCCGTTGGCGCAGCCTAATAAACACATCACGGTGCCGAGTTAACCGAACGTCAAACTTGCCTGTCGCGACCAATTGACGACGCAATTCTTTAGAAAACGCTAAAACGATATGCTTCTCCCAAGCTCCAGAACGGCTAATCGCGCCGGGGTCGACGCCGCCATGCCCGGGATCAATCATTATAACGATTTTCTTATTACGTTTGGATCGGGTTAATGGGACTACCGTGCGCTGCAGTGGCCTTCCCTTCACACTGCTTCGGAGGCGTTGTACGTCCTTCAAGTAAGTTTGCATAAATGCGTTTCTCGTCGTCCGCGCTAAATCAAGAACTACTCTATGGGGTCGGCCTCTCGCCGTCGGATGGATTGTAAAGGCCTTAACAATTCGCACAGGAACCGCAGAGTCGAGCACAACCCGCGATAAGCCCGGTTTAAAGAGACCGAAACGCATACCTGTTACCAGCCCCCCATTGGACGGACTTCGCAAGTCACGGGCCCACGTCACCTCCGGCAATTCTAGAACCACACGGGAAGGCTCAGGCAGTGTAAATACGCGAAAACTTACCGCCGACGAGACGTCTAAAACGACTCTCGTTTTACCAGGGTATACTCCAATTCTCGCGCCCGAAACTTGGGGTGCAGCAAGGGCCACCTGCGCCATGCAGAGCAGGTAAATCAGAGTAATGAGCAGGCCGAGATTTGCTCGATTATCACACATATTGCGAGTCAGTATTGATTTCATACTAGATATATCCCGAATAGGCCCTAATTTACAGCCAAATCACTTCACCGTGATGTGGAATATAAGTTGTACCAATGCCTCACGCAGTTTATTCTCTCCATTGCGAACGTCCGCAGATGAATTGGAGACGTTGATACCATTGCGCGGCTCTCGAGCTACCTGCGCCGTTCAGCCTATTACGTTGCGGCTGACCGGCAGCGATAAACGGTGAGAATGGCGGCGCATTTCAACTGCGGTTTATAGAAACATAGGCCGGGGCCCGCAGATTTAGTTCGGGTGCCGCAAGCTATTAACGTCCCTGCCTTGGCGAGCATTCCTCGCAAAATAAATCATTCGGCAGGTAGACGATGGCGCGACCGGTCTTAAAGGCAAGACACGTTCCTGATCGGTGTTCGCATATCGGGTACAATGTCGGGTCGGAGATTTGATTATGTCTAAGCGCATGCTTGTTGACGGCGCACACCCCGAGGAGATTCGGGTCGTCGTAACATCCGGCAATCGTCTTGATGAATACGATATTGAGACGAGCTTTAAAAAACAGGTTAAGGGGAATATCTACCTTGCAAAGGTCACACGAGTAGAACCTTCATTGCAAGCTGCATTCGTAGATTTTGGTGGCAACCGCCATGGCTTTCTTGCTTTTAGCGAAATTCATCCGGACTACTATCAAATTCCGGTCGAGGACAGGCAAGCCTTAATAAAAGAACAGGAAGAGCTCGAACTCGAAGCGCGGGCAGCTCGCGAACACCTAGAGGATATTGACGGCGACGTTGGTGATGAGAATGACGAGGCGGACGCCGATGTCGAAATAGCTGAAAATGCCGCTGAGGAGACCAATACCAAAGAGGATGCTGACGATACGTCCCAAGAGGAACGGGCATCAGCGGATAAGAAAAAACAAACAGATATCAGTGACGACGTTGAAACATTAGCCGCTGAGTCTCACGGAGAAGAAACTGAAAAGACAGCAGATATGGCCACGTCCCGTCGCGCGCGTGGTTTTCGGCGCTATAAAATCCAAGAAGTTATCAAGCGCCGCCAAATTTTGCTTGTTCAGGTGGTTAAAGAGGAGCGTGGTAACAAAGGCGCTGCACTTACAACATATATCTCCTTAGCGGGTCGCTATTGTGTACTAATGCCCAACTCCTCGCGGGGTGGAGGTATTTCCCGAAAAATCACAGGATCAAACGAGCGCCGAAAGCTACGCGATACACTTAATTCACTCGATATGCCGGAAGGTATGGGTGTCATAATTCGGACGGCGGGCCTGGAACGGAGCAAGGCTGAGATAAAGCGCGATTTTGAGTATTTAATCCGCGCCTGGGACGAAGTACGGGAGACAACGTTGGAGTCAACCGCGCCCAACATGGTGTATGAGGAAGGTGACATCATAAAACGCGCAATCCGAGACGTTTACAGTAAAGACATCGAGGAAATCCAGGTCGAGGGCCTTAAAACGTACCAAACTGCGAAACGGTTTATGCGACTTATGATGCCTAGCCATGCCAAACGCGTCCAGCAATACAAAGACGAGATTATTCCTTTATTTCAGCGTTTCCAAATCGAGCAGCAACTTGATGCAATGCATAATCCTGAGGTTCAACTGAAGTCGGGCGGCTATATAGTCATCAACCCCACAGAAGCGCTGGTTGCAATCGATGTTAACTCAGGAAAATCGACGAGAGAGAGAAATATTGAAGAAACCGCAGCCAAGACAAATATCGAAGCAGCGGAAGAAGTAGCCAGACAATTACGCTTGCGCGATCTCGCCGGACTAATTGTCATTGACTTCATCGACATGGAGGAAACTCGTAATATCCGAAAAGTCGAAAAACGCCTAAAGGATGCAATGAAGACTGACCGCGCCCGACTGCAAATAGGGCGGATCAGCAACTTTGGCCTTCTCGAGTTATCGCGGCAGCGGCTTCGACCGAGCCTACAAGAAACTAGCTCACAAATCTGCCCGCACTGCCGGGGTTCAGGTTACATTTTATCCACTGAATCAATGGCAATGCGCGTTCTGCGCGCCATTGAAGAGGAAGGCATCCGAATGCGTACGAGTGAAATAACCGTGCGTGTGCCTACCGGGATAGCGCTTTATATCCTTAACCAGAAGCGTTCAACATTGGTAACCTTGGAATCTCGTCACGGGTTTCAGGTAATTCTACAAGGTGACGACTCGGTTGTTCCACCCGACATTGAGATTGATCGGGTAAAAGGAAAGCCAAGCTCACGATCAAGCAGCTCAACCCGTCGCCCTAACGCCGCTCAGTCGTCTTCAGATAGTGGTCCGGCTCTTGATCCCGATACTGAAGCTGAAATCGACGTCCATGATGGTAACGTTCAAAAATCAGATAAGCAAAAGCCGAATAAGCGGCGCCGTATTCGACGACGCTCCCAAGATCCCAACACTGGCGCAAACCCGGACAGCACAGCTAACTCTGACTCCAAAGGGCTTGACGTTGAAAAAAGCGAAGAGCAAGCGCAGGACCGAAAAGACACCGGCGAAGAAAAATTGGGGTCGCGACGACGGCGGCGCGGACGTCGAGGCGGACGGCGACGCAATCGAAACGTTGATTCCGAGGAATATAATGAGAGCGCTCCGGACAGTGTGAAAAGATCAACAGACATCGAGCATCTACAAGAACAGGTTAAAGAAGATACACTAAATGCTCTTCCATCAAATTCGGTAACCGTTGAAAACGAAATTGGGAAAGACGCTGATGAAGGATCAATCGCTTTACTAAATCGTCAGGAAGCAAACTTCGACGACACACAAAGCTCTTCTATGAGCAAAACAAAACCAAATGGCGAACCGGAAAAAACTAAATCATCGAATTCTAACGACGGAGACCCGGAGGCTGGAAGGCCACCATCAGAAGCTCGAATTGAAGCGGCGTCAGACGAGAACAAACCTAAACGGAAAGGCTGGTGGCAAAAAATAGTCGAATAGCCACCTTAAACAAATCTGTTTAGTTCGAGACCCAAGTTGTCAGACGGGATATAGCATTAGAAATGGTATCCGTATCGCCAGCAAACGAGATCCGGATGGAAGAAATGCCGCGCACCCGGTCAAAATCACTTCCTGGAGCAATGCCTACACCTACCTCGTTTAACAACCTGCGACAAAATTCCTCGCTGTTGTTCGTAAGATGCGAAACGTCGGCGTAAACATAAAATGCGCCGTCCGATGATGAAAATTTTGTGATCCCCACGTTAGGCAGTTCACGCAACAAAAGTTCCCTGTTAGCGGCATAACGAGCGACGTTTTCATCTAATTCTTGTACACAATCAAATGCTGCGGTTGCCGCATGCTGAGATAGCGCTGGTACCGAAATGAAAATGTTTTGTGCCAAACGTTCGATTAATCTGTTAAGGTTTTCGGGTATAACCATCCATCCGACACGCCACCCTGTCATCGAATAATATTTTGAAAAGCTATTGATCACAAATGCGTGATCAGTGTGCGACAACGCGGTGACTCCAGGTGTCTTATAGGTGATGCCGTGATAAATCTCATCAGAGATCAGCCGGATGCCCCGGTCGATGCAATATGCTGTTAATGATGCCATTTCTTCAGCGTTAATCATCGTTCCTGTTGGGTTGGCAGGACTTGCTATTATTAATCCATCGATATTGCCATCGACATTATCAAGCAGTGCCGGCGTTGGCTGATATTGGTCCTCGGCAGTTGCCAAAACACCGACTGCCTCTATGTCTAACGCTGCGAGAATATTCCGGTAGGCTGGGTAACTCGGATCCGCCAGCACAACGCGGTCGCCCGCATCGAAGACAGAAAGAAAAGCGAGCAAGAATCCGCCGGAAGAGCCTGTAGTTACGACAACACGCTCCTCTGATAGGTCAATTTTATGAGTGTCACGGTAATACTGCGCGATACGCCGCCGAAGCGAATTAATCCCCAGAGCATCAGTATATCCGAGTTTATCGATCGCCATCGCTTTCTGAGCGGCGGCGATTACACCAGCGGGTGCACCAGTAGATGGTTGCCCTACCTCTAAATGGAGTATGTCGCGGCCATTGGCCGCTAAAAGGTTGGCTTCACGCATCACGTCCATTACTTTGAATGGCGGAACCTGGCCACGCGTCGATACCTTTAGTTTCATACCCTGCTCCACCGCACTGGCGGCAATACTCTGATCGATTGACGGTTAATTGGCTGCCGTTTAACTATATATATAGGCGAGAAAGTATCGCAAATGCGCAATGCAATATCCCCCTTCGTAGCTGTGGTCGCTGCGATAGCAACCTTCTCATTACACTTCGCGCTCGCACAAAAAACAGCGCTTGCAGGCAATATCCGCGACGCTGAGATCGAGCATACCATCGGCTTTTATGCTGCGCCACTTCTGAAAGCAGCTGGCCTCATGCCTGAAGATATAAAATTTCATATCGTTAACGACAGGGGGATTAACGCGTTCGTCGCGAGAGGCCGGAGGATATTCATAACCAGCGGGCTATTAATGGCAGCAGACAGCCCCGAACAGGTGGTAGGTGTCTTAGCCCATGAAATAGGACATATAACCGGTGGCCACCTCGCGCGTCTTAGCGGTGCGCTTAACAATGCAAGGAGACAAGCGCTAATTGGAGAAGTTATTGGCTTCGCCCTCGGAGCGCTTGCAAAAGAAAGCAGTGTTGCGGCAACAACAATTGCAAAAAGTTCTGAAATAGCCACGAAAGGTGTGTTCAAATTCTCACGAACGCAAGAGAGATCTGCTGATCAGTTTGCGGTAGAACTGCTTGAAAAGACTCAAACATCAGCAACCGGGCTCTTAGAATTTTTTGAATCACTTCAGGACCAGGAACTTCTCGTCCGGGACCGCCAAGACACTTATGTAGCAACCCATCCGCGCACCCGAGACCGGATCGCATTTGTTCGCAAGCATATAGAAAAGTCGCCTTACTCCGGAAATTATATGCCCGCAAATGTAAAGGTTATGCATGAACGTATGTCGGCAAAACTTAGAGGTTTTTTCAATCCCACAATCCAGACATTGCGAGAATTTCCAGCCGATGACAAGAAAGTTAGCGCGCGTTATGCGAGGGCTATGGCATATTATCGCAACGCCCAATCAGAGGAAGCGCTCAAGCTGATTGATGGACTACTTGAGCAGATACCAAATGATCCTTACTTCCACGAGCTTCGAGGCCAAATCCTTTTTGAGCATGGAAAATTGACCGAGGCCCTTCCCAGTTATGAAACAGCAGTCGCATTGCTTCCTCAGCAACCACTATTGCGGGTTGGCCTAGCCCATGTGCAACTGGAATTGAATATGCCATTGCTTATCAAAGCTGCGATTAGCAATTTGGAGGAAGCGCTGCGATCCGACAAAGTTATGCCATTGTCATGGCAACTGGCCGCAACAGCCTATGGCCGGGACGGTCAGTTGGGGCTTTCTGCGCTAGCGCTGTCAGAATATCATCTACTACTTCGTCGGTACGTGGATGCACATGGACAAGCTGAAAAGGC
>CAJWSW010000033.1 GCA_913046035.1 uncultured Alphaproteobacteria bacterium | reverse complement strand
AAGATATATTAGAGAGGCAAATATATTTAAAAATAATGCATTAAATAAAATTAAATTATAATTAATCTTAAATTAACTTATCTCTGTAACTATCAATTTTTTTTGAAATATAAGTATTTGTTAGGTAAAAATGGTTGTAAATTCTTTTTTGCAATGACTTTTTAAAAATTTCATTTTTAATTAGTTTATTTATAGAATTTTCAACATTTTTAATTGTTAAAATGTTTATTTTAATAGCTTTTGGAGATGCCTCAAGCAATCCTCCTCGATTTGAAATAATAACTGCACAGCCAGAAATTGCCCCTATTGTAAGAAGGCCATAGGTGATCACCGAAATTATAATATGAAACTGAACCCAAACTGTTGGCGTCAGCTGAACCAACGGCCGACCAGTTGGGTGCAGCCATAGTGTAGCAAGTAACGCGATAATCAGCATATATGGAAATAGGAGCGGCGCTAACCGCCACAAATCACGCATTGCTAGTGAAAGAGTACCGAATAATATCAGTGTTATTGCTACGGTCAGCCAAAGCGACTGCCCGAGGCCGATGCGCCAGGCCGACCCGAAACTAGCCGCTACCCAAACAGCAGGCCCTGATATAGCCACGAATAGTACCAGCCAAAAAATTGCGTCTCGAGCCGGGGGCCGGCTAAACGGTAAAATAGTAGCTGGAAGCATTGAGATGAATGCTGAGATCGTCAGAAACGTCGTGATAGTCATATCAACATAATAGCACCGTACATTGATCTACGTCGTCACAAAACCACTTACTTGTTAATTTTCGCACAGTTAGCTGCGATTCTGATCTATCATGACCTCGCAGAGTTTACTTACGGAATTTCCATGACTCGCTGTGCCGCATTAATCCTTGCCGGAGGTGCCGGAAGCCGCTTAGGGGCAGACATACCGAAACAGTATCTTTTACTGCAAGGTGTCCCGATACTGCGGCATACATTGAATATTTTCCTCGACCACCCCGATATAGAAATTATCAAAGTAGTTATCGGCGCAGATGATAGGCCGTTTTACGAGAAGGCAATCGGCGATCTGGCCTTAAACCAACCGGTAATCGGCGGCGCATCACGCCAAGACTCCGCGCGTATTGGCCTAGAAGCAATGGTCAAAGACGATCCAGATTATGTGTTAATTCACGATGCGGCCCGGCCATTTGTTGACCCGACTATAATTGACCGCGTATTGGCCGCGCTAAAGTCTTCACCAGCTGCGATCCCAGGTATTGCGGTATTTGATACATTAAAAAGCAGCACAGGCGTGCCGCCAGTAGTTAACGATACATTAGCGCGAGCAAATTTATGGCGCGCGCAAACACCGCAAGGTTTTCTCTATTCTAATATTCTAAATGCATATCGGTCCTACAAAGGGCCAAACCTGACCGATGATTCGGCTATTGCGGAATTCGCCGGGCTGCCGGTAACGTTAGTCGCGGGACGGGAAGACAACTTTAAAATCACGACTGCAGACGACATGAGACGAGCAGAATACATGACCCAGAACACTATCGGTGATTTTCGCGTAGGTAACGGCTTCGATGTGCATGCATTTGGCGATGGAAATCACGTAGTACTTTGCGGTGTGCGCATCGATCACACTCAGGGTCTTATCGGCCATTCGGATGCCGATGTTGCGATGCATGCCATAACAGACGCCCTTCTCGGTGCAATTTCTGGCGGCGATATAGGCACCCATTTCCCGCCCTCGGAGAAACGATGGAAGGATGCGACTTCCAGCGTCTTTTTAAAACACGCAGCAGACATGGTTTCAAAACGCGGCGGTATTATAAGCAATGTAGACGTGACGATCATTTGCGAGAGACCGAAAGTCGCCCCGCACCGCAACGCTATGCAAAAATCGCTTGCCCAAATACTGACTATCAATTCGGATAGGGTAAGCGTCAAAGCAACAACAACGGAAAAAATGGGGTCTACAGGCAGGGGGGAATGTATCGCTGCCCAGGCGTCAGCTGCGGTGAGGTTCGGATAAAGAATGAAGTTTGGTACTCTCCCGCCAAAATTACCCATATGGCATCCGGTAGCGGTGCTTTCCACATGGGGTGGAAGTGGTTTGTTACCTGGCGCCCCTGGGACCTGGGGATCACTTTTTACGCTTCCCGTTGCCTGGGTAGTAGCGTCGGAATTTGGACATAAAAGTCTTATTATTTTAGCAGCCGTTACGTTCATATTTGGTACGTGGGCAACGAGCAAATACCTCCAGAAATCAGATACCAAAGACCCAGGAACGATAGTTGTTGATGAAGCCGCTGGCCAACTTCTTACCCTTGCCCTCATCCCCACAGAGTTTTGGTGGTATCTTTTCGGTTTTGGGCTGTTTCGCGCTGCTGATATAATGAAACCATGGCCAGCATCTTGGGCCGAGCGAGTTCTTCCCGGAGCTTTAGGCGTGATGTCAGACGACATATTTGCTGCCTGTTATTCGATGGCAATACTCTATATCGCTCATTCCTTCCTAACTGGGTGAGCAAATGATTGACGATGACGTTAAGGCCGCAGCAACGGAACTTTTAAAAGCATGCCGCAAAGCGAATCTGCTGCTGGCAACGGTTGAGTCGTGCACAGGTGGCCTTCTCGTTGGCTCTTTGACGGAGATTGCTGGATCCTCAGATGTTATCGATCGCGGTTTTGTGACATACACAAATACCTCAAAGAACGAGCTAGTTGGCGTACCCATGGAACTATTTTTAGAGGTAGGCGCGGTTAGCGAGGAGGTTGCCCGCGCCATGGCTTCGGGTGGACTTTCGCAATCAAGGGCGGACGTTGCCGTTGGAATCACGGGTGTTGCTGGACCTGGACAAAGTGAAAACAAGCCTGCTGGATTGGTTCATGTCTGTGCCGCCCGAAGAGAGGGCCAGATACTTCACGAGCGCTGCTTGTTTGATGGCAACCGAACTGCTGTTCGCAAAAATTCGGTGTTAAAAGCATTTGAACTTATCCATCGGGTGTTATGAGCCTAAGGGCAAAGATAGCCGGCGTGGACTTCTCGGGCGCCCGGGATGCTGGCCGTCACATCTGGGTCGCACAGGGAACACACGGACCTAATGGGTTTCAGATAAACAGTCTAAAACGCGCCGATAAATTACACGGCGGTGGGGTAACAATCGACGAGGCCATGCGCGGACTACGCGACTGTTTATCAGGATTGACGGAGAGTATTATAGGATTGGATTTCCCATTCAGTATTCCGGCGACACTAATCGAACAATTTACATGGTCCGAATTTATTCATGACTTTTCGAGAAGTTATGCGACCCCGGAAGAATTTCGTAATGATTGCAGGGTTAAAGCCAAAGGAAAAGAACTAAAGCGGGCAACTGATAGCGAGGCGAAAGTGCCTTGGTCAGCTTATAACCTTCGAATTTACCGACAAACGTGGGTAGGCATCCGCTATATTTTGGCACCGCTAATCTCTGAAAACCGTGTGCGGGTTATACCGACCCAAACGCCCAGAGAGGGGATGCCCATTTTGGCAGAAACTTGCCCGGCCTCGTTTTTAAAACACGAAGGTTTGTATTCCCCCTACAAAGGGCGCACACCCGATCTCCAAAAAACGCGTTCTAGCATCCTAGCCGAAATAACAAAGCGAAATTACCTAATGCCGGTCACCGGTAAAACCCGGAGGAGAGTAGTTGAGGATGTTGGAGGAGATGCGCTAGACGCTATACTTGCAGCTGTTTGTGCCACTAAAATCGATGATTTAGCACCTAGGTCTGCTCTCGAGAGACTGGAGGCCCGCGTTTATTTTTAGGAAAATTTTTGAGTTGCGCGAGACTCGAAGGCACTTACCATACGCCGCACAGCCTCGTGGAAGAGCGGCTCCATTACTTTTCGCAAAAGAAGCGAGCGAAATTCAAAATCTATAAAGAAATCGATTTCACACCCTCCGTCTTTTTCTATGAACAACCAGCGGTTTTCCAAATACCTGAACGGACCGTTTAGATACTGAACGTCAATACGCTTTTTTGGCGTCAGGTTTACTTTGGATGTAAACTTTTCTCTAAGGAGCTTGAAGCCTACGACCATGTCTGCGCGGATGACGCCATCATCTCGGTTGATCACACGAAGTCCAACGCACCAAGGCAAAAAATTGGGATAATCCTCAATATCGGAAACAAGGTCGTAAAGCTGTTCAGGCGTGTGCGGCAGAAAGCGCCTCTCGCGATGTGTAGGCATCCCAGACTATTCGGCAGCCGCTAACCTGGCCTCACGTGCACGTTGCAACTCCGCAAAGTCGCTATCAGCGTGATAAGAGGATCTTGTAAGCGGCGATGAAGAAACCATAAGAAACCCTTTCCCATAAGCTGCTTTTTTGTAGGACTCAAATTCACTTGGAGTAACAAATCGGTCAATCGCATGATGCTTTACAGTAGGTTGCAGATACTGACCAACTGTTAAAAAGTCCACGCCCGCAGCGCGAAGATCATCCATCACTTGCAAAATTTCCGCTTTCGTTTCTCCCAGGCCAACCATTAAACCCGATTTTGTGAAAATGGATGGATCAACCTGCTTCACCTCGTGAAGTAGACGAAGTGACTGAAAATAGCGTGCTCCTGGACGAACTGTTGCATACAAGCGAGGAACAGTCTCTAAATTGTGATTGAAAACATCAGGCTTTGCACTGACGACCACCTCAATCGCACGGTCTTTTTTTTGAAAGTCGGGGGTCAGGATTTCTATAGTTGTCGCTGGTGAGACATCCTTGACCCGCCGTATTACTTCAGCAAAGTGTCCAGCCCCTCCGTCATCCAAATCATCTCGGTCGACCGAAGTTATCACAACATGTGAAAGGCCTAGCTCCGCCACTGCGACAGCTACATGTTCGGGTTCCAGAGGATCTAATTTAGATGGCACACCAGTTGTAATATTGCAGAACGCGCATGCGCGTGTGCAGATATCCCCCATTATCATCATCGTCGCATGCTTTTGCCCCCAACACTCCCCGATATTAGGGCATGCGGCCTCTTCACACACTGTGCTTAAATTCAACTTCCGCATCAAATCGCGTGTCTTTTGGTAAGCGCGCGAGGTGGGTGCTCGAACACGGATCCATGGGGGTTTGCGCTGAATCGGATTATCAGGTCGACTTGCCTTTTCAGGATGGCGTAGACGAGGGGTTTGCATCGCTTCCTTCATAGGTCAGAAGTGTATTGCGCGGCCGTGGGCGTCAAGCACCGCCTCATGCATCATCTCCGACAGGGTCGGATGAGGGAAGATAGATTGGATAAGCTCTGCCTCGGTCGTTTCCAATGTCTTTCCGACCGTGTAACCTTGGATCAGTTCTGTAACTTCTGCGCCAATCATATGAGCACCTAACAGCTCGCCAGTTTTAGCATCGAATACCGTCTTGATCATTCCCTCGCTGTCACCGAGCGCAATAGCCTTTCCATTTCCAATGAAGGGGAAACGCCCGACTTTAACTTCGTAGCCGGCATGTCTCGCTTTGTTTTCGGTCATGCCGACACTAGCAATTTGCGGCCTTGAATAGGTGCAACCGGGTATAAGGGATTTGTTGAGCGGATGCGTCTTTATTCCCGCAATCCTCTCTACACAAATTACACCCTCATGACTTGCTTTGTGAGCCAACCAGGGGGGACCGGACAGATCGCCGATAGCATAAATCCCGGGTTCATTAGTCTCCATCCATTCGTTAATGACAATATGACCCTCGTCAACAACTACTTGTGTGTGCTCTAAACCGATATCCTCCACGTTACCGGTTATGCCAACTGCAAGGATCACTCTGTCGACTTTGATTTTGTGCGAGCGTCCGCTTGGCATCGCCACCGTCACAGTCACATCGGTAGATCCTTCGCTTAGTTCAGATACACTTGCGCCTGTATGTATCGTCATTCCTTGCTTCTCGAGAGCCTTCTGCGCTAGGTCCGAAATTTCCTCATCCTCTGCGGGTAGGATGCGATCCATTACTTCAACTATGGTCACATCAGCACCGAGGTCAGAATAGAAGCTGGCGAACTCTATTCCGATTGCGCCGGAACCAATTACGAGCAGTGACGAAGGCATGATGTCCGGCATCATGGCTTCCTTATAGGTCCATACGAAGTTTCCGTCCGGTTCTAGACCGGGTAAAGATCGTGCCCGGGCTCCGGTCGCAAGGATTATATGTTTAGCTGACAGTTCCGAAATGCTGCCGCCGTCAGCGGTAACAATCAATTTACCAGGCCCAGAGAGAGAGCCCTCTCCGTCAATCACGTCGACATTGTTTTTTTTCAAGAGATATCCAACGCCCTGGTTTAACTGTTTTGCAATCTTTCGAGATCTCTTCACAATCTTTTTCACATCAAAGGAGACGTCACTGACCGATAGGCCGAATTCTTCGGCATGGTCTATCAGGTGTTTAATTTCCGACGAGCGAAGGAGTGCTTTTGTTGGAATACAGCCCCAATTCAAACAGATCCCCCCAAGGTGTTCTCTTTCGACTACGGCTACACTCATACCAAGCTGCGCACCACGGATTGCCGACACATATCCCCCGGGTCCGCCACCAATCACAACCAAGTCGTATTGAGCATCTGCCAAAATATATCCTTTCCAACCTTACAAGCGTTAGAGCAACATAAGTGCCGGCTCTTCTAAGTAGCGCTTAATTGACGCAAGCAGTTCAGCACCGATCGCGCCGTCAACCACGCGATGATCAACCGAAAGCGTGCAACTCATTACAGTCGCGGGTACAATTTGACCGTCCTTTACGACTGGTCGCTGCTCTCCCACACCTACAGCAAGGATACAAGCTTGCGGGGTATTAATTACGGCGTCAAATTGCTTAACCCCGAACATCCCAAGATTAGAAATTGAAAAAGAACCACCCTGGTATTCCTCAGGCATAAGTTTGCCTTCACGCGCACGGCTCGCAAGATCTCTCATTTCTGAGGAGATCTGCTTAAAACCCTTGTTCTCAACCGCGCGGACAATCGGTGTAATCAACCCACCTTCGAGCGCCACGGCTACAGATATATCTGCAGTTTGGAACTGCAGCATTTCATTCTCGTTTTTATACGCGACATTGGCAGCAGGCACTTTCATTAATCCCATGCCACAGGCCCTAATCACGAAGTCGTTTACAGAGATCCTTACATCGCTTTGTGCATCGTTGAGCGATGAGCGAACTCTCAAAAGTTCATCAATTTCGCAATCCATAGTCAGATAGAAATGCGGCACCTCCGATTTTGACTCGATCATACGTTTGGCAATAACTTGGCGCATCGTTGATAGCTTTACGGTCGCCGAAGTATCAACGAGCATTTTCGATCGAGACCCGGTCTCCACTTCTACTTCCTGAATTACCGATTTCTGGGGCTCTCGGTTCCGGATAAATTCATCGATATCGGTTTTTATAACGCGTCCATTGGGGCCTGATCCTCTTACAACGGCAATATCAATATTCGACTGCGCCGCTAAGCGTCGAGCCAATGGAGACGCAAAAACTCGATTTCCATTAGCACCGTTTGTTTTAGGCGATGGGACATTATTGGACTTAGCGACTTGGGGCTTAGGCAACGACTGATCGCTCAAAATTACAGCCTCAACATCAGCACGGACTATTTTGCCGTTAATGCCCGATCCCTCCACCGACAAAAGGTCAACACCAGCTTGCTCAGCAATCCGCCGCGCAAGCGGGGTGGAATTTAAGCTGGCGGTCAGAGAGGGGGCACTGGAGTCTGATGGTACATCTACTACACGGCTTGCTGTTTCTAAGAGGGGCGCAGCGGCTGCTGCTTTGTCGGTCCCCCTATCTACGATACATGATTCTTCTTCGCCCTCCTCAATCAGCATGCCAATCGTTTCGTTTACAGGCACCGCTTCCGTGCCTTCTGATACCAGGATCTGCCCGATGACACCCTGATCCACCGCTTCAACTTCCATCGTTGCCTTGTCAGTTTCGATTTCAGCGATGACGTCGCCAGGGTTCACTTCGTCACCCACCTTAACATGCCACTTGGCAAGGCTTCCCTCCGTCATCGTCGGTGAAAGGGCCGGCATAAGAATTTTGATACTCATTTCACGCCTTTCTAGCGACTACTCAGCGTAACAAACCGACTTGGCAGCCCGCACAATATCGCCAATTTGCGGAAGCGCCATCTCTTCAAGATTAGCGGCATATGGAAGCGGCACGTCAGCCGCACAAACTCTCTTTAAAGGCGCGTCCAGCCAGTCGAATGCGTTTTCCATCATTATGGCAGCAATTTCAGATCCCATCCCGGCTACGGGCCAACCTTCCTCTATGGACACAATTCGATTAGTTTTTTTCACTGACCGAACGATTGTTTCGGTATCAAGAGGACGCAGCGTACGTAGGTCGAGTATCTCCGCCTCTATTCCCAGTTTTGACAACTCTTCAGCAGCCTTTAATGCGTGGCCTACCATAACCGAGAACGCAGTAATTGTTACATCGCTGCCCTCACGAACCACTTTTGCTCTCCCTATTGGTACAGTCCACTCTGGATCGTCAGGCACCTCAAAGCTTTGACCGTAAAGAATTTCGTTTTCTAAAAAAATCACCGGATTTGGGTCACGAATTGCGGACTTTAGAAGTCCTTTGGCATCGGCAGCTGTATATGGAGAAACAACATAGATACCGGGTACGTGCGCAAACCAACTCGCGAAGCACTGAGAATGCTGGGCGGCAACACGCGATGCGGCGCCATTAGGCCCTCGAAAGACTACAGGACACCCCATCTGTCCGCCCGACATATAGTTTGTCTTCGCTGCCGAATTTATAAGATGGTCCATAGCTTGCATTGCAAAATTAAAGGTCATGAATTCGACGATTGGCACTAGGCCTGCGAAAGCAGCGCCGACGCCCAAGCCAGTAAACCCATGCTCAGTAATCGGCGTGTCGATTACGCGCCTATCACCGAATTCATCGAGCAGTCCCTGGCTGACTTTGTAAGCCCCCTGATATTGGGCGACTTCCTCTCCCATTAAGAATACGTTTTCGTTGTTCCGCATTTCCTCAGCCATGGCATCACGCAACGCCTCGCGAACGGTGAGCATGGAGGAAGCACCGATGCTCTTCATCTCGCTCCCCTTAGGTCTGGGTGAGGGAACCACCGCGACCGCGGCGGTATCGACCGACGGGTTAACCACCTGACCCCGGATTTCTGCATTAGCGCTCATACTCGCTAATGTCTCGCTAGCAGTTAAATGCTCAGCATTTTCGCCCTCCTCCAAGAGCACGCCTATTACTTCGTTAACCGGCACATTCTCGCTACCTTCGGAAACAATAATCTTACCCAAAACGCCCTCGTCAACGGCTTCGACCTCCATTGTTGCCTTATCTGTTTCAATTTCAGCGATAACTTCGCCAGCGGTGATCTCGTCACCCTCGTTTTTATGCCACTTCGCAAGGTTACCCTCTGTCATGGTAGGTGAAAGGGCAGGCATTAGGATGTCAATAGGCATGTCTACTCCTAATCACGCGTCCACCAATACGTCTGTGTAAAGTTCAGAACTATCCGGTTCCGGACTTGCCTGGGCAAATTCGGCCGCGTCCGCGACCACTGCCCGGATATCCTTGTCAATTTTCTTTAGATCATCTTCTGTTTTGTAGCCTGCATGAACAATTACCTTGCTTAGGTTAGTGATCGGATCGTGTTGTTCCCTCATCTCTGCCACCTCCTCCTTGGTTCGATACCTCGCGGGATCAGACATGGAATGACCGCGATAACGGTAGGTCATCATCTCAAGCACGTACGGACCTTTCCCATCCCGGCAGTATTTCACCGCCTTCTCGGCGGCTTCGCGAACGGCTAGCACATCCATACCATCTACCTGCTCACCGGGCATCCCATACGGCTCACCGAGGCGATAAAGTTCTTTAGCGGCAGAGGCTCGCTTGACGGATGTTCCCATCCCATAGCGATTATTCTCGATGACATAGACAACGGGAAGGCTCCAAAGTTCAGCCATATTAAATGCTTCATGCACTTGCCCTTGGTTTACGGCTCCATCACCAAGATAAGTTAATGATACCCCGTCCGTACCCTTATATTTTGCGGCGAAGGCCAAACCGGTGCCGATCGGCACCTGAGCCCCGACAATGCCATGCCCCCCGTAAAACCGATTGTCCCTGGAAAACATGTGCATCGAGCCTCCTTTACCTTTTGAGTAACCACCAATGCGTCCCGTCAGCTCAGCCATCACCCCCTTTGCATCCATGCCGCACGCCAACATGTGCCCATGATCACGGTAACTAGTAATCACCGCATCCCTATCATCGATCGCTTTCTGCATGCCCACGACAACGGCTTCCTGACCGATATACAAATGGCAAAAGCCGCCGATTAAGCCCATGCCGTACATTTGCCCTGCACGTTCCTCGAAGCGTCGGATAAGGAGCATATCCTTGTAATATTCTAAAAGCTGATCCTCGCTGGGCGTTACCCGCTTTCTTGCGCGAGGCCGTGGTGCTTTACTGCTACGTTTCCGATTTTTAGACTGCGAAGCTCTAGCCATTTCTCTCTCCGACTAAGCAAAATACGTGTATGTACCCGTATTCTTTACAAAACAACACTTACACAATAAAGAAAGTGGATCTAACCGCAACAAAGAGATGGGAAAGGAAAGGTCTTTTTATGGCCGTTAACTTTTGGAAAATTTCAAGTTACACAACTCGAAAGACTTAAGATGTGTAACCGCCCTCATTATTTAAACTTCTCATGAAGAATGTTAAATTCATCCGGCCCTACCAGACCCACCATTACCCGCGCTCGTTCATCTAACATGTCGGCATCGAGGTGATTTGATTTGAGAAGCGAAATACGAAGCTGATAATTGCCCAGAATGGCCTTCGTTGAAATCAGCGTTTGTTTGGCCGAAGCAACCTGCTTTTGCAAATGCATCCAAGCGAGTATTCCCCTCTCCCCATGAAACGCATGAACCAGAAAATAAGAGACGAATAAAGCACCGACCGTTGGGACAAGCATTCGCCGCGACCGACGTTTGATTTCGTGAGTTAACCCCATATAAGCAGCGAATCACATTTTGATTCGCTTGGTCAAATAAAAAATCAAAAAATAAAATTAAACTGGTTACAAATTCAGAATTTAAGCTGATAGCACCGATCTGCCAGCATAGTGTGCCGCTGGGCCAAGCTGCTCTTCAATTCGGATTAGCTGATTATATTTTGCCAACCGATCCGACCGCGCCAGAGATCCGGTCTTGATTTGCCCGCAGTTAGTCGCCACGGCTAGATCCGCTATGCTTGTATCTTCCGTTTCTCCGGAACGATGGGACATTACGGCAGTGTATGATGATTTGTGAGCCAAATCGACGGCTGCGAGGGTTTCAGTCAGCGTTCCAATTTGGTTAACTTTAATTAGTACCGAATTCGCAATGCCTCGTTTAATCCCCTCAGACAAGCGCGTCGGATTAGTTACGAACAGATCATCACCGACCAACTGCACCTTATCTCCAATTGCATCAGTAAGCACCTTCCAGCCATTCCAATCATCCTCCGCGAGCCCATCCTCAATCGAAATAATCGGGTAATTCTCGCACAGTTCCGAGTAATAGCTTGCCAGCTCCTCCCCTGAGCAAATTTTATCCTCGCCCTTAAGATGATAATTGCCGTTTTTGAAGAATTCGGTTGAAGCCGCGTCGATCGCTAAATAGACATCTTCGCCAACCCTAAATCCCGCCCCCTCAATCGCTCCCACTACGAAATCAAGTGCATCACGCGTTCCACCCAAGTCCGGAGCAAACCCACCTTCATCACCTATATTCGTATTGTGTCCAGCTTTTGAAAGGCGCGCTCGAAGAGAATGGAAAATCTCAGAACCCCATTGCACTGCGTGCGAGAACGTTTCAGCCCCCACGGGCATAACCATAAATTCCTGAAAATCAATTGGATTATCCGCATGCGCGCCGCCGTTCAGTATGTTCATCATTGGAACAGGTAGTAGTCGAGCAGACGCCCCACCGACATAGCGATAGAGCGGAAGACCTGCATTATCGGCGGCCGCTTTCGCCATCGCGAGACTAACCCCTAGAATTGCATTCGCACCTAAGCGTCCTTTATCACCTGTCCCATCTAGCTCAATCATTCGCTCATCAAGTAGCACCTGCTCATCAGCATCCATCCCGGAAAGAGCCTCAAAGATCTCTGTGTTGACGAAATTCACAGCATCAAGAACACCTTTACCGCCGTAACGCAGCGCGTCACCGTCCCGAAGCTCAACCGCTTCGAACGCACCGGTCGAGGCGCCGGAGGGCACTGCCGCACGTCCAACAGCTCCACTTTCAAGCTCCACATCAACTTCGACAGTTGGGTTTCCTCGGGAATCTAGGATTTCGCGGGCGTGAATATCGACAATTGCAGACATTTGCGGTTCCTAAAGATTTTTTAACTACAACCGGATTGATACATAGCTCGCAAGCACCGCGCAATCACTGCGCCAAAGCCGGCTTCAAATTTCTACAGGATTAGCCTTAGCAATACGATCCACTTCAACCAAGGTCTTCAAAATATTTGATAGATCTTTAAGTGGAATCATATTGGGACCATCTGATGGCGCCAGATCGGGCCTTTCGTGAGTTTCCATAAAAACCGCAGCCACCCCGACGGCCATGGCTGCACGCGCAAGCACCGGCACAAATTCTCGTTGACCACCCGAGACGGACCCCTGCCCGCCAGGCTGCTGGACAGAATGGGTTGCGTCATAGACGACTGGGCATCCCGTCTTCGCCATTATCGGAAGAGACCGCATATCGGAAATAAGAGTGTTGTATCCAAAGGACACCCCTCGTTCGCAGAGCATAACCCGCTCATTACCGACGGAGCTTGCTTTTTTTACAACATTCGCCATGTCCCAGGGTGCCAGAAACTGCCCCTTCTTAATATTCAATGCCTGGCCGGTTTGCGCGGCTGCAATGATAAGATCCGTTTGTCGGCTTAGAAAGGCTGGAATTTGCAGGACGTCAACCACTTCGGCTGCGGCAGCGCAATGCTCAGGCAGGTGAATGTCGGTTAGCACCGGGCATCCAAACTTTTCGCGAACATCTGCGAGGATTGGCAAACTTTTCTCAAGTCCCATGCCACGGGGACTCTCAAATGAAGTGCGGTTTGCTTTGTCAAATGATGTTTTGTAAATCAAACCGATACCGAGCTCGGTGGTGATCTCTACCAGCGCGGAGGACACCTCAAAAGCATGCTCTCGACTCTCAAGTGCACACGGCCCTGCAATCAAAACAAAGGGTGCGTCATTGGCAATCTTTAAATCGCCTATTTGGACAGTTTTGGCTTTCGTGACCATCAGACGAGGCGCGAATGATCAACGGCTGCACCGATGAAGGAACTAAATAATGGATGCGGCTCGAATGGCTTGGATTTTAGCTCTGGATGAAATTGCACCCCGATATACCAAGGGTGATTATGTAACTCGACGATTTCCGGCAGAACGCCATCAGGCGACAGTCCAGAAAAACACACACCAACTGCCTCAAGCTGTTTGCGATAGTTAATGTTGACCTCGTAGCGGTGACGATGCCGTTCACTTATAAGCGGTTCATCATAAATCTTCTTCGCCAGCGAACCTTCCTCGATATGACAGTCATAAGCCCCTAGGCGCATCGTTCCACCAAGCTTATCCTCGGCACTTCGGCGCTCTAGCTTATCGCCCCGTAACCACTCGGTCATCAAACCAACAATAGGCTCTTCGCATTTCCCGAACTCAGTCGAACCTGCCCTAGTAATCCCCGCCAAGCTGCGGGCGGCCTCAATGACAGCCATTTGCATCCCGAAACAGATGCCAAAATACGGAACGTTGTGTTCACGTGCAAATTTTGCGGCCGCGATTTTTCCCTCGGCACCGCGTTCGCCAAAACCACCTGGCACCAAAATCCCCTGAACACCGGACAGATGGTGCACTGCGTCTTCGGATTCGAATACTTCGGAGTCAATCCAGTTCAGCTTGACGCTAACATTATTAGCGATCCCACCATGATCAAGCGCCTCGGCAAGAGATTTATATGAGTCTAATAGGTTGGTGTACTTACCCACGACGGCAATCGCGACCTCACCCTCTGGGTTTTTAACGCGGTTAACAATCTCATTCCAACGGCTTAAATCCACATCATCGACATCGCATTCATTTCCAAGCCGAAAATGACGAGCAAGCTGGCGATCGAGGCCACGTTCATGATAACAAATGGGTACTTCATATATCGTGCCTACGTCCGGCGCGCTGATTACATTATCCTCCGGCACGTTGCAGAAAAGCCCGATTTTGCGGCGTTCGTCGGCGGGGATATCCTGATCACAGCGGCAAACGATCATATCGGGTTGAATGCCAACGCTTTGTAGCTCTTTTACTGAATGTTGAGTTGGTTTTGTTTTTAGTTCGCCCGCTGATTTTAAGAACGGAACTAACGTGAGGTGAATGAACATCGAGTGCTCTGGCCCTAGTTCGTTACCCAGCTGTCGAATGGCTTCGAGAAACGGCAAACTTTCAATGTCACCTACAGTCCCACCAATTTCACAAAGAACAAAGTCTTCGTCATCTACGTCGCCTAGTGCAAATTGCTTAATTGCGTCAGTTACGTGCGGAATAACCTGCACCGTTGCGCCGAGATAATCACCCCGACGCTCCCTCTCGATAACGTCTGTATAGATACGTCCAGTTGTGACATTATCAGTCTTGCGAGCTGGGACACCGGTGAATCGTTCGTAGTGACCAAGGTCCAGATCGGTTTCTGCTCCGTCATCCGTTACGAAAACTTCACCGTGTTGGGTTGGACTCATCGTGCCCGGATCAACATTCAGATAAGGATCTAGCTTACGAAGGCGGACTTTATAGCCGCGGACCTGCAGCAACGCGGCGAGCGCCGCAGACGTAAGACCTTTGCCTAATGATGATACCACGCCACCGGTGATGAATATAAACCGTGTCATGGACCGATAGTTTAAAGCATTTAATAGCCCATGTGAAAGCGCCAGCAGTGCCTAAAAAGTTAAATTTTAGGAAACCGATTCGTATTCAACCTTAACCTATTTGCCGAGAGGCACTGTTGGAACAGGCGGCTGAGAAACAGGAGCGGCTGGTTTCGGCAGAGAGGTCGCTGACCGATCTAAGATCGATGTCGATTCACTATTTGAAGATGACAGAATCGCCAAAGCAAGGCTGGTGGCAATAAAGCAAGCTGCAAGCACAGCTGTCGCGCGGGTCAACAAACTTGCGGTGCCGCGCGTCGTCATCATTCCACCCATCGTGCTACCACCGCCCATGCCTAAGGCACCACCTTCGCTTCTCTGAAGCAGAACGATACCTACCAGAGCGATAGCAAGGAACAAATGCACGACTAAAAGAACCTGGATCATAATGTTACCATTTCAAGTGACAGCTGAATTTTTACTTTTAATTATATAGTTTTGCTAGGCGTTTTAAATACCCACACTTAAGACGGCGCTGCCTCCGCTATAGAAAAGAATTCATGCGCATTAAGACTTGCGCCGCCTACCAATGCCCCATTCACATTATCAACAGAAAGTATCGCCGCGGCATTGTCAGGCTTTACAGAACCGCCGTAAAGAATGCGAACACTTTCACCGTCAACGACGATTTTAGACAATACCGTTCGGATCGAATTATGGATCTCAGCGATATCCTTAACCGTGGCCGAGCGGCCTGTGCCAATTGCCCATACCGGCTCGTACGCGACGATAACCGTGGACGCGGATGAGCCGTTAGGAATAGATCCCTCAACCTGTTTGGTCACAATTTCCACCGCTTCGCCAGCCTCGCGCTGTTCGACGGTCTCTCCTACACAAACTAATGGAATCAGACCGGCCATTTGAACTGCGGCTGCTTTGTCCCGAACGACTGCGTCTACTTCTCCGTAGTCACCGCGACGTTCAGAATGTCCCACTATAACGTAATTGCAGCCCGCATCTGCCAGCATTACAGCAGCGATATCCCCGGTGTGGGCTCCCTGCTTCGCTGCGTGACAATCTTGTCCGCCTATGACGATGCCTGATGCTCCTACTGATTCTCGCACTACATCGATCAGCGGCGCGGGCGGACATAGAAGCATTTCAAAACCCACCTCCTCGCGCTCCGACAATCGATTG
Source organism: uncultured Alphaproteobacteria bacterium (assembly GCA_913046035.1). Classification (GTDB taxonomy): domain Bacteria; phylum Pseudomonadota; class Alphaproteobacteria; order MPNO01; family UBA830; genus UBA830. Next base: position 12,208 of record CAJWSW010000033.1, on the reverse strand, counting down.
ACTAACGCTTCGGCCATATCTTTTGCGAAAGCTCTCGATCCGTTCATTTTCCAGTTTCCGGCGATCAGCGGTCTGGTAGGAGTTTTCATGTTCGGTCCGATTATTAAGGATTAATTACCGAACTATGTAACACACTGGCTTGGGCACACCAATGCGTGCAAAAAATAGCAGCTATACCGAGCGCGTTTGTCTTGCTGGCACAAAACCCGGTCCCTATTATGCGAACTAACCGACCAGTGCCCGTTGGCCTTCTTGAACATATAGAGTACTACACGAAATGCTGCTTGAAAGTATGAAAAAGGGAATTGGTAAGTACGTTATGATCGTGCTTGCCTCTCTACTAATCCTAAGCTTCGCAGTTTGGGGCATCGGCGATATGGCGGGTGTTACATCTAATTCTAATAAAATCGCTACCGTTGGGGACACAGAAATTTCACAACGTGAATTTCAAGATCAATTTCGACGCGAAATGGACCGTCTCCGATCTAAGCTCGGGAACATTGATGCAGAGCAGGCACGGAGCCTAGGTATCGCAGACGCTACACTGAATAGTATAATATCTCGCCGCCTAATCGCTCTGCAGGCTGCAGACATTGATTTACTGATCAGCGATGATCAGCTTGTTCGGCAAATTCAAAACGAACCGGCTTTCCGTAATGAGCTTGGGCAATTCGACCGCGCTGTTTACCAAACCATGTTGGCAAATAATAGCCTATCCGAAAGCAAGTACGTGGCAGCTCTAAGCCAAGAAACGCAGCGCGATTACATTAGCGGCATTATTTCCTCCGGCATCGAAGCGCCGCTAAAATTGGTGAATATCATTTTCCAGTACCAGAATGAAAGCCGCGAGGTGGAAATTGCGCAAACGAGACGTACGTCCGCAGGAAGCCCGCCTAAACCAACAGTATCGCAACTTACCAAATTTCTTGAAAACAATGCGCAAAACTTCATGGCTCCGGAATATCGTCAACTCAGCGTGCTTTACCTTGATCCCGACAAGATATCGAAGGAACTCTCTCCGTCTGATGAGAGCATACGAACAGAATATGAGGACCGTCTTTCGTCTCTCATCGTCCCGGAACGCAGACGCCTAGAACAGATCTTATTTGAGGAAGAAACCTCAGCAAAGAAAGCCTATGCCGCGCTAAAAAAAGGCAATAATTTTGCAAAGGTCGCCTCAGAATTGGGTGATCGTTCAAAAAAAGAAATAGAACTAGGGCTGTTATTTCACGGCGAACTGCCACCCTCATTAGCCGATGCAACTTTTGCCCTAAACAAGGATCAGCATACCACGCCAATAAAATCCGCACTTGGTTGGCATATTATCAAGGTTACTGAAATAGTGCCTCAGCGCGAACCCAGCTTGAACGAGGTAAAGAAACAAATCTCTGACGATCTAGCCCGCGATTTAGCTCTCGACGACCTCGTAAAACGGGCCAACCAAGCTGAAGACGTAATCGCCGGAGGAGGCTCGATCTTCGACGCCGCGCAGGCAGTCGGTTTAAAGATACTAAAAACCGGCCCTATAGATGCTACGGGCACCCTCGAGACTGGGTCGAAACAGACTGGTCTGCCCGCCGACCAACGCTTTGCACAGATCGCATTCAGCCTTGATAAGGGCGAGACTAGTGATTTACTCGAAGCCCCGAACGGGGGATACTTTATGGTGAGGGTCGAGAACGTAAAAAATGCCGCTCAACAGCCACTCGAACAAATAAGGCCAGTTGTTCTGAAGGCTTGGCAGCAGGACTGGCTCACTAATCAAGCTCGTGTATCCGCAGAGCAGATCCGAGAAGAGGCAAAAAAAGGAACCCCGCTCTCCGCGCTCGCGACCAAAAAAAACCTTACCTTCATAAAAAGCCGACAGATAACCCGCTTTAATGCGCAGTCTGATCAATCTTTGCCCCCCTCCATCATCGAGGATCTCTTCAAAGCCGAAATCGGCGAAGTTTTCATTGGCCCGACAATGGAGGGACACGCCGTAGTTAAGCTCATTGATATTCAACGTGCAAAAACAGCCAACAGCAGAAATGAGCTAGAACAGATCCGAAAAACACTTTCAGATACAATCGCGAATGACGTCCTCCAAGAGTATATCCGCGCTTTGCGCAAAAAATATCCTGTCTCTATCAATGAGTCCTCATTCAACTCATACTTTGTCGACCAAGCTGCAGGAAGCCGCTGAATAGATTAGGCAAGCCATACTCTCTTATGATTGTGATACGCCGACGCCATTATTAAACGCCTTGGAAGACGTTGGATTGTAGTCCTGCACAACCTCTTGTTGAGCTCGGTGATCCGCCATGACTACCGAGGCCTCTATCTGCCGGGCCGGAATTCGCCAGTAAGCCTTAAGAAGCCGATCCTTCTCGCTTCCCTCGATAAGTCTGAACCCGTTCTTTTCATAAAATCGTAACGCCCAGCGCGCAGCCCTCCAGGTACCAATCAATATCGGTTTCGGTGCATTATCCACCAAATACTGCAAAAGACGGCTGCCTTCGCCCTTGCGTTGACGATTGGTTCGGACATAAGCATGTCGTATCAAGATTACGTCCCTTACAGACTGAGTTCCCATTACCGCCACAAGGCCCCCTCCGACCTCTAAACAAAAGAAGCGGACATCGGAGGTAATTTCTTTACGCAGCTCATCGGCGGACATGTATGGTTCACCCCAGAGCTCTGTTGGAATAATGCCACGATAGACCTCAGCCGCATCATTGATTATCGAGAGTATTGCCTCGTAATCATTTATACTGCATTTCCGGATCACTATTTTTCCTATGTTGCTTATTGCGTTTGAGTGGGTTCCAGCTCCACTTTGCAATTATGGTTTCAGGAGCAGACGTTGCTATCCCAACCTATTAGCAATTAAAAAGGTCTCAATACAGAGACTGGGAGAAAAATGCCCAAGCTTATATCAAAAACTCGGGGTGCAACCCCCGGATCAAGCGATGCAGTACCCAGATATGCTAAAAACGATAACAGCATTCTTTGGCGTATAGCATAATATTTATTTAACTGACTGTCGTTTCCACTTATTAACTCGTGTCCCTAAATTATTGTATAAACACGTCTAATTATTTACCGAGGATCTCGGCACCGATGGACTTTAAAAGCATACTTGCACTAGCTGCCGACAGCCATGAATTTAGCCGTGAGGAAGCGGAGGCGGCTTTCGATATGATTATGTCGGGTGATGCCACGCCCGCGCAAATCGGTGCGTTTTTGATGAGTTTGCGGATGCGGGGAGAGACCATTACCGAGATTGCCGCCGCAGCAACCGTTATGAGATCCAAAGCGTTGAAGGTTTCCGCTCCAAAGAACGCAATTGATATCGTCGGAACCGGCGGCGACCGCAGCGGCACCCTAAATATTTCTACCGGCGCCGCACTCACCGTTGCTGGATGCGGTGTGCCTGTTGCAAAACATGGAAACAGAGCATTATCGTCAAAGTCGGGAGCAGCCGATGTCCTGATGGCCCTCGGCGTCAATATTGATGCCGATATAAGTTTAATCGAAAAATCGATTATCGAGGCCAACATTGGTTTCATGATGGCCCCGCGTCATCACAGCGCAACCCGCCATGTCGCCGGCCCAAGAGTAGAGCTTGCTATCCGTACCGTGTTTAATATGCTGGGCCCTCTCTCTAACCCAGCCATGGTCAATAGCTTAATGGTCGGTGTCTTTTCAGCTGACTGGGTCGAACCATTGGCACGGGTTCTCGGAGAATTGGGGGCTCAAAAGGCTTGGGTTGTTCATGGTGCCGGCGGGCTTGATGAACTCGCGACTAATGGCCCTGCTCGGGTTTCTTCACTAGACAACGGCGAAGTGAGTACTTTTGAGGTAACCCCAGCCGAAGCTGGACTAGAAACATGCAAAATTACTGAACTGCAAGGCGGCGATGCGGAATACAACGCAACGGCACTAACCGATTTGCTTGACGGAAAACCAAGCGCTTACCGCGACACAGTAATATTTACGTCTGCTGCCGCTCTTATTGTCGCAAACAAGGCTCCAAACCTTCATGAAGGCGCCGCAATTGCCGCTTCCTCAATAGACGAGGGTAAGGCGCGGGCGGCACTTGATAGAATGATTAAGATCTCTCACGAGGTAGTTTCCGACCCCATGGAAGAAAACCCTGATGTCTAACGCCCTCACAAAAATCTGCGCTGACAAAGTCAAACATATCGCTGAGTCGAGAGTTTTCCGTTCGCTGCCGGATGTTGAGGCAGACGCTAAGATGGCGTCCAAACCACGCGGTTTTTATTCGGCGCTAAAATCGGCGACTACAAAAGGAAATTACGGCCTCATAGCGGAGGTAAAAAAAGCATCCCCGAGTAAAGGACTTATCCGGAGAGATTTCGACCCGGCCGCGACCGCAATTGCATATGAACGAGGTGGCGCGACGTGCATGTCAGTACTTACGGATATCCCCTACTTTCAGGGCGCTGACGAACATCTTGTCGCGGCCCGAGGCGCAGTAATGCTCCCGACGATCCGCAAAGACTTCATAATCGATCCATACCAAGTTGTAGAGGCTCGTGCCCTTGGCGCCGACTGCATTCTCTTGATCTTAGCAGCGCTGGACGACGGATTAGCGGCTGAGTTGGAGCGCACCGCCTTCGATTGGGGAATGGATGTCCTAATAGAGGTGCATGACGCCGAAGAGCTCGATCGGGCCATGCTGCTAAAATCGAGACTATTAGGTATTAACAACCGCAACCTGAAGACCCTAGAAACAAATATTGAAACAACGCGCCAACTTGCTCCCCGGGTCGCCAACACGGATCGACTTATAGTGAGTGAAAGCGGCCTCTATACAGCGGATGACCTAACCGCAATGTACGAATCCGGTGCCCGTTGTTTTCTCATAGGCGAGTCTTTGATGCGTCAAAATGATGTTGAGGCAGCGACAAGACGCCTCCTAAATAGTCGAAACCAAAAAAAGGCTGCGGAATAATGACAAAACTGACACATCTCGCCGATAACGGCGAGGCACGAATGGTGGATGTGTCGGAAAAAGAAATCACCGACAGGACAGCAATAGCGCAGGGTTCCATACTGATGGAGCCGTCTACTCTGAAATTGATTACCGACGGTTTGGTAAAAAAAGGTGACGTTATTTCTGTGGCGCGGATCGCAGGAATTATGGCGGCGAAACGCACCTCTGATTTGATCCCGTTGTGCCATCCACTGGCGCTAAACCAGGTAGATGTCAAAATTACCTGTGACGAAAAGCGTAATTCCGTCGATATTGTTGCTACCTGTCGGGTAGGTGGTCGGACGGGTGTGGAGATGGAAGCACTGCACGCTGTCTCCGCAGCCGCGCTTACTGTTTATGACATGTGCAAAGCAGTCGATCGCGGCATGAAAATCACAGACATTAGGCTCATCCACAAATCGGGCGGGAAATCGGGAGAATACCGAGCCGACACCGCACTATGAATAAAGAAGATCTACTCCCAGTAGCTGACGCGCAGCAACGCATCATTGCCGCAATGTCTCCTACGCCCGCTGAACAGATACCTTTATCGGAGGGTTTGGGTCGTGTTTTAGCGAAGGATGTGCGGTCTCGCCGCACCCAGCCGCCGGCAGCAGTCTCTGCTATGGACGGGTACGCTGTGCGGTCAATAGACGTCACTACGCTGCCCGCTACCTTGCGCGTTATCGGTTACGCACCAGCGGGGCATGCCTTCGATGGCACAGTTGGCCCAGGAGAGGCCGTCCGGATTTTTACTGGAGCACCTTTGCCGGATGGCGCCGATACAATCGTTATTCAAGAAAACACAGAAAAAATTGAAAAAAATATCCGGGTCACCGGAGGCGAGGCGCCATCAGGCCGTTTTGTGCGCCCAGCGGGCCTAGATTTCTTGACCGGCGAGACCTTGCTGACCAGCGGTACGGTTTTGACCGCTCGCGACATCGGACTTGCAGCGGCGATGAACGTACCGTGGCTCATGGTACGTCGGAAACCTCGCATTTCTATCCTTGCTACAGGCGACGAAATCGTAATGCCTGGCGATCCCGTAAGCCAAAATCAAATTGTTAGCTCGAACGCGCTCTCGCTAGCAGCATTCGTTTTAGCTCAAGGCGGTGAACCACTGGATCTGGGTATCGCACCGGATGAAAAAGAGGGGTTGCGTTCCCTTGCCTCCGGAGCAGCGGGCAGCGATATCCTTTTGACAACAGGCGGTGCGTCTGTGGGTGACCACGATCTGGTACAAAGCGTGCTGGGTGAAATTGGGTTGGAGGTCGATTTTTGGCGTATTGCTATGCGCCCAGGCAAGCCACTGATGTTTGGCCGTATTGGCGATACTTATCTTATCGGCCTGCCTGGGAATCCAGTCTCGTCACTAGTCTGCGCTTTAATTTTTGTTGCCCCAGCATTACGCTCAATGCTGGGAATAAAAGAGATAGTGCCGCAACCGTTAACCGCTATCCTCGGCAGTAACCTTCGCGAAAACGATGAACGCGAAGATTACCTTCGGGCTACACTTTCCCGCGACGATAGTGGCGAGCTAGTCGCTACGCCATTTGATAAGCAAGATAGCTCAATGTTCGCTACTATTGCGCAGTCCGATGCGCTGGTTATCCGCGCGCCCTTTGCCACTGCCGCGCAGTCCGGTGATCTCGTCGATATAATTCCCTTAGATGGAAGCGTTTATAGCATCTAACTCATCTGATTCTTGACCCATAATGGGAATTTAACTAGAAAATGTGGACTGTTTATGTTTTGTTCTACATCTTGTAGGTTTTTTGCGAGGACTGTCATGCTTACCCGTAAACAACACCAACTACTGACCTACATCGATAATCATATGAAAAGCAATGGTATTCCGCCATCCTACGATGAGATGAAGGACGCATTGAGCCTTAAGTCTAAGTCGGGAATTCACCGGTTAATAACCGGCTTAGAAGAACGCGGCTTCTTACGTCGTTTACCTCACAAAGCCCGAGCTCTGGAGATTTTGAAAGAACCGCAAAACTTTAATAGCAACCCAGCCAGAGGGCGATCCTTTAAACCTCGCATCGTCGACAGTAGTTTCAATGGGGTAGGTAAATCGACCGATAAACCACTGTCAGAGAACATGGTCGAGTTACCGTTTTATGGAAAGATTGCAGCAGGTACGCCCATTGAGGCATTACGCGATAGGTCACGATATTTTGAGGTGCCGCCCGCGATGCTGGGTCGCGACGGGGACCACTATGCGCTAGAGATCGAAGGTGACTCGATGATCGATGCCGGCATTCTCGATGGTGATGTAGTCGTCATTAAACGAACGGATAGTGCAGAGAACGGCGAAATTGTTGTGGCATTGGTTGAGGGTAATGAGGCAACACTTAAACGATTGCGTCGCAGGGGCGCATCGATCGCGCTCGAGCCAGCCAACCCTGCTCATGAAACACGGATTTTTGGGCCCGATCAGGTCCGCGTGCAGGGGCGCCTTGTGGGACTAGTTCGCAATTACTAACGTATATTTCGCCGTTTAGACTTGTTATGGCGTCGCAGGGGGATCAAATTAGGTAGTCGCAGTGCCGCCTCCTAAACAGTACTACCAAGGTAAACGGCGTAAAACAGAAATTTTTACCCGATACTTAGCAACGATATCAAATAGCGAAACAACCAATTCGCGCACTACGGCAAAAACCGCGGTGACCTACCAGGAAAAATCAAGAGATTTAGGCCAAAGACAATATTCAATTTTTCAAGTTTTGTACTCGGCTAGATAGATTTGTGTTACACCGGGTTTGAACTTTAGATTAATAAATCAAAGAGCTTGACGCCATGAGCGTAATTACTCGTTTTGCCCCATCCCCAACTGGTTTTCTGCATATTGGCGGCGCGCGAACAGCTCTTTTCAACTGGCTCTATGCAAAGCATAAAGGGGGAAAGTTTCTTCTACGGATAGAGGACACCGACCGGAAACGATCTACGACTGAAGCTGTTAACGCAATTCTGAACGGACTGGATTGGCTTGGGATCGAGCCAGATGAAGCTCCGGTATACCAGTTTTCAAGGCGCGAACGACATGTCGAGGTCGTAAATGAACTATTGAAACGCGGAAAAGCATATCGGTGCTACAGCACACCTGCCGAATTGACAGCGATGCGCGAAAAAGCAAAGTCAGAAAAGCGCACCCCACGCTATGACGGGACATGGCGCGATCGCGAGCAATCAACCGCACCGCCTGGGGTTAAACCCGTAATCCGCCTTCGTGCTCAGATCAGTGGCGAGACCATAATTGAGGACGCAGTGCAGGGTAGAGTGAGCGTTGCTAACTCAGAAATGGATGACCTCATAATGTTGCGCTCTGATGGGACGCCGACTTATATGCTGTCGGTCGTTGTTGACGATCACGATATGGGCATTACCCACGCCATTAGAGGCGATGATCATTTAACGAATGCTTTTCGCCAGGCGCAAATCTTTCACGCTATGGACTGGCAACCTCCTCTCTACGCCCATATTCCGCTAATCCATGGGCCCGATGGAGCGAAGTTATCCAAACGCCATGGTGCACTCGGCATTGAGGCCTATCGCGAAGCCGGATACCTGCCGGAAGCAATATTAAACTACTTATGTCGGTTGGGTTGGAGCCATGGCGACGATGAGTTTTTCGCCATTGAAGAGGCAATATCTTGGTTTGATATCTCAGATATAAATAAGAGCGCCTCGCGGATTGATTTTGATAAGCTGACCAACCTAAATGCCAAGCATATTGAGACGTGCCCAACGAGCCGCTTACTGGACCTTATTACGCCAGGTATCGAGGACAATATCGGCGCCCCAGTATCTGATCTGCTTCGAATGCGCTTAGAAAACGGGTTAGATTCTCTCAGACTTCGAGCCAAAACAATCTCGCAACTTGTTGAAATTTCGTTATTTTATTGCACTAGTCGGCCGCTTAAATATACCACCAAAGCCCGTGAGATCCTTGATATTGATGCAAGGTCCCGTTTAGCGGCTCTTTTACCTGAATTATCTGCTGCAGATGAATGGACAGAGGAAATAATAAAAAAGGTCATAGAGGCACATGCCGACAATTCAGGTCAAAAACTGGGTAGTGTAGCTCTACCTCTGCGGGCGGCATTGACCGGCACACACAATTCGCCCAGCATATTCGAAGTTGCCGCCATTTTGGGCAAGGAAGAAACGCTAGGCCGTATCAGTGATGCCGTCGCGATGCCCTGACAAGCTTCGCGCTGCATCAATTGATTAAACCTCGAGAAAGCGCTAGTTTCCGGCACAAACCGGCGGCGCTCGGACGAAACGCCACAAACAAATCACAGCGATAATAAGGGAACTACCGATATGGGTCAGGACACTGGCAGCAACGCCCCGAAGGACAGCGTAACGCTGATAGATCATTCCACGGGTAAAGAGTTGAATATGCCACTAGTGGAGGGAACTATTGGCCCAAAAGTGATCGACATTCGGAGGCTATACTCTGAAATGGACTATTTCACTTTTGATCCGGGGTTCATGGCGACGGGAAGTTGCGACTCTCGAATTACCTATATTGATGGTGATGCAGGAATTCTTCTGTATCGCGGTTACAAGATCGAGGATCTTGCAAAAAAATGCGACTTTCCAGAAGTTTCCTACCTCCTCCTGAAGGGTGAATTGCCGGATAGCAGCCAAAAGGACAAGTTTGTGCACGACATCACGTATCACACAATGGTGCACGAACAACTGCATAAATTTTACGACGGCTTCCGCCGAGATGCGCATCCAATGGCGATAATGTGTGGCGTTGTCGGCGGATTGGCGGCTTTTTATCATGACTCGACAGATATCTCTGACCCACGACAGCGCGAAATTGCTTCGTATCGTTTAATCGCCAAGATGCCCACAATAGCAGCGTGGGCGTTTAAATATGCTCTTGGCCAACCCTTTATGTATCCTCGGAACGATTTGTCTTATGCGGCTGATTTCATACATATGATGTTTGCAACACCCTGCGAGAAATATAACGTTAGTCCGACTATTGAGCGTGCGATGGATCGTATTCTCACTCTGCACGCCGATCACGAACAAAACGCATCAACTTCGACTGTCCGGTTAGCAGGATCCTCCGGCGCTAACCCATTTGCCTGCATTGCCGCAGGTATTGCTAGCTTATGGGGTCCAGCGCACGGCGGCGCGAATGAAGCGGTTCTCAAAATGCTTAGTGAGATTGGGGATATAAAGAATATTCCTGAATATGTAAAAAAAGCGAAGGATAAATCCGATCCCTTCAGATTGATGGGCTTCGGTCATCGAGTCTACAAAAACTTCGATCCTCGTGCGACTTTGATGCGCGAGACTTGCCATGAGGTTTTAGGTGAACTCGGTATAACCGACGAACCACTTCTCCCGTTAGCAATGGAGTTGGAAAAGATTGCTCTCGAAGACGATTATTTCGTAGAGCGAAAGCTTTATCCAAATGTTGATTTCTATTCTGGAATAATTTTCAAAGCAATTGGTATCCCTGAGGCAATGTTTACCGTTTTGTTCGCGGTCGCGCGCACGGTTGGTTGGGTTTCTCAATGGAATGAGATGATTGAAGATCCCGGTCAGAAAATCGGCCGTCCCCGGCAACTTTATGTCGGTGAAACCGAGCGTAATTTTGTCAATATTGAGGAACGCTGAACCCAACCAAGCCTGCCTTCGCCATTCTCAGCCTAAGACCAGAGCAAATTAGGAACGCTCTATTAACTCGATTTTGTAACCGTCTGGATCCTCAATGAAGGCGATAACGGTGGTTCCGTGTTTCATTGGGCCGGGAGCTCGCGGAATGCTGACTCCTGCTCTCTCCATCTTTTCGCAAACGGTATAAATATCAGCAACGGCAACCGCTAAATGCCCGAAACCAGAACCATGTGTATACGGTTCGTCTTGATCCCAATTATGCGTTAGCTCAAGTACAGTATTCTCTCCTTCATCGCCGTAACCCATAAAAATATTTGTGAATTTGCCACCCGGAAAATCTTTTTTTCGAAGGACTTTCATTCCTAGATGTCGCTGATAGAAATCAACAGATTTTTCAGCGTCATGCACGCGTATCATTGTATGTAGAAAGCGAAATCCGCTGTTATCCATGGTCATGATGCTACCTCTCTGATTGTCGATAAGCGTGCAATACTGATAATACAACATCTGCCGCTGTTCCGCTCGGGCTCCCGTTTGGCGGCCTAAGTGCGTCAAGCGCCTCTCTCACTCCAAGCCTCTGCAGTTCAAGCGCAGCCCCACCTTCCATTAGTTTAATCACTTCAGCAGCAATTAAATCAGAGCGGCACTTTGCTTGAATGAACTCCGGCACGACCTCTCTATCGAGCAATATGTTTATTAGGTTCACAAACTTCTGATCGAGCCCATGAAGCTTTTTTGCCAAGCTAACGGTTAAACTATTCATACGGTAGGCAATCACATGTGGGACCTGTGCCCTCGCTAGCTCTAATGAAACCGTTCCTGAAGCAGCCATCGCAACGTCCGCAGCGGCAAATACATCGTGTTTGGAACCAGAGCGATCAACAATTATTGTTCGCCCCGGCCAACTCTCGACAGCGCGTTGAATCAAATTAGACAAAAAAGAAATTGTTGGAAACACAAACACTGTGTCCGGATGGCAAGAAATTATATCTTCTGACGCTTTTTTAAAAACAGAAAGAAGCTTCAAAACTTCGCTACGTCGGCTCCCGGCGAGCACAGCAACTATCTTCGTTTCCATGTCGATCTGGTTTGCTAACCGAAAAGCTCTTCCCTCACCCGCCTCAAAACCAGCCTCTAAAACAGGATGACCAACGAAAGTGGTGTTAAGGCCTTCCTTTTCAAAAAAAGGTGGTTCAAATGGAAGCAATGCCATCAGATGGTTTATTTCCGCGGCAAACTTCTTTGCTCGGTCAGGCCGCCATGCCCAAACAGTTGGCGCAACATAATGCACCAATGGGATTCGCTTCGTCCTCAGCCGCTTCCATATTTCGTAATTAAAACCTGGCGCATCTATTGACACTACCACGTCGGGTGCATCGCCAATAATAGATGAAACTGTCTCCCTTACCCTTTTTCTTATAAGCGGCAAACGAGGAATAATCTCTATGAGTCCCATAACTGCAATATCTGAAACTGAAAACAGGCTCTTGAGGCCTTCCTTTCTCATAGCCTCGCCGCCAATACCCGCAATCTGGATGTCCCCGCCGGTACGTTCACGCAACGCAACCATTAAAC
>CAJWSW010000032.1 GCA_913046035.1 uncultured Alphaproteobacteria bacterium | reverse complement strand
TCACCTCGCTGCAGAGAGCCACGTCGATCGCTCAATTTCAGGGCCACGCGTTTTTTATGAGTCCAACGTCATGGGCACCCTCAGCATGGTCGAGGCCTGCCGTAATCACATTGATCGTAGCAGTAGGGAAGGCTTCCGGTTTCTCCATATTTCTACAGACGAGGTCTTTGGAGATCTGGGGCCAGAGGATTCTGCCTTTTCAGAGAATTCCAGCTATCACCCAAGCTCACCCTACTCAGCCAGCAAAGCAGCTTCATCGAAATTACGCCTTGGCTGCAAGGGGTTGGGGCTAAGCTTTGCCACCGAGATCACACGCATTCCTTCGGGCTTGCCAGAAATAGTGTTCACAATAGAGCCCCCCGTGACCAAATTAGTTCTTTCGTCACCAAAAAGGGCTTCAAGCCCTCGGCCCAGCTTTCTGGGGGGCCCTTTTTTATCGCTCATTGTTTCTCTCTTATTTCCATCGGATTAATTCCCGCCAAAGTTGTATAATCAAAGTCCTTCTTGTGAAGACGGCGCCGTAAAACCTCGCTAGCTAGCTCGACATAAGCTTGAGCACCGACGCAAGCAAGATCGTACAGCAATACCGGTTTCCCATGAGAGGGAGCCTCAGATACCCGCACATTCCTGGGAATTACAGTCTCATAGACTGTATCGCCAAAAAATCCGCGCACATCTTCTTCGACCAGAGACGACAGTTTATTGCGCACGTCGTACATGGTCAGCACAATCCCTTCGAGTTGCAACCCTGGGTTGAATCGGTCTGATACGCGATCAATGGTCCGAACGAGCTGGCTGAGGCCCTCCAGCGCGAGAAACTCGCATTGGAGCGGCACTAATACCGAATCCGCGGCCACTAGGCCGTTCAACGTCAAAATTCCAAGCGCGGGCGGGCTGTCAATGAGAACATAATTAAAAGACTTTTTAGCGCAGTTAAGCGCAGCGCCGAGACGGCTTTCCCGATTTGCAAGATCAACCAACTCCAGCTCAGCTGCGGACAAGTCGATCGTAGAGGGTATAATTTCTAGCCCAGGAACGCAGGTCTCAATAAGTGCCCGCTCCAATTCAATCGCGCCCAAAAGAAGATCATAAGTTCCTGTGGTTCGGCGCGCTGTTTCAATCCCTAACCCAGTCGACGCATTTCCCTGCGGATCCAGGTCAACTACCAACACTTTATTGTCAACCGCCGCCAATGCAGTGGCAAGATTAATGGCGGTGGTGGTTTTGCCCACGCCACCCTTTTGATTAGCTATAACGATTATACGGCCCTCTGCGCTTTGTGAAGCAGGCGCAGAGCTAGGCTGAGTTGGTGAGAGAGTATCCAGCTTTTCTTCTTCCATTATCGCAGGCCTGTGGCTTACAGCGTTCGAATAGTGCGCCGCTACTTCCAAAAAGCACGGGCTTTACCTCCGGGCCAAGCCAGTTATCCGCAATATACGGCCATCCGGCGATGTCCGACTTTCAAACATCTCTAAACGTATTTTCCAAACTTTTTGTGCCTCGGTCAATTCATCCCGCCACCGCGCACCTTTTTGAAATAGACAGGTGCGCGCACCAAGTGATTCCGCCATTTCGCAGAGTTTTGACAGCGGCGCCAATGCCCTTGCCGTAAGGATATCCACAGGATTCTCTGCCGATTCGGCAGCATAGGTCTCTACTCGCGTGTTTAGAACAACGGCTGGGGCTGCAGTAGCCTCAACGACTTCACGCAAAAAAGAACATTTTCGGCCATGGGATTCGATCAAAGTTACCGGCCGGTTAGTTACGATAGCGAGTACCAATCCTGGAAAGCCAGCACCACTGCCGATATCAATAAAGCGTCCACTAGACGATTGGAAGTGTTCTGCAAGCTGAAAAGAATCAAGCATGTGACGCTCCCAAAGGTCCTCGAGGCTGTTTCGAGAAACAAGATTCTGGACCTTCTGGCGTTCGCTTAACAATTCCGCATAAACCTGCAACCGTTCTATTGTTTCACGTGAAACATTGGTTTTTGCGCGAAAGTCCTCAGCGGTAAAGAAAGATGCGCCCACCGAAAAAATCAGGCAGCCTGACGCCGCACATAACGCAGTAATGCAGTTAAGGCCGCGGGGGTAACCCCCGGGATACGGCTAGCCGCCCCCAATGTCTCTGGCTGAGCAACAGATAGTTTTTCGCGCATTTCGTTGGAAAGCCCGCCAATCGCATGGTAATCAACGTTTGCTGGCAGGGTTAACGCCTCGTCCTTGCGAAAAGCTGCGATATCAGATTCCTGCCGCTCTAGATAACCCGCATAAAGCGAATCATTGGCCACCTGCTGTAAGATCGAAGGAGCTATAGCAGATATGCTAGGCCACACCTCAAGCAACGTATCAATGTCAACATCGGCTTGCGCCAACAATTTCAGCGCGGAGCGCGAGACACCATCCTGAGAAACCTTGATACCCTTAGCTGCCAGATTTACGGGAGATTCACTTAGGTTCTCAAGCGCCTTTTGTGCCTCAGAGATTGATGACATTTTAGCTCTGAAGGATTCTGATCGCACCCTACCTACGCAACCCAAGTCAATCCCAGCCGGCGTAAGCCGCTGATCCGCATTATCCGCCCGCAGATTAAGCCGGTATTCCGCCCGCGATGTGAACATCCGATAGGGTTCTGATGTGCCGCGGTTAGTTAGATCGTCAATCATGACGCCAATGTAAGCCTCAGCTCGGTCCAACGTGAACAAGCCATCACTGGATGCACCAGCGCTTGCAGCATTTAAACCTGCCATCAACCCCTGTGCAGCGGCCTCCTCATAGCCGGTTGTACCGTTGATTTGGCCTGCCAAGTAAAGTCCCGCTACGCGACGCGTTTCAAGAGTAAGGTGTAGCTCGCGAGGGTCAACAAAGTCATATTCGATAGCATAACCTGGCTGGATAATGCGTGCATGCTCCATTCCTGCTATTTTCTTTAAAAACGCTTGCTGAACCTCTTCCGGCAATGACGTTGAAATCCCATTGGGATAAACTGTATCGTCGTCTAGTCCCTCAGGCTCCAAAAATATTTGATGGCGAGTCTTTTCAGCGAACCGAACGACTTTATCTTCGATCGATGGACAATATCGTGGTCCAACTCCTTCGATCTGGCCAGAATAAATCGGTGCACGATGAATGTTCCGCTTTATGATCCCGTGCACATCTTCATTTGTATAAGTGATATGGCAGGGAATTTGCGGCGTGCTGATCTGCGGCGTCAGTGTTGAAAATGGAACCGGCGGTTCATCCCCCGGCTGAACCTCCAGTTCAGCCCAGTCAATAGTCTTTCCGTCGATACGGGGCGGAGTACCGGTCTTCAAGCGCCCCAAAATAAAACCGCAAGCCTCCAGTGTCTTTGACAAACCGAGAGCGGGCTTCTCACCGACTCTACCAGCTGGTATTTTCTTCTCCCCGATATGAATAAGGCCACGCAGAAACGTGCCCGTTGTCAGGACAACGCGGGGCGCCTCGATTGTTTTACCATCCGACAGCACAATCCCCGACACTCGATGCCTGTCACTACTCCTTCTGACCCATAGATCTTCAACCCCGCCCTGTCGAATTTCGAGGTTAGATTGGTCAAAAAGGAAAGATTGAATTGCTTGACGATATAACTTTCGATCCGCCTGAGCGCGCGGCCCCTGCACTGCAGGGCCCTTACGCTTATTGAGAACTCTGAATTGAATACCAGCGCGATCTATAGCTCGCCCCATGACGCCATCTAAAGCGTCAATTTCTCGTACCAAATGCCCCTTACCCAGACCACCGATCGCGGGATTGCAGGACATCTCCCCAATCGTTGAAATATTTTGTGTTACCAGCAAAGTCATAGCACCCATACGGGCGGCCGCAGCAGCAGCCTCGCAACCCGCATGTCCGCCGCCGACTACTATGACATCGTATTTTTTTGAGGTTGACATTTCGGCGCAAAATATAGGCACACGATGTATATCAGTAAAGAAGGAAAGAGAATTAAGACGACGATTGTTTCACGTGAAACTATCTATAACTCATTGTTTTATTTACCTATACAAAAGTCTGAAAAGATTACATCCAATAAGTCCTCGATATCAACCCTCCCAGTAACCCGACCCAACGCACGAGCGGCGAACCGAAGATCCTCTACGAATAACTCTGACTCATGGGTTGCGGCTGCGCGAGTTAATGCGTCGACACACTCGGATAAGGCGATCCGATGCCGAAGCCGAGTAAGCGGGGCGTTGTCGCCCGCCCCGTCCATTAAGCCTGCGGCCCGTTCTTCTAGTTGGCCAAGTAGATTAGAGAGGCCCTCACCTGATTTCATGGAAACGGCAACCGCACCCTTTAGCAACACACCAGTTTCATTCTTCTCACCGAGATCGATTTTCGTCAAAACCGCCAAGGAGTTTGGACGTGTTAAAAAATCAAGGCTCGTTCTATCAGGAGCAATAGTCGAATCGAACAAAATAAGCCGCAAATCAGCCCTATCGGCTCGATCTAGTGCCCGACGCACACCCTCCTGCTCAACGGTATCGGCGGTTTTCCGTAACCCCGCTGTATCGGCCAACGTAACGGGCCATCCGCCGAGGTCGAGGTGAACTTCGATTACGTCACGCGTGGTGCCTTCTGTGTCTGACACTATAGAGACTTCCCGCGCTGCCAACGCATTTAGCAAAGAGGATTTACCAGCGTTAGGCGCTCCGAGGATAGCAACATAAAATCCTTCGCGAAGACGTTCCCCCCGGCGGTTATCATCCAAAAAAATCTTTATTTCTCCCGCCAGCTGATTAACGCGCGCCTTTGACGACCCCTCAATTTCAGCCGGCAAATCTTCTTCTGGGAAGTCGATCCACGCTTCACCGTGAGCCAAAATATCAACGAGTTCAGTGCGCCAGGCCTCAAGTAGGGTCGACAAACCCCCACCCAGCTGAGCAAGGGCCTGGCGCCGCTGTGCATCAGTGTCAGCATCGACTAAATCAGCAATCGCCTCAGCCGCTGTAAGATCAATCTTTCCCGAGAGAAACGCCCGTTTTGTAAATTCACCGGGCTCCGCTATTCGCATAGCCGGCAACGATCCGAGGACTGACGCAACCGCATCTACTGTTGCGCGACCGCCATGCACATGCAGCTCAGCTACATCCTCACCAGTGAAACTGGCTGGAGCAGAAAACCATATAGCCAGCCCATCGTCGAGCACCTCTCCAGACAAAGGCTCGACCATACGGCACCGTATGGCGCGGCGTGCTGAGGGGGGTGTTTTCAGCCCAGTAACCGTTGTAAGGGCGGCCGCCGCCGCAGGCCCGGATATTCGGAAAACAGCGACCCCAGCCCTACCCGGTGCCGTCGCCAACGCGAAAATAGTGTCATTTGTATCCATGGAACCGGGGATTTCCTGCGCAATATTATTTTCGGATACTTAATCTTTCTTAGATTGTGCTGCGGAAAATTGTTCCATGAAAATCCGCTGCAAATTTCCCAGCCCTTGAGCGCCCGCGGTCATCCACTGCTCCGCAAGCTTATCAATCTCTATTTCCTCAGCCATCTCTGACGTACGTTTCGCCAATACCTCAACAAGTCCATCATTAACCGAGGTAACATCCGGCAAACCTAGAAATCGACGTGCTTCCTCCGGCGTACAGTCGATATCAAGTGAAATTTTCATAGCTTAACCCCTTTGTTCCGAGACTAATGTATCACGGTTTTTTCTCTAATTGCGGTATTGAAATTTTAGCAGCGCCAGCAAAACATTCGACGCGCCGAATTTGCACCGATCTAACATAACCAGCCCGTATTTATCCTAGAGTGTTAATGATACGAGTTACTAATATGGACTGCGTACCAGGACCGTTTTTCCGCTAAATTTCACGACAACAAAAACAGTCAAATATACTTCAACTTATCAAAATTAATGCGGTTACTGTCTACCCAGAAACACGTAAGCTGATCAGACAAAGGAACGGAAATTCATCTGCCAGGTAATTTGTATTTATTGCGATAAAATCCTCGACTGGGCCTCATGTTCGCGATGGAACGTTGAGGCCTTTTTTAACCGCAGGACGAGATAGAACCCTATCTCGCCAATTAATGACGTTTACAAAATTCTCCAAACCCAGTTCATCGCCTGCATTATAAGTATTAGTCAACGTGCGAACCCAAGGCGTTATTGCTATATCAGCGATCGTATAATCAACGCCCATTATGTAGTCACGACCTTGCAAGCGACCTTCCAGCACCCCAAGCAGGCGACGTGTTTCGTTCATATACCGCTCGGTTGGGTATTTATCGGTGATTTTATCAGCAGCAAATTTATAGAAATGCCCAAGTTGCCCGAACATTGGCCCAACGCCTCCCATCTGGAACATCAGCCATTGGAGACATTCGTACCGCGAGACTTGTTCAGTCGGCATTAGCTTCCCTGTCTTTTCCGATAAATAAATCAGGATAGCACCGCTCTCCCATAAGGGCATCGGTTTACCTCCTGGACCATTTGGATCGATTAGCGCAGGAATCTTATTATTCGGGTTGAGCGAAAGAAACTCTGGCGTCATTTGCGCATCGGTCCCAAACGACACCAAATGAGCCTCATAAGGGAGGCCAATCTCCTCAAGCATAATGGAAGCTTTAACCCCGTTTGGGGTTGGGAGTGAATATAGCTGAATAAGGTCTGGACTCTTAGCTGGCCAACGGTTGGTAACTTGAAACTCAGAAAGGTCTGTCATGAATTTTCTCTATCTTAACATGAGTTTATGGGCTACCAGGATCAAACAACCATAGCCCAGCCCATCAATATCGCTTTCCATGCAATACCATTGCTCGTCCAACTATAAATAACACCAACGCATTCATTATGTGCCACATAAAATGCGTCCCTAGGCCAAAATAACCACACAACGGCAAGTCAATTGTACGCAAGGTAAGTGAGACTGCAAACAATACTGCTGCCCATAACAATGAGATGCCCGCCACATGAGACCTGAAAAAATGAAGGAAGCCGCCAATCGCTATAAGCGCCGCGAGTGCCGCGAGGTAAGAGCCCCCCTGAAATCCGGTTAACATTGGCACCACCCTTGCAATGCTCAAAATGAGCAGGACACCAATTATGCAAACCCAAACCGGGGCGTAGGCAAATCTTCTCAACGCTAACCAAGTGTATAAAAGTATAAATATAATGATCGGAAACACATCCGCGGCAAGCGCCCACCAGGTCGCATGGGTATGAAAAAGCCAGCTACCGATACCTATCAAAAATATCAGCCCACAAATAATCAAGTGTAAACGATCCACCCCGCCACCACCCGCCTGCCGGGAAATTAAGCGAGCAAGAAAGAAAGCAGCGATTATAAAAGAAAGATTCGTGACTGCGTTAACGGGCTCCGACCAATATTCTGGACCAGTGCGTTCACAGTAAATATCGATATACTTGTCCTGCATTGCCACCAACTTACCGTTACATCTCCATCAATCAACCCGGGTTGACGATGGCTAAGACAGTGAGTGACGATGGAGAATGTCGCAGATTTCCATCTCAACTCCTATCGGGCCTGTCTTCGTGGAAGAAACCATGGGGATGATAATCCGCTTAGGATGGAGCCACGTGAAGCCAATTGAGACAGACTCACTAGTGCTCAAAGAGGCGGTTGCGCAACTCAAAGATTATTTCAATGGCAGTACTGCAGCATTCGACCTGCCTTTAAAAGCAATAGGCTCGCCATTTCAACAGAGGGTCTGGTCCGCGATTTGCACAATCCCCTACGGAGAGACTCGAACCTATGGAGAGTTAGCTGCTATAGTAAAATCGGCGCCAAGGGCCATAGGCAAAGTATGTGGTGCAAACCCCATCCCGATTATAGTCCCCTGCCACCGAGTCGTAGGGGCTCACAGCATTGGCGGGTATTCTGGCCGTGGGGGTCATGATACCAAATCAGCCCTATTAAACCTCGAAAACCGCAAGATTTTACTCTAAATGCGCCGCCTGTTTAGTTTCAACCGGTGACTTTTAAGAGCTTCGGATCTAATATGATTTGAAATAGTTGCCTGAACCATAGATACCTTATATTAGCAATCAGGGGTGTGAATGACTGATATATCAATCAGTGCCAGCGACGGCGGCGGTGAGTTTACTGCTTACTGTGCTGAGCCAGCATCCGGCAGCGGACCGGGGATCGTCGTCCTTCAAGAAATATTCGGTGTGAATCAAGTAATCCGTGATCTCTGCGACGGTTTTGCAGCGAATGGATACATTGCTGTCGCGCCAGACCTTTTCTGGCGAATTGAACCGGGAGTATCGTTAACCGACAAAAGCCAAAAAGAATGGGACAAGGCATTCGAACTTATGAACAATTTCCTACCCCACTTCGACAAAGGAGTTAGCGATATCGCGACTACGATCTCACATGTACGGAGCATGAAGGAGTGTAGTAACAAAGTCGGAACGGTAGGATACTGCCTCGGTGGAAGCCTCGCGTATGCAGCGGCTTGCCACACCGACGCAGATGCCTGTGCCGGATACTACCCGGTGCAAATCGAAGACTCACTTGACCTTTCCTCAGGTATCAAAAACCCCACAATTCTTCATATTGCCGAGAACGATAGTTTTTGTCCGCCAGAAGCCCAAGATAAAATAAAGGAAGCACTTGAACCCAACGAATATGTTACCCTCTATTCCTACAGTGGCGTCGATCATGCTTTTGCGCGAGCAGGCGGTGATAACTTCGACGTTAATGCTGCAACAACGGCTAATGAGCGCACCGCCGCACTTTTCGCCTCTAACCTCAAATAAAGATCGACCTAAGCCTAAACGATACTCTCTTTTTGTGAAACACACCCTTCGAGAGCAGCGCTATCGTAACAATTCCTGTTGATCTTCACGATAGGCCGCGAAAAACACCGATAAAGGAGGAATTTATAATGCCCAAAGCGATTATCGTAGATAACATCGGCGCGCCGTCTGTCATGAAGTGGCGGGACGTCGAGGTGGGTCGCCCCGGCAAAGGTGAAGTAACTGTTCGCGCTAAGGCAATTGGGGTTAATTTTATCGATATTTATCAGCGCTCAGGTTTATATCCTATGCCTTTACCCTTCACGCCTGGCGGTGAGGTGTGCGGCGAGATAGAGGCGATTGGCTCTGATGTTTCCAGTTTCAAAATTGGTGACCGGGTGGCAACGGGCACAGCAGGGTCTGGTTGCTATGCCGAGCTGATGAATATAGATGCCGGCAAGCTCGTAAAAGTCCCGAAGGAAATCTCGAACGATGTCGCCGCTGCAATGATGCTACAAGGAATGACCGTTCAATTTCTCATCCGCCAAGTCTACAGGGTCAGCAAAGGTGACACCATACTAGTACATGCAGCGGCGGGTGGGGTAGGAACCATACTTTGCCAATGGGCGAGCCATTTGGGTGCCACTGTAATTGGCACTGTGGGCTCACCGGGCAAAGCTCGCCTAGCGAAAGCACATGGCTGCGACTATCCCATCATTTATAGCCGCGAAAACTTCGTCGACAGGGTTCGGAAGATAACAAAAGGAAAAATGGTTCCAGTCGTTTATGACTCAATCGGCCAAGCAACATGGCCAGCGTCATTGGACTGTTTGCAGAAGCGTGGATTATTCGTAACATTTGGAAATGCCTCCGGACCGATTCCACCGATCGAGCCACTTGTGCTATCAGCAAAAGGCTCGCTAATGATGACCCGGCCGACTCTTTTCGATTTTGCGGATACCCCGGAAAATATGCTTAGAATGGCAAGTGATGTAATTAAAGTAGTTAAATCAGGGGCTGTGAAGGTTGAAGTAAATCACAAGTATTCTTTGCGCGAAGCAACGCGCGCACATCGCGATCTCGCTGCGCGAAAGACAACTGGCTCCATTGTTCTTGAACCTTGACCACCCCGTTCGGAACCCAACCTTCAGAAAGAAAACGCAGAAACTTCTTGAGAGGCGCCTATTGATTCATAGAATCGAAAAATTCATCGTTCGTCTTAGTGCCCTTCAACTTATCAAGTAGGAATTCCATAGCGTCGACCACACCCATCGGCGTCAGAATGCGTCGCAGAACCCACATTTTAGCAAGCACGCCTTTATCGACTAATAATTCTTCCTTGCGCGTGCCCGACTTGGTGATATCCATGGCGGGGAAAGTCCGTTTATCCGCAAGCTTCCGGTCAAGAATGATTTCTGAATTGCCGGTGCCCTTGAATTCCTCAAAAATCACCTCGTCCATCCGCGACCCGGTGTCAATCAATGCCGTCCCGATAATAGTCATCGATCCGCCTTCTTCGATGTTCCTTGCGGCACCAAAAAACCGTTTTGGCCTCTGCAGCGCGTTTGCATCGACACCACCAGTGAGCACTTTGCCTGAAGATGGAACCACGGTATTGTAAGCGCGCGCAAGCCTTGTTATCGAATCAAGCAGAATGACAACGTCGTGCTTATGTTCAACAAGACGCTTTGCCTTCTCAATGACCATTTCAGATACTGTCACATGGCGTGATGCAGGTTCATCAAATGTTGATGAGATAACTTCACCACTAACAGACCGTTGCATATCGGTAACCTCTTCCGGCCGCTCATCAATCAATAGCACTATAAGGTAGACTTCCGGGTGTGCTGACGTTATCGCAGCCGCAATGGATTGCAGCATCATAGTCTTGCCGGTGCGTGGTGGTGCTACAATCAACCCACGCTGACCCTTGCCCAGCGGAGTTATTAGATCGACAATACGTGGTGTCATATCTTTGACCGTTGGATCACCAGAATCTAAATTGAGTTTTTCCTCCGGATACAATGGCGTTAAATTGTCGAAATTGATGCGGTGACGAACACCGTCCGGCTCATCAAAGTTTATCTGACCTACTTTTAACAAAGCGAAATAGCGTTCGCCATCTTTGGGCGCGCGGATCTCGCCCTCAACGGTATCTCCGGTACGGAGAGCGAGGCGGCGTATCTGGCTAGGAGACACGTAAATATCGTCTGGACCTGGTAGGTAATTGGCTTCTGGAGAACGCAAGAAACCAAACCCGTCCTGTAAAATCTCTAACACACCATCACCGAAAATTGACACATCATTCTCGGCAAGCTGCTTTAATATCGCAAACATAATATCTTGTTTGCGGAGCGTAGAAGCATTTTCTATCTCTAATTCTTCCGCGTGAGCTAATAATTCAGCAGGCGTTTTCTCTTTTAGTTCTTTGAGGTTCATACATTCAGACCAAAATATGGGGTGGAAGTTCTTAGTGATGAGAGGAGGAATATAGGGGTCATAACTGGACTAAATAGCAACCATATTACTTAGAGATTGTTCTATTCAGTCGTATTTACCGGGTGTTCCCGAGTATAAACAGCAGACCGCTGACCCGGTTATCGTGAATAACTAATAAATCACATAGCGCAAGTCAATCTCTGATTGTTCCAATTTCATTGGCGGTTTCATCAGCTCAAACGAGACTTTCAGATCGATATTTTACTTATTTGTTTTTCGGGCTGTGCGTTTCGACTTATCAGGCTTAATAAGCTGTGAAACTCTTAGGTGGTTTGCACGAGTTTAAATTTTGGGGCGTCAAAGCTTTTTTTCTCGGAACACTCTAACTAAAACGGTTTTACTATTGCCATAATCAAGATAACTAAAAGTGGAAAGACCGGGGCTTCATTCCATATCTTGTAAAACTTCGCAGATCTAGTATTGCGATCACTGGCAAAATCAAAGCACCAGCGAAAACATAGAATGTGGACCAGTAAAATTAGCACTATCATCGAGAGCTTCATCCAGATCCAGCCCGCCGACCAGTCAATGTATCCACCTGAAAGCAACATGAGCCCACCAAATACTAAAGTGACGATCATTGAGGGGTTCATAATCCCGTATAAGAGGCGACGCTCCATCACTTTAAATGTTTCAGATTGGATAGAGCCTATGGCAGCATCAGCGTGGTATACGTATAGCCTAGGTAAATAGAATATGCCTGACATCCAAGCGATAAAGCCAAAAGCGTGTAATACTTTGAACCAAAGATAATAATCAGTCACTGTGCGTTGCGCCCGCTCGACAAGGGCAATCTGCATATGTCGCTGCGCAGAAAGCACCGCCAGCCATAGTTCCTTCCTTCGGCGAAGATCTAACTAAATTAGCAAGCGATTCAATAAAACTTTTGTCGGCGCTTGCAGTTGGAACACGTGAGTATTCGGGAACCCCTGAAGCAGCTGCTAACTCGGCATACTCGATATCAAGCTCGACTAGTGTTTCAGAATGCTCGCTCACAAACGCAACCGGAACAACGATAAGTGAACGCTTTTCTTCTCCCGCTCTTTTTATTTCATCTTCAGTATATGGCTTAATCCATTCCAACGGTCCAACACGACTTTGGTAGCAAACCAAGTGATCTGTTAAAGCGTGTCGCATATGCCCCCGAATTGCTACGGCAGTACGCTCAACCTGATGTGCATAGGGATCGCCTGCATCAATAATCTTTTGCGGTAATCCGTGCGCGGAAAATAAAACACGAAAGGGCGTTTTGTCGGAAAGTTGATCAATCGCTGCGTCTGTGAGACGTGCTACGGTTTTAGTGAACCCGTCTGCTTCCGGCCAACAGCAGATTTCAGTTGTCGGAGCAGAAAGACCTGCTGCCACTGCGGCTGGATGCCAAACGCGTGTGAAACTTTCGGTTGTCGTAGTCGAAAACTGTGGATAGAGAGGCAACAGGACCACTTTATCCGGCTTCCAATCTGCGACGTCCCTTGCAACCGCATCCGCAAAGGGGTGCCAATACCTCATAGCAATGAAAATCTTAAAATCATTGCCTAGGATTAACTGCAACGCTGCAGCTTGTTTTTCTGTTTCTGGAAGAATGGGTGATCGTCCACCTAGTTCGCTATATATTTCCTTCGCGACAGGTGCACGCCTCCATGAAATAAACAACGCAAGCATCCAACGTATCGGCCGGGGAACTCGCAAGATCATCGGATCAGAAAAAAGATTCCTCAGGAACGGCCGAACAGCATCAGGGCTATCGGGACCACCCAGATTATAAATTACTACTGCTGTTCGGCTCATCTACGCACTGCCTCTATTAGCCGTTCAACATTTTCTATTGGGGTCGAGGGCAAAATACCATGACCAAGGTTAAAAATATGTCCTCCCCCTGATAAGGCGTCTACAATACCGCGAGCGCAAGTTTCCAATTGTTGGCCTCCAGTCATTAATAGAACCGGATCAAAATTTCCCTGCACCGCTGCGAAGGGCTGTAACTCCGCAGCCGCCCAGTTAACATCGGTAGCATAATCGATTCCAATAGCGTCGATCTCTGAACGTTGTGCAAGTGTGGGCAGGTAAAGGGCCGCGCCACGTGGGAATGCTATCACGGGAATATCGGGATACACTTCCTTAATCCTGCGCGATATTTCGCAGATCGGTTCCATGCTAAACCTATCGAAAGCATGTTTGGGTAAAACGCCAGCCCAAGTATCAAACAACTGGAGTGCCTCGGCACCCGCCTCAACTTGCCGTATCAAATAAGCACTTGTAGCGTCAACTAATAGATTTATGAGCGACTGAAATGTATCCGGTTCACCCAACGCCCATCCTTTTGCATTTGGATAATCACGGCTTCCGCTTCCCTCGACCATGTAGGTTGCAACTGTCCATGGTGCACCTGCAAAGCCAATGAGTGCTGAGTTATCAGGCAGCTTTTCAGAGACCCGGCGCACGGTCTCGTAAATCGGTTCCAAGTTTTCCTGTAAATTTTCAGACGAGAGCGCACCCAGATCGTCTATGTTTCGAATCGGCTCAAGACGCGGTCCTTCGCCAGCCTCGAATGTAACCTTTTGACCGAGTGCATGTGGCACTACTAGAATATCCGAAAATAATATAGCGGCATCAAATCCAAAACGATCAAGCGGCTGCAGTGTAACTTTTGAAGCTTTTTCTGGATCGTAGCAAAGGCTCAGAAAGCCACCGGCTTCCTCACGCACCTTCCGATATTCAGGCAAGTACCTTCCCGCCTGACGCATTAACCATATTGGCGGTGGAAAGACCGGTTCACCTTTTAGCGCTCTAATGAGTGGTTTTGAAATAACAGTCATTATTTGTGAAATATCTCACGAAGTGCGGTTATGACGAAGACCAATTTATTAATTTCTAATAAGAAATTAGTTGTAGTAGATAGTTGGTCCTGTGGATATTGGGGACGATTTTTTATCCTCAGACTTTTTTACAGGGCCAGAGACTGTGTGCATTTTTATAATATCTTTGTATAGATATTCGTGAACGCATGAAATTACGCGATTTAAAAACGCTGCGTTTTATATGAATTAAGTGGATAAAGAAAAATATACAAGCGCCAGTGCGATCTTATCGACGGTTAACAAGCCTACTGATATGTTTGATGCTTTCGGGCATAGTTTTTATCTATTTTCAGATTTAGGCTGTTATCCCCAAATAAAATTAAAAATCGATTGCTGGCAAACGAATCACTGAGGAATAGTTTTGAACGAACAATTCCACATCCACTTAATTTCTGACTCTACTGGGGAGACAACACTTGGAGTGTTGAAAGCAAGTATAGTCCAGTTTGAAGGTGTCGCGGCGCAGGAACATATTTGGCCGATGGTAAGGTCTTCTGCACAAATGGAACAGGTGATCGAAGGAATACGCCAAAACCCTGGGCCTGTAATTTTTACGTTGGTAAGCACACGAACACGTCAACCACTGATAGAGCAATGTGCGCGGATGAACATCCCGTGTGTATCAGTGCTTGATCCTATCATTGAGTGCCTCGGCAATTACCTAAATAGGAAAACTGTCAATAGGCCAGGCGGACAGCATACGCTCAATGCAGAATATTTTGACCGTATCGAAGCGTTAAACTACGTCATGGCACACGACGACGGACAAGCAGCACAAAATATGACAGAAGCTGATTTAGTTCTCATTGGCGTATCGCGGACCTCGAAAACACCAACATCAGTGTATTTAGCTAATCATTATGGTTTAAAGACTGCGAACGTTCCGTTCGTTCCAGGGATACAGCTACCAAATACAGTTTTTGAACTTGGCGGTACTTTTATAGTTGGATTAACTGCCTCACCTGCGCGTCTTGTCCAAATCCGGCGCAATCGTTTGCTAATGCTCAATCAAGAGCCAAAAACGGCTTACGTCGATATCGCGAATGTTAAGGCAGAAATCGCTGAAGCCCGCAAACTTTTTTCAAGACACGCTTGGCCTGTCATTGATGTAACCCGCCGGTCTATCGAAGAGACAGCCGCTGCAATTTTTCAACTTTATACTCGTTTTCGGGATGAACAGGGGGGCGAGTAGTTATGGCCGAAATACTCCAATCTGATTTGACGGTGGGGAGCGCGAACAAAAAAATCGTTTTAGCCTCTGCGAGCCCAACACGTGCCTTCCTTTTAAAGGCTGCTGGTGTGCCATACACCGTTAAGCCGTCACGCGTTGATGAGCAAGAGTTTAAAATAAGTATGGGAACGGATGGTGCATCTCCGGTAGAAATCGCAGAAGTGTTAGCTGAGGCAAAGGCGATAAGTGTGTCGCAAAAAATCCCCGACAAGATAGTGCTAGGAGCGGATCAAGTTTTGGCCTTTCGCGATACTATCTTCAATAAACCCGTTAATCGAGCTGATGCACTTAAACAATTACAGGAATTGCGAGGTCATGAGCATGAACTCATTTCATACGCCGTGATTGCTGAGGCTGGGAGGCGCATTTGGCACGCCTCCAGCAATGCGAAATTAACTATTCGCGCCGATGTAACGGATGAATTTTTGAACGAATATCTTAATACCGCTAGCGCGGATATTCTTAATGGGCCGGGCGCGTATAAAGTCGAATCTCTCGGCGTTCAACTATTTTCAGATATCAGCGGATCACATTACACGATCCTTGGTTTACCTTTATTGGCTTTGCTTGATTTCCTGCGCGTTAAAGGAATTTTGATGATATGACTTTTACTGGGGGTGCCGTTGTCGCTGGCGTTGCTGGTTGGCCTATCAACCACTCGAAGTCCCCTCAAATTCACAATTTTTGGCTGCGTAAGCACGAGATCGATGGTGTTTATGCTCCGTTTGCCGTGCACCCAGAGCGAGCGTACGACGCTTTTCGTTCAATTCCGCTTTTAGGATTAGCAGGTATGAATGTGACGCTACCGCACAAGGAAATCGCATACACGGCAATGGACAAAGTAGATCATATGGCGCAAAGGCTTAAAGCGGTAAATACAATTGTGGTTCGTCGTGGCAAACTCCACGGTGCAAATACAGATTTTTTTGGCTTTTTTGAATCTTTGCGCGAAGCCTGCCCCTCATGGCACGCAAACACAGGGCCAGCAGTTGTGTTGGGAGCAGGCGGTGCCGCGCGGGCGATCGTTGCTGGCCTGCAAGACGCGGGCGCACCAGAGATTTTCGTTATAAACCGAACACCTCAAAGAGTGGAGGCGTTAGCGGATGAGTTTGGACCGCCAATCCGTCCTGTGCCTTGGGAAAGTCGCGCGGTTGCGCTGTCTGATGCAAATTTGCTGGTTAATGCCACCTCCCTTGGTATGCGGGGGCAGCCGCCGCTTGATCTTCCTCTTTACGCATTGCCTCAATTTGCGGTGGTTTACGACATTGTTTATGTACCACTTGAGACGCCACTTTTAGCGGCTGCCCGCGCTCGAGGTAATGTTGCGGTAGATGGCCTTGGCATGCTTCTTCACCAAGCTCGCCAAGGGTTCCGGGATTGGTTTGGACCCGACCCCGAGGTAAACGATGCCTTGCGCGCTTATGTGTTGGAGGCCCTGTGATTATTCTTGGTTTGACTGGTTCAATTGGGATGGGAAAATCCACTGCTTCAGCTATGCTTCGGCGGATGGGTGTGCCTGTTTATGACTCCGACGCGTCGGTTCATAAGGTACTTGGGAAAGCTGGCGAAGCAGTAGGGCTTCTCGATGATGCATTTCCGGGGGTGGTCAAAAAAGGGGCGGTGGACCGAAACACACTCGGCGAACGGGTCTTTAATGACGACGCAGCGCTGAAGCTTCTAGAGTCAATTGTTCATCCAATAGTTCGCAAAATTCAGGACAATTTTTTAAAGCGCTGCGGCCGACGCCGCGAACCATTAGTCGTCTTAGATGTACCCCTCTTATTTGAAGTAAACCTTGATAAGCGCTGTGACGCTTCTGTGGTCATATCGGCGCCGGCATTTGTTCAGGCGGCACGAGTACTAAGTCGTTCAAATATGACTGAGGAAAAATTCAACGGAATACTGCTGCGCCAGATGCCTGACGCTGCGAAGCGACAGCGTGCCGATTTTGTAGTGCCGAGCGGGCGCGGTCGGGCGGAAACCTTGCGGCATTTGCAAAGAATAGTGAGATTAATGAAACAGGTGCAGGCGACGCACTGGCCTCCCGACACATACGCAGATCGGACCGCATATAAAAGAGCAAACGGAGGAGCTACGAATGCGAGAGCTCGCACTAGATACTGAAACTACAGGTTTGGATGCACTCACAGGAGATCGGCTTGTAGAAATCGGTTGCATTGAGCTTGTTAACCATATCCCTACTGGAAAGACCTATCATCAATATATCAATCCCGAACGAGATATGCCAAGTGGGGCTTTTGCTATCCATGGGCTTAGTGAGGAATTCTTGAGGGGTTTTCCAGTATTCGCAGATATAGCCGACGCTTTTTTAGAATTTATAAATGATGATCCTTTGATTATCCACAATGCAAAATTCGATATGGGGTTTATCAATGCCGAGCTTCGGCTTTTAAACCATCCTCTTCTCCCGATGAGCCGGTCGATAGATACAGTTGCGCTTGCTCGACGTCGCTTTCCGGGTGCACCTGCGTCACTTGATGCGCTTTGTCGACGGTTTGATATCGATAATTCATCCCGTATAAAACATGGCGCTTTGCTTGATGCTGAACTGCTAGCCGAAGTTTATTTAGAGTTTTGTGGTGGCCGGCAGCCGGATCTTAGTCTCACGCAAGACAAAGATGAGAACTCTAGTATAGACGATGCCGCAGCCGTGAAAAGATTGAACCCTAAAAAAGCGCTGCGCCCACCGCGTCCTCATACAGCTTTGCCGGATGAACTCGCGGCCCATGACGCGTTTCTTGCCAAACTAAATGACTCAATGTGGTTGCGAAAGAAGCAGCCGGTAGAATAATTGGCGCTTTATGTCACTCTGGGTGCGTTTATTGCGTCTCAAATATCCGAGCCGTTGCTATTAATGTGTTGTTCAATATACAACGCCCCAAAATCAATCGGATTTATTAACAATGGTGGAAAACCACCGTCCCGGACGGCGTTTGAGATGATTGCGCGAGCGAAAGGAAATAAATGTTTAGGCCCTTCGATTAGCACAATCGGCTTTATATCTTCTTCTGGGACGTCAGATACTTGGATTATGCCGGAATAGGTCAGTTCAACAATAAAAACCGGGGCGTCATCTACGGTCGCCTCGGCGCGAATGAACACCGAAACCTCAAACATGCCTTCTTCGCCAACGGATCGGGCGTTGGTGCTTACATCAACGTTCACGTCAGGGTTATTTTGAATTGCCGATAAGGTCTCGATACCGCGCGGATTTTCAAAGGAGAGATCTTTGATGTATTGCGCGCCTATACCGAGTGGCACGGAACCTTGATCTGGATCTACGCCAGTACCGTTACCAACATTCTTAATCGACGGTTCCGGGTTTTCAGCCATTTGATGCTCCAATTTGTGTACAACTCCTCGGTACCATGGATGTGAACGGTGGGCAATCCGGCCAGGAAAAATCTGAATTAAAAGGCAGAACGGTGGGGTTTCATTATCTTCGGTAGCTCGTAATAGGCATTTTCGACTGCTTAATATTTAGAGCCAGGTCTCTGCCAATGGTGGGTGTGGATCGCGGGGATCGCAGTTTATCAGCTCTGCGTTTTTAAGTTGTTGTCCGGTAAGCGAACGGATTACGCCCCAATGAGTAATCACGACTACCTGGGCCCAGTCATCCGTTGTTGCCATCATGTCGCGGAAATTGGCGCATCGGAGGTGAAAAGCTGGGATAGGCTCTTCTTCTTTATTCCACCAAACGTTGTCTAGGTGCGAGAATTCTAGGTGCGGCCAGGCTTGGGCTAGAATGGGTGCTTGAGTCCCGATGTCACAAACGTAAGCGCTGCGTTCGCGGATGTTCGCGTCTACACTAATTGGGAGGCTCAAACGTTCTGAAATAGCATGCGCGGTTTGCAGGGCTCGCGTGTAGGGACTACAAATAATCCGCGTTACAGGTAGATTCGCGACCCGGCCGGCTAATTCGTCGGCCTGACGTTGGCCGTCCTCGGTTAATGGTGGGTCTTTGATCCCGGGGTCAGTTTTTGTTGCACCAAAAGTGATGTTGAACATCGTTTGACCGTGTCGGGCTAAAAACACTGTTTATTCCTTCGGCTTACTTTTAAAACGGCAAAGGTCTTTTACAATGCATCTCCAGCATTCTGGCTTTCTTGCCTTGCAAACATAGCGTCCGTGTAAGATTAGCCAATGATGAGCATACAGCAGCCAATCCATGGGGATGCGTTTTAACAACTTCTTTTCAACCTCCTCTACATTCTTACCTGGAGCCATGCCAGTGCGGTTACCAAGGCGAAAAATATGCGTATCGACTGCCATTGTCGGCTGGCCAAATGCCATGTTGAGAACAACGTTCGCGGTTTTGCGACCCACACCGGGTAATCTCACTAGCTCGTCGCGGGTTTTCGGAACTTCGCTGTTGAAATCGGATATCAGCATCTGACAGAGTGCAATCACATTTTTCGCTTTGTTGCGGTAGAGCCCAATGGTTTTAATATGATCGCGCACCTGAGCCTCGCCGAGCGCCAACATCTTTTCTGGTGTGTCCGCGATCTCAAATAGTTGGGCTGTTGCCCTGTTTACGCTGGCATCGGTGGCTTGGGCGGATAGGACCACAGCAACAGTTAAGGTGAATTCATTGACGTAGTTCAATTCTCCTTTCGGCGTTGGGTCCGCGGCAGAAAGTCGAGCGAAGAACTCATCGACGTGTTTTATTGGCATGGTGGCACGCATTTATGAGTTGTAACTGGGTGACGCCAAAGGTGGAAGAGTGAGCCTTCGCCTGCCATAAAATTTATGGGTTACCAGCTCACCGATAATGTCTGGACAGATTGAGAGCATTTACTATGATTTCCCTATGTCAGCCGATAAACAAAATCTTAACACCCAAATAGTACACCCGCGTTCGGGTGGTGATTATCTCTTCAACGCGGTTTTGCAGCCAAATTCAAGCCTGAAACCGAGAGGTTTCTTAATACTTATGACAGCAATTGTGGCGGTTAGTGGCGTGGCGGGTATTGCGTTTATGTTGATCGGCGCGTGGCCTGTTCTGGGTTTTTTTGGGCTTGATCTGGCATTGATATATTTTGCATTTAAGGCCAATTATCGTTGGGCTAGTCTCCAAGAAACAGTGCGACTTAAAAAGGACTCGCTAATTATTGAGAGAATAAGCCCGTCCGGGAAATTACAGCGTTGGCGGTTTCAGCCATACTGGCTAAAGGTCTATATCGACACCCCTGTTAAACATGATAGTCAGCTCGTATTGTCTAGCCATGGTAAGTATCTAAAGATTGGGGAATTTTTAGCACCCGAGGAACGTGTGGAGTTGGCTAATGCATTGAAGGGTGCGTTGAGAATGCTGCGCCAACCGGAACATCTGCGCGATTCGCACTAATCTTTTATGTCTTTTCTTCCTTGGCGGGCGAGTTTTGCGGTATGTGCGAAGAAAAAGCCAAAGTCACCTGGACTTACCGGTATTTAATTTAGTGTCAGGATAGAGATTCGATCAAATCGACGCGTACTGCGTCCGCTAGTGTCGCATTGATGTGTCTAATTATCGATCCCTAGTACATCGAACATGTTGTAGAAGCCAGCGTCCTTTCCAACTGACCATTGCGCTGCATGAATTGCACCACGGGCGAAGATTTGGCGAGATTGGGCTTTGTGGCTGATTTCCAAGCGCTCGTCCTCTGCTGCAAATGTCACGGTGTGATCGCCGACAACGTTCCCGCCGCGTAGGCTGGCGAAACCAATATCGCCACGCTTTCGCTCGCCAGTAATACCGTGCCGTGACCAACGCGCCACATCATCAATATTGACACCTCGGCCCATAGCAGCGGCGCGCCCTAAACCGACTGCTGTTCCGGATGGGGCGTCAATCTTATGCTTGTGGTGCATTTCATAGATTTCAATATCAAAGTCATCGTTTAATGTTGCAGCAACTTGTCTAGTTAGCGCGAATAATAAGTTAACAGCCAGACTCATATTCGGAGCGTGCATGACGACGGTTTTTTCGCCTGCTGCTTTTAGGGCCGCCTCCTGATCGTCTGTTAAGCCGGTCGTTCCAATGATGTGTGCTACGCTCGCCTCTGCCGTTAACGCCACGTGGGCAACGGTCGGTTCTGGGAGGGTAAATTCTATCACTGCGTCCGAAGCAGCGATTGCTGCTTCCGCATCGTTGGTGATCAAAATGCCCTGGGCGTCGGCGCCGACGATCTCGCCCGCATCCCGGCCGATCAAAGGAGATTGAGTAATGTCGGTTGCGGCCACTAACGTGCAGTTTTTGTTTTCAATTACCTCGTGGATGCAGGCCTTTCCCATTCGTCCGCCCGCTCCAATTATACCAATCCTTTTGATGCCCATGCTGAACCATCTCCCTATGGTTTGATAAGATGTCGTTACGGCGAATTTTGGGGAAGTGCAAGTGGTCGCATTATTGATTGTAATTTCGCCTTTCTTACAATGGTTGTTTATAGTGAATCCGGCATCGTATTTTAAGGTTTTGATATCAAGGGTAGGGGTTTATGGAACTTGTTGAGTCAACGAATGGCCTTGTCGCCTTTTTAGGTTATCTCGGTACGGCATCCCTTATTACTCTTCTCTATATTGTGGTCTACATGTGGGTGACCCCGCATCCTGAAATTTCCCTGATCCGCGAGAATAATTTGGCAGCCGCCATCGCGTTTGCGGGCAGCTTAATCGGTTTTTGTCTTCCACTTGCAAACATTATTGCAGGCTCGGTCAACCTGATAGATGTTGCGATATGGGGCGGGATTGCGCTGCTGGTGCAGATCTTAATTTATTTCTTTGCGAGGTTACCCATGCCCAATATTTCAAAACGGATAGAAAACGGTGAATTAGCAAGTGGCTTGTGGCTGGGCTCAGCCTCACTTGCCGGTGGTGTCCTGAATGCAGCTTGCATGACGTATTAAGATGCTTGAACTAATGTTGGCTGGATTTCAGCCGGGCCTTGAGCGGGAAAAAATGCTGCAGACTTAATCTGTCAAATCGTCCCAAAGATCTTTTACACGGGAGAAGAAACCCTCTGACTCAGGACTCGTTGTGCTCTGGCCTTTAAGTGGTTTTTCCCCGTGGAACTCTCGGAGCAGCTCTTCCTGACGCTTCGACAAATTAACCGGGGTTTCGACAATAACGTCTATATACATGTCCCCCCGGCCTTGGCTGCGCAGCACCGACATACCCTTCCCACGCAAACGAAATTGATGGCCCGACTGCGCCCCTTTTGGGATAGTGACTTTCGCTCGCTTTCCTTCAATAGTTGGCACCTCGATCGAACCGCCTAATGCAGCTGTTGCCATAGGGATCGGCACCCGTACATGCAGATCGGCGCCCTCGCGTTTCAGCAGACGGTGCGGCGCGACCGCTATGAAAATATAAAGATCACCAGCCCCACCACCCTGAACACCAGCCTCACCCTCGCCGGATAGACGAATACGGGTCCCGTCCTCAACGCCCGCAGGGATGGTGACTTTAAGTGTCTTTTCTTTTTGGACTCGCCCAGCTCCGCTACAGCTTTTGCACGGGTCCTCTATTATTCTTCCAGTCCCATTACATGTGGGGCAGGTGCGCTCGACTGTGAAAAAGCCCTGTTGAGCCCGGACTTTGCCCCGCCCTTGGCAGGTATGGCAGGTCGTTGGGAGCGATCCTTTCGCTGCGCCCGACCCTCCGCAATCGTCGCAGGTTACCGCAGTTTGCACCCGGATTTGGGTTTCGCGGCCTTCAAATGCATCTTCAAGGCTAATCTGCATATTGTAACGGAGATCAGACCCACGTGTAGCCCCCGTTCGACCACGGTTCCCTGTTTGGCGTCCGCCACCCACGAAGTCGCCGAACATTTCATCGAAAATATCGGCAAATCCACCACCGCTACCGAAATCAAACCCTCCGCCACCGCTAGCTCCACCGCCCTCAAAGGCAGCGTGTCCGAATTGATCATACGCAGCGCGTTTTTCTTCATCTTTCAAGATGTCGTATGCTTCGCTAACCTCCTTGAATTTTGCTTCGGCAGCAGAGTCATCCGGATTTCTATCTGGATGATATTGCATAGCTAGTTTTCGATAAGCGCTTTTTAGCGTCTTTTCATCGGCGCTGCGATTAACCCCAAGGGTTTCATAGTAATCTTGTTTCGCCATGGCTTAGCGCCCCCCTCTGGCAAGCGCCGCAGGCTACATTCAGCCTGAGGCGGTATACCGGATATATTATACGCTTAGCTTGTTAGGCCGACTTGTCTTTCGGTTCGTCGTCGACCTCTTCAAAGTCGGCGTCAACAACGGTGGAGCCATTTTCTTCACCTGCCTCTGGACTGATGTCGCTTGCATCTTTCATTCCTGGCTCACTAGCCGCTGCGGCTTCTTCTTGTTGCGCTTTGTAGAGTGCCTCACCAAGTTTCTGGGCTGCTTGAGCTAAAGTTTCGGTTTTAGTGGTTATATCCGTGGGATCAGCGTCCTCGGGCTCTATGGCTGCTTTTAGGTCTGCAATCGCGCTTTCGATGCTTCCCCTGTCATCATCGGAGAGTGACTCCCCGTGATCGGCCATTGTCTTTTCTGTTGTGTAAATAAGGCTGTCTGCATTATTGCGTGCCTCCACCAACGCGCGGCGCTTCTGGTCGGCTTCGGAATTAGCTTCGGCGTCTTGGACCATCTGTTCAATGTCATCGTCTGACAAACCACCAGATGCCTGTATTCTGATGGTCTGTTCTTTGTTTGTTGCCTTATCTTTGGCGCTAACGTTAACTATCCCGTTGGCATCGATGTCGAATGTTACTTCGATCTGTGGGACACCTCGCGGGGCGGGTGGAATGCCGACCAAGTCAAACTGGCCAAGCAGTTTGTTGTCAGATGCCATTTCTCGCTCGCCTTGGAAGACCCGGATAGTAACAGCATTTTGACTATCCTCTGCTGTGGAGAAAGTCTGACTTTTTTTTGTAGGAATGGTAGTGTTACGGTCAATGAGACGGGTAAATACCCCGCCCAGGGTCTCGATACCGAGTGATAGCGGCGTGACGTCGAGAAGTAATACGTCTTTAACGTCGCCCTTTAGAACACCTGCTTGAATTGCCGCGCCTATGGCTACAACCTCATCAGGATTAACACCACGGTGTGGATCTCGCCCGAAGAAGTTCTTAACTGTTTCGATTACTTTGGGCATGCGGGTCATACCGCCGACCAAAATTACCTCATCAACCTCTCCGGCAGATAGTCCAGCATCTTTCAGTGCAGCTTTGCACGGGCCAACCGTGCGCTCCACCAAATTATCCACCAACGCCTCCAGCTTAGCTCGCGTAAGCTTTATGTTGAGATGTTTAGGACCAGCCTGATCCGCGGTGATAAACGGAAGATTAACTTCTGTTTGCGCTGAGGAAGAAAGTTCAATTTTTGCTTTCTCGGCGGCTTCTTTCAACCTTTGCAATGCTAGCTTGTCTTCACGCAGGTCTATGGTGTTTTCTTTTTTAAATTCGTCCGCCAAGTAATCCATTATGCGGGCATCAAAATCTTCACCGCCTAGAAAAGTGTCGCCGTTAGTGGATTTTACCTCAAAGACCCCGTCGCCGATTTCAAGGATCGAAACATCAAAAGTTCCACCACCGAGATCATAGACTGCGATTGTACCTGCCTCGTTTTTCTCTAACCCATAGGCGAGTGCAGCTGCCGTCGGCTCGTTTATAATGCGCAAAACGTCGAGGCCGGCGATTTTACCGGCGTCTTTTGTCGCCTGTCGCTGCGAGTCATTGAAATAGGCAGGTACGGTAATAACCGCCTCTGTCACCTCGTCTCCTAGATGCGCCTCTGCAGTTTCCTTCATCTTCTGCAGGATAAAAGCCGATATTTGGCTGGGGGAGTACTTTTCACCATCAGCCTCAACCCACGCGTCACCATTTTCTGCTTTGACGATATTATAAGGAACGAGATCCTCGTCCTTTTTGGTTGTTGGATCGTCGAACGAACGTCCGATAAGACGTTTGATGGCAAACAAGGTATTGACCGGATTAGTGACCGCTTGTCGTTTCGCCGCCTGGCCTATTAAACGTTCTTCATTTTCTGCGAACGCCACCATTGAAGGGGTAGTTCGCGCACCTTCAGAATTTTCAATTACGCGGGCGTCCGAGCCCTCCATGACGGACACGCACGAATTCGTGGTGCCCAAATCGATACCTATTGCTTTGCCCATGGCTCTTGCCCCGCTATCAAGCGGATTCTTTGGACGCTTTTAAACACCCATAGAATCCCCAAATTTTCTGCAAAATGATTGCATGATTATGACGGGTATATAGGTACCCATCTTTGACGTTACAATAGGTTGTGGCGGAGAAATTAGGTCAGACTCTCGCTACCGGCACAATGTATTCGGAAAAACAACTTCGCCAAACTCGGATTAGTGTCTCGGCTGGTTCAATTGTCCACTTGTCGACTTATTCTGTTCGTTTAATCTCATCCTCAAGCTCGTTTGGACGAGGAGCTACCTTGGCAATGCCAACTTTGGCCGGGCGTAATAGTCGGTCGTGAATTACGTAACCAGCCTCAACAACTTGCATAACGGTTCCGTTTTCCGCATCCGCAGAGGGGACCTCGTACATCGCCTCGTGAAATTTTGGATCGAATTTTTCGCCCATCGGTTCGATCTTCCGTATTCCATGGCGCTCTAATGTCGATATAAGTTCTTTTTCAGTAAGGGAGATGCCCTCTATGAATGCAGCCAGCGAAACGCCGTCAGCTTCATCTTCCTTCGGAATTGACTCCGTCGCGCGGCGCAGGTTGTCTGCAACCGACAACATATCGCGAGCAAAATTGGCAGCACTGAACTTAACCGCATCTTCACGATCTTTTTGAGAGCGCCGACGCAGATTCTCCATGTCAGCGAGGGTCCGCAGTAACTTGTCCTTTAATTCCGCTATTTCCTCATCCGGTGTAAGCTCTTCTGTTGTTTCATCGGCATCCGAGATGGTATCTTCCGCATCTTTGTTTTCTATTTCGCTCCCGTTGGTGCCCTCAGTGCTTGTTTCCGGTGCCTCGGTTTTCTCTTCTTTAGTACCGTTATCTTTATCTTTTCCAGTCACATTCTTTGCCTTTTATCCAATAATTTTGTCAATTACCCGAGCGGTATAGTCGACCATGGGAATAATGCGTGCATAGTTTAAGCGGGTCGGTCCGATAACGCCGATTGCACCCACGATGGTTTGACTTTCGCCTTTGAACGGCGCGACGACCAGCGAACAGCCGGCTTGGTCAAAGAGCGTGTTTTCTGCGCCGATGAATATTTGAACGCCTTCTGCACTGTCGGTCACGTCCAAAAGTTTGACCAACAGCTCCTCTGTTTCAAGAGCCTGGAAAAGACCCCGCACCCTCTCAAGATCTTGGGTGGCCGAGATTTCATCGAGAAGTCGCGCCTGCCCCTTTACAATAAGCGTGCCTATGCCACTCGCATTAGCGCTTTGCCGGTCCCCAGCCCAAGCGGCGAGCCCCGCATCGATCAGTTTTCCGGTAATCTCATCTATTTGTGCGCGCCGTTGACTAATTTCTGACGCAATAGCGCGTCGTGCTTCATCGATGGTTCTACCTGCAAGCCGAGTATTGAGGTAGTTGCCTGCCTGCACCAGTGCAGACGGCGGTGCTCCCGGTGGCATGTTAATTATTCTGTTTTCGACAAAACCTTCATCAGTGACTAGGACTGCTAGGACTCGCCCGTCACCCAAATTAACGAATTCGACGTGCTTAAGGGGGCGTGCAGTCTTCGGGGCAAAAACCAGTCCAGCACATTGTGCAAGACCGGAGAGTAGCGAGGTTGCTTCACCCAACGCCTCATCAAGATTTGTTCCGTGTGTGATACAATGCGCTTCAATACTTTCCCGGTCTTCTGAACTAAGATCCCCAATTTCTAAGAGGCCATCCACAAACATACGCAGTCCCGCGTCTGTCGGAAGTCGGCCAGCTGACTTATGGGGTGCATAAAGTAACCCCATGTCCTCAAGATCCGACATAACGTTGCGGATTGTTGCCGGGGAGAGTGGCATTTGGAGACGCCGCGATAGTGTACGAGATCCCACGGGCTCTCCGTTGGAAACGAATGCTTCGACTAGCTCGCGAAATACATCACGAGATCGATCGTTTAACTCATTTACAATGCTAATATGCGAATTGCTCATTTTGGTTACCGAGGCGCGATCAAAATGTAGTGCCGGGCTATTTTTTGTCAACGGTGATGGTGGGTAAGATGTCACTTTACGTTCGACCGCAGCTTAGATAGCTTGCGGCCGCTGTAACATATAGGAGATCACCATGCGGCCTTCAGGACGGTCCTCAGACGAAATGCGATCGGTATCGTTTGAAACGGGATTTACACCATACGCCGAAGGTTCTTGCCTCGTTAAATTTGGGGGTACTCACGTTTTGTGCAACGCGACTGTTGAAGAGCGTGTGCCGCCATGGATGCGTAATACTGGCAGTGGTTGGGTAACAGCTGAATATGGGATGCTACCGCGGTCCACGCATGATCGGACGGATCGAGAGGCAGCGCGGGGCAAACAGTCGGGGCGAACACAGGAAATCCAGCGATTAATCGGGCGCTCTCTGCGAGCAGTAACGGATTTAAATTTGCTTGGTGAACGCCAGATCCGGCTCGACTGTGATGTTATCCAAGCAGATGGCGGTACCCGAACTGCATCTATTACTGGCGCTTGGGTCGCATTGAAGCTTGCTACCGATACGCTAGTGGGTTTGGGTTCTTTGGATGCCGACCCAATTACAGGCTCGGTAGCTGCGGTGTCTTGCGGTATTTTCGATAGCACGCCGATCCTTGATCTTGATTATCAGGAGGATTCTAATGCTCAAGCCGACGCTAACTTCGTTCTAACCGGAGGAGGTGGAATTGTCGAGGTTCAGGGAACTGCTGAGGACAAGCCGTTCTCAGAAGAGGTGTTTTTGCGTTTGATGG
Organism: uncultured Alphaproteobacteria bacterium; assembly: GCA_913046035.1. Lineage (GTDB taxonomy): Bacteria > Pseudomonadota > Alphaproteobacteria > MPNO01 > UBA830 > UBA830. Next base: position 676 of record CAJWSW010000032.1, on the reverse strand, counting down.
AGCTCTCAAAGAAGGGCATTGGCGAACTTACAACTGCGCAGACTATGGCGCTTGCGTAATCATAATGGCGCGCCAATTTACTGAAAACCGACTTGTTATCGCGAGCCATAATCCTGGAAAAGTGCGTGAAATCAGCGATTTATTAATCCCATGGTCAATTAGCGTTGTTTCGGCTGCAGAACTTGATTTACCAGAGCCTGAGGAAACTGGACTTTCTTTCAGAGCGAATGCAAAGCTTAAGTCAGATGCGGCCGCATTTGAGGCAAGGTTGCCCGCTTTGGCAGACGATTCTGGCCTAGCAGTTAACGCGCTGAATGGTGCACCAGGCATTTATTCCGCTCGTTGGGCGGGCGCCGAGAAAAATTTTAGCGTTGCCATGGCGCGAGTTAATCGGGAAATGGGGGATAATCCGGATCGAGGCGCTCAATTTGTCTGTGCTCTGGCTTTGACTTGGCCAGACGGACACTCAGAGGTTTTCGAGGGTTCGGTTGGCGGCACGTTGGTATGGCCCCCTCGCGGGACAAGGGGCTTTGGTTATGATCCTATGTTTCTCGGAGACGGTGACGCGGGCACCTACGGCGAAATCGCCCCAGAGGAGAAACATGCAAGGAGTCATCGCGCGATTGCCTTCCGTAAATTGATTGCTGCTTGTTTCCGAGAGCCTCGATAGCGGTCG
>CAJWSW010000031.1 GCA_913046035.1 uncultured Alphaproteobacteria bacterium | reverse complement strand
TAAATCTTTTCAACAGGAAATGAATCAAGTTAATGCTTGTTCGTTTTTAGGTTGGCGATGCGCGCATGTGAAAGACGTTGCCAGTTTGGTCAGCACTGTTGCTATAGTGGCGCACAACATGACGATAAACATGGACTACTGTTGAGTGCTTTTCGAATGAGTCTTCCGCAACAACTCAACGGGTCCGCTGAATAAGCAACTTAGCTGGAAGGACCACAATTTTTCAGTCGAAATTGAGATTGGGCTTCGACAGGTCATTCCGCCGCGTGTTTCAGAAGTATGTTTGAGCCTTTTACTTTATTGTCGCACTCAAAGACTGGTATTGGCGCTGATTTTGAGGTATTCAACCTTATTATCAGAGAGTTTGGTGTCATTTCTGTGTCGCGAGCTTCTGCATCGTGAACGACGAGGAGTAAAAAATGAAAATTTATAAATATATTGCTGCTGCCGCCCTTCCGCTCATTTTCGCTGTGGGTTGCGAGACCACTCCGGAAACGCAGGCTAAAATTGATCAGGCGATTTCAACTGCTAATGATGCTAAAGCCGCTGCAAATAAGGCATCAGCCGCTGCGCAAGCTGCTGCCAATGCTGCTAACCGTGCAGCTGCTGAGGCGAAGGCTGCTGGTGATAAAGCCGATCGTATTTTCCAAAAAAATCTCAGGAAATAGCTCCTCTTCAGAGTTTTTCAGGCGCCCCTGGGTAGTTCCGGGGACCCTCTGTCTTTTTTGTGAGAATCTGTATCGGTGTGCCGCGTCGCTCGCTGACAGCCCTTTTGGCGAGCTTCCAATCAATACTGTGAGCCAACTCGCCGGCAGTATTCACAAGCCGGAACTCGAATTCCGGTGGTTTTGCATAGGTGTGCCTGCCTGTTCGTTCTACTTCGTCGGACTGTATTTGATTGGGATGCACTTCGATCCATAGCTCGTCATTCAATCGGGTGATCTTCAGCGGTTGGTCAATAACCGTAACTTTGGTTCCTATTTCGACATTATCGAAAATACGGGCGATGTCCTCCGGGTAGAGCCTAACACAACCATGACTGACCCTCCGGCCTACCCCATATGGCTTGTTAGTTCCGTGGAATAGATATGCGGGCCAACCTAGGTAAATGGCGTGTGATCCAAGAGGATTATCAGGACCTGGCGGAATAATTGCCGGCAACTCAGGTTGATCCTCTTGTACAGATTTTGGCACGTACCATGTTGGATTTCGCTTCTTACCTACCACCCTGGTACTGCCCTTCGGGGTGTCCCAGCCTTCATTCCCGATTCCAAGTGGGGCGGTGTCGACTGTCTCGCCATTTGGATGAAAGAGGTACATTCGTTGATCGGCAAGATTAATTAGAATGCCTTCGCGAGGGCCGTTTGGAAGAACATGCGCGGTCGGCAAAACAATTTGCTTGTTCGCACCTGGGACCCAAGGATCTACCCCGGGGTTTGCAGAGACGATTTCCGTGTATCCAAGACCGAACTTCCGCGCTAAATCGACCAAGGAATCTTTATACCGAGTTTTATAGGTTTGTTCCCTCCCGATGATAGGGGGATAGCTGGAGGTTTTGTCGGCTGTAAAAGCATGCGACTGATTAATTTTTGGTACCGCTGAAAAAAGCCCAGCGGAAATTATAATTTGGCCGAATTTGCGTCGGTCGAAAGCAATCATCTTTACAATCCTAAATACGTTATCAGCAGCAACGTCGAATCATTGATTTAAGAGTTTTACGCTTAATAAGAAGAGGCGTGGGAATTAAATTTTAAGGGTCCGTTGCGTTCAGTTTTATCGATATTCCAGAGACTATCACGTTTATAGCTGCGCGCGACTTTGCTCGTGGCTAATAGATTGCCATTGTCATCCTTAGCATCACAAGACGACAAAATGTTTGTTTTGATGCGTTTCGGACCCGTGCCTTCGTGATAAAACCTCCCTTATTGTCGTTATCGACAAATTTTCCATTCAGCAATCGCAATTGCTCTCCGCTCGGGCGCCGGTACTGCAACGAAAAACCCCAGTATGTTATATTGCAGTAATAATTAATGCCGCGATTAACCTCTCATGCACGATATCAGCGCCATTGGTTATCTCGGCCGTGACGTCCATTTCGATGGTAGCGCATTCAGGGTTCCAGGCAATCCGCTGACCACCCAAAGTCTTCGTAAGTTTTTACAAGATTTTATTGGCCAATCGGCATCGACAATTAATGACAATCTGAGATTTTAATATGTTTTAGCCTGATTGGCATTTGATATTTTTTTTCATTTAAATCAGAAGCTTATCGGTAACTTAGTCGACAGGACCGTAAATCCTACTATATTGGTGTAGTACAGTTTTCTGAGGACTAATTTATGAAAAGAGTAATCGTTGGCGTTACGGGCGCTACTGGCACTATTTACGGTGTGCGCCTTATGGAACTTATGCGTACCGATCCGGAAATCGAAATTCATTTAGTCATGAGTAAATCTGCCAATCTTACCCTGAAAATGGAGCACGATCTTACGCTCGATTACATAAATAGTCTTGCTCACGAGGTTCATAATCCCGGGAATATCGGCGCTTCCGTCTCCTCGGGTTCATTTCACTCCGAAGGTATGATTGTCGCCCCTTGCTCAATAAAAACTATGTCCAACATTGCGATGGGTAATACTGGTGACCTGATTAGTCGCGCTGCGGATGTTATTTTAAAAGAACAGCGGAAGTTAGTGGTAGCCATTCGAGAAACCCCACTTCACCTTGGCCACCTTGAAAACTTGACTCGTTTAGCACGGATGGGGGCAGTTATATTTCCTCCAGTACCGGCTTTTTATAACAGGCCTGAGTCGCTGCAGGACATTGTCGACCAGTCGTGTATGCGCATGTTGGATCAATTGCATGTTCACATTGAATCTGCACCCCGTTGGGGTGAAGAGGGAGGTGTGCCGGCGGTCGGTCAGAAGGGCGCCGCTGTCGAGAAAATCTAACTTGACGTTGATCGGAACTGAATTCTTCAACTGCATAATTTACGGCTTGGGCTCAGTTAGGGCGACATAGGCTGTGTTTTCTTTTGCAACTAGGCGTCATGCTACTTCGCTGGGACTGCAAAAGCGGGCCGAGCTCTGCACATTAGGGTGTCTTCCAGTCGCCCCGCTCCAAAATGCTAAAGCGCCAATTGGCTGTTCAGCATACATGAACCGTTAATATTGCGTGGTATTATGACTACTCCGCTGGGTGACGCTGTGATCTGCATAAGCCACCTAACGGGTATCATATAAGTCGGCAGTTGTAGAAAGTTAGAAGGTAATGTTTTCTCTCGCTAGAATGTCTCTTACTCTAGCGCGCTGTTCATCTGATATGTAAAGGCGCTCCGCAAAATCTTTACCAGATGGTTTCGTTGCGTCTATGCCAACTTTAGTCAGCGTGTGAGTTTCTGGGTCTGAAGTCGGATCGAGGATCGCCCCCATTGCCCCGTGAATAAGAGACACATCCTTGTCAGCACGTGTTCTTGTACTGACCGCCCACATAACGTCCGACAAGTTAAAGATATCTACATCCTCATCAACGACGACGACAGTCTTTACATAAAATTCTGTTCCCAACGCTGCCATTATAGCTTGTTTTGGCTGCCCCTCCGCAGTCTTTTTAATTTGAACAATGGCCATTAATGCACCTACCGTGCAAAGAGGCACATGTACCGCCAAAACGTTGGGCAAGTTACGCCTTAATGAATTGAGTATTTCAGCTTCACGACTAATAGAAGACACTAAAATATGATCAGCTGCTGTACCTGATGCGACGCTATGGAAAATTGCGTCGGCTCTCATTTGTATTCGGTCGGCTACGAAGATATTTTCTGTTGAACGGTAGGAGGCATAGCCGGTGAATTCACCAAAGGGCCCCTCCGGTTCACGCGTATCTGCCAAGATCTTTCCTTCAATGACAATCTCGGCACCGGCGGGAACTTCGATATCTGCCGTTTGGGATCTTGCCACGCGATAAGGCTCTTCAAATAAAGCGCCTATGATATCGTATTTCCGAACATTAGGCGGATAGTGGTAAGCCATCGATCCCATATAATGTACCGGGTGAACACCGATCGTGATTACTGCGGGTAGCGGCTCTCCTCTCTCTTCTGCACGCCGATGAAATTCAAACATTCTGCGGCGAGAATGAATGGATAATCCCAACTTATTCTTACCCTTGAGCATCAATCGATGGAAACCGATAGTATCTATGCCAGTTTCCGGGTCGCGAGCGGCTATCTGTCCAGCAGTAATGTATGGCGCTGCGTCCACTTCAAAATGGAGCGGTATAGGCAATTTCCTCAGGTCAAGTGCATCGCCCTCTAGCATAACCTCCTGCCATGGAGCGTCGTTTACTGTTTCCGCGGGCAGATATCCCTGACAACGCTCTCTATACGTAATCGGTAATCTGTCAGCAGGGGTATTTAGCGCGACCGATAAAAGGTCGCGGTTACCTGCGACATTCGTTACTACTGGTAGGTCGAAACCCTCCACGTTCTCAAAAAATAGCAGCGGGCTTTTTCCATTTCTTTCCAGCTCAAACACTGTTGAAGTGATGTCTAAGTCCCGTTTGACAGGTGCGTTAATTCTTAAAAACTCATTAGGAAGATTTGCTTCAATATTTGCTATAAAGCCGCGCAAAGTTTGATCAACCATTATAATAAGCAATCCTTATTGCCAAATAAGACAGGGGAATTGAGACGATACCACCCTTTTAGACTAAACGATGAAAGCGTTAGCAAGCTTTTTTAAGCGGCGCGACTTAACGACTTTGATTAAGTGACGGGCTTTTCATCCTCGAAATGTCTGGCTTGTTTTTGCTCGTTCTGTTCTACCGCTTTGCGGCATCGGTCCCACAACTCCGGGCCATAATACTCGTTAAAATCGGCATAAACACGATCGAAAGGCAGGTCAGACCAAATGCCATGGGTAGCAACATACTCCATATGTCTGCGACCCTTTTTATCGAATTCCTGCAGCAGGGCGTCCTCTACGCCGTCGAATTCCGTTGGTGTAACATCGAATTTATCGCACAGCTCGATATTGAAAGCGGGGGCAGCTTTAACCCAATTGCCGTCGATCAACATAACAGCGTAACCGTGATGGAGGAACAGATCCTTGCCGCCCATAGCCTCACGCATGCGGTCGGTACACATGTGGTTAGTAACGTCTGATAGGCCGATAGCAGTGGGAATACCGGCTGCACGCGTAACCGCAGTCAGTAAGGATGCCTTTGGAATGCAATAAGCTGCGCCGACCTTCAGAACGTCGCTAGCCTTGTAGGCGCCGGGTTGGTCGGTAATTCGATATGGGTCGTAACGAATGGCGTCTCGAACGGCATAGAACGCTTTAATTGCTTTTTCCTTTGCAGTTTTTGCACCCGCGATCGCGTTGGCTGCGAACTCGGCAACCGCCGGCTTGTCGTAGTCGAAGTACGGCGTCGGTTCTAGGTAAACTTCCGTCGGTTCAGGAAATCCTGTTTTTAAAAATTCCATAATTAAACTCTATTCTAACATGGGAACGGGAAGGTTAGATGTCTGCAAATCACTCGGCAAGGATTCTTCTGATAGCAGTTAAAGCCGCACTCATGTAAGATTCTATAATTTTAATACCCGCGATAGCAAAGTGGGAGTTAGGTTCAAATGGCAGTTGCGTCAGGCTCACCCGATAAGCACAATCCCGTTGCTGGTATACTCTGGATGATAGGCGCTGCCTGTTGTTTTGCAGCATCGCTGTCACTTGTAAAGGCGCTTCAGGATGATGGGATGACACCTTTCCAGGCCGTACTTTTCCGTCAGGTGTTTGGGCTGGCGATTTTTATCCCCATTATATTACGCGTAGGTGTGAAGTCGCTAAAAACGCCGGTACCGCATCGTCATTGCATGCGTGCCGTCTTTGGTTTTCTCGGCATGTGCACAGGGTATTACTCCCTGACTATGATTAATGTTGCAGACTCTGTCGCGCTGCAGTTCACATTGCCGATATTTACTATGATGTTTGCGATATGGTTGCTGAAGGAAAGGCTCCATTCGCACCGCCTTATCGCTACTCTTATTGGATTTGGTGGAGTGCTGCTTATAGTGCGGCCTGGTTTTGCCGACATTAATTTGGGTGTTCCTTTAGCGCTCGCTGCGGCCGCTTTTTATGCTATCTCCGACACTATGTCTCGTTGGTTGGCTCGCGACGATGCTTTTACCTCTATTATGATGTGGAATTTCATCTTTATAATTCCGCTTGCCGCGGTTCCGTCCGCCTATTTTTGGGTTACCCCGGATACTAACCTATGGATGCAGGTGCTAGGATTTGCGATCGCCGGAGTTGGTGCCCAGTTTTGTCTCACCCGCTCATTTGGTTTAGCCGAGGCAAGCTTAGTCTCGCCGATCCTTTTTTTGCGCCTGCCATTGATTGCAGTAATTGCTTTTTTAGTTTGGGGGCAAACTACGGAAATTTGGACCTGGCTGGGAGCCGCTGTTATATTCGTTGCCACTACTTGGATGACCCGCGTCGAGACTAAAATAGTAGCGAAAACCCAATAAATTTGAGAAGTTTAACGACGCGAATACGGGAGAAAGAAATGGCTGACGGAATGGCTGCGTTAACGGAAACGCAGTCTAATCACGAAGAACTGCTATCAATTGCTCGGGCGTTTACTGCGACTTTCCGAGGCCGCGCCGCAGAAGCTGAGGCCAACCGTAAGCTGCATCGCGAAACACACGATGCGATGTGCGATGCCGGGTTATATCGGGTGCAGATGCCAAAACGTTATGGCGGGTATGAGATGAGCCATCGGACAATGCTTGATATGTCTGTAGAGATCGGCAGGGGGTGTGGGTCATCTGCTTGGACATTCTCGAATATAGCCGCGCAAAATGGGATCGTGGCGATGGCATCGAGACAGGCACAGGACGACGTTTGGGCAGAAGATGGATCAGTTTGCACTGCGTCTTCGTTCCCCGCCCAAGGCAGCGAGGTAGAAAAGGTCGAGGGCGGTATTGTAGCAAATGGTATTTGGAGTTTTGCGTCCGGCGTCGACTGGGCCGACTGGAACAATATGCAGGTATTTGTGCCTCGAGAAGGTGGCGGTGTTGCTCACCACATGGCTCTGGTCCCCAAATCAGACTATACAGTAATCGATGATTGGTATCCGCCGGGCATGGCGGCAACGGGGTCCCGCTCTATCAAATTGAAAAACGTCTTTGTCCCTGAACATCGGCTTCTGAATACAGCCGATGCACGAGCAGGAAAAACTATCGAAGCGTCGGAAAATTTTGGGCCTATCTTTCGGGTGCCGCCCATGTGTGGCGCTAATAAAATATTTTCTGGTCCGGTAATTGGTATGGCGCGGGGAGCGCTAGACGCAATTGAACGTGATCTTGCCAATCAAAATAATGTTGACGGTATTCCGATGCCAGTCCTCAAGATGGCGCAGATGCGGGTCGCTGAGGCCGGGGCTCTCATCGAGGCGGCTTGGGCGCTGATGCAACGGGACTGTGACGTCGCTCTTGAAATCGGCAAGATTGGACGGCTTACCACGGTAGACGATCGTGCATTCTGGCGACGCAATAATGCTTATGCGGGGGTTATGTGCGTAAAGGCGGTTGAGACATTGCATCCCCTGGTTGGCGAATGCTCCCTTGCCCCTGAAAGTGATTTTATGCGTGCTTTTCGCGATGTGCATGCTGCTACTATGCAAATCAACATGGCTTGGGACCGCCATGCAATAACGGCTGCCGAGCTTCAACTGGGTATGCCGCCGACCGATCCTAGGGCATGACGGAGATAGGCGTCGAACAAAAACAAATGATCGACGCTGCCAGGTTGATGGTGCCGACGTTACGCAAACGCGCTCGTAAGGCAGAGAGTGACCGCGTTATACCGATAGAGACACTTGACGAGCTTTCCGAGCAGGGTTTTTTTCGTATTCATCAGCCCGAATGTTATGGCGGTAGGGCCTGGGATATCAGTATGATGGTTCGGCTCGGTTCCGAATTGGGTCAGGGGTGTGGCTCTAGCTCGTGGGTTTTTACAAATCTTGCAGCGCAGAATTGGATCCTTGGAATGAATTATCCCGAGGTTCAAGAAGAAGTTTGGGGCAATAATCCGGCTGCACTAATCGCATCATCGTTTCCAATAAAAGGCGCTAAGGTAGAAAGAACCGATGGTGGAATAATTGCCGACGGCTTCTGGAGTTTCGGATCAGGTATCGTTTTTGCTGATTGGAATAATTTGCAGGTATTTGTGCCGCCAAAGTCGGGGGCGCAAGAGGCTGAGCACCATTTCGCGCTTGTGCAGAGGGCTGACTACACGATTGGAAGTGAGAATCATTCATCAGGGCTCGCCGGTATAGGGTCGCGGATGATCCATTTAGATAACGTTTTCATACCTGAGTATAGAACAATCCCCTCAAGCAAATTAATGGGGGGAAGTTCGCCGGGCTCAGAAATCAACCCAAGTCCGCTTTATCGACTGGCACCCCTTACGATGGGGGCTAAAGTTTTTTCTTCGCCTGCTTTGGGAATTGCAAAGGGAGGGCTGGCGATGATTGAGGAAAACCTGCGCGGCCGGAATACGGTTGGAAATGCCCCAATGGCAGAACTTCCAACCGCGCAGGTGAGGATTTCTGAGGCGGGGGCAGAAATTGATGCAGCGGAGGCGTTGCTCCTGAAAGACTGCGTTGAAGCAATGGCCATTGCGGAAACCGGCAGCTTGCCGGAAATTTCTGAACGCTCTACCTGGCGCCGAAACGATGCATTCGCTGTTCAGCTTTGTGTGCGAGCGATGGAGCGACTTAACCCGTTGGTGGGTGCACGCGGTTTAAAACCGGAGAACGAATTTTTACGCAGGTTTCAAGATGTTCACGCCGTGTCTCTCCGAAGCGAGGTGGCTTGGGATATCCAGGCATTAGACGCAGGTCGTATAAAACTCGGTCTCCCATTACTTAAGCCGCGCATGTAACTCCTTTGGGTTTGATGTCGTATACCAGTGGTTTGGGGACCGACTACATGAATTTTTGATGGAAAACACATATCATTGCTGAAATGCGACTTGGTTAGGTCTATTGCTGAGAAAGGATCTTTTCGACCGCGAGCCCTATTCGAACCAGCCATCCATCATGGCCGGACGCGGACATAATCATTAGTCCTACTGGTCCTGTTTCTGGAACGTGACACGGAAGAGAGAGTGCGCAGGTATCTAAAAAATTTCCGACGGTTGTATTGCGGAGCATTAAGATATTGGTCGCACCATAAGCATCTTCATCAGCGTCTAGTGGAGCAATGGCAGGTGCGACGGTTGCACAGGTAGGCATAAGTAACGCGTCATATGGTAAGCCCGCCTCGGCAGCACGCTGCTGTATATCCGCCCTCCGCCGATGGCAGTCTATTAGATCTGCGGCGGAGAGATTCTCGCCGCGGCGAATGCGAATCCAAACCCGCGGATCGTAACGATCTTTCTCCTTATCCATGCGCTGCCGATGATGAGCGAACGCTTCCGCTCCAAGAATGCCACCGTTCGGCATGGCGTCAGGTATTTCGTCATACATAGGTGACCCGACCTCTTTGATGGAAGCCCCCGCTCGTTCAAGTTTTCGTATAGTATCTTCAAATGTGCCTGAAACGTGTTTGTCGAGATCATTCAGGACGTAATGCTGGGGAATACCGAAACGGAGGTTTTCAATCGGCAATGCCGTTGGTATTACAGGTGCACTGTTATTGAGTATCGCGTCCGTAACTATGCAACAACTTACTGTTGGTGCGAGTGGCCCGACGCTGTCTAACGTTGATGAAAGTGGATAGACACCATTAAGTGGGATACGTCCAGTTGTTGTCTTGAAACCAGTGACACCATTTAGCGCAGACGGAATACGCACGGATCCTCCAGTGTCTGTCCCAATAGCTACACTGCACATTCCATCCGCGACTGAGACCCCGGCACCGGAAGAAGAGCCTCCCGGAATTCGCTCCGTTTCGCGGTCCCATGGATTGCGGGGGGTACCGTAATGCGTATTCAAACCGAGGCCTGAATACGCAAATTCGGTCAGGTTTGTCCGGCCCACTAACACGGCACCAGAGGCTCGTAGACGCGCGGTAACGATTGAATCTTTTGCCGCCGGGGAGACATCCTCAAGAGATTTTGAACCAGCCCTAGTCTGTTGACCTTGTTCGTCGAATAGATCCTTCAACGAGATAGGGATACCTGATAGTGGTGAGGGAATGACGCCACTTTCTCTCAATTTATCGGATGCATCCGCTGCTGCCAGGGCAGCGGCATCGTGAACCTTTAAGAAGGTGCGCGAGCCCTCGCCTGTGGGGTCATTAATACGATCTAATGCCTGTTCTGTGAGTTCTCGGCTTGTCGTCTTTCCACTCCACAGTGCGGCTTGGAGCTCCAAGACGGGCCTCATCTTAAGATCCATTGGCGTCTATCCTGTCGTGTTAGCGAGCGTGACCTACTTAGTTTCGTCGTAGTAATGGCTCTCCAGAAGAACGCAGCCATTAACCGATTTAAAGGGCCCGTGCGGCGTCCCCGGCGGACGACAGGCATAGGTATCGGGATCGAAACTACGACCACCCTCACCATTTTCGTCATTACCAACAATTAAGTCGCCTTTGAGCTGATATACCTCTTCCCAATAGTCGTGGGTGAACGGCGCAATCGTGAACACGCCCGGTTCAAATTTAAGAAGTCGGGTGCGGCAGCCCGTCTTATTTTCCTCGTCGAGGTGTCCAACAAGGATTTTCTGCTTAATTCCTTCGGGATAGCCTTCCGGTACTTCCCAATCGCCGCCCATATCAACAGCGTAGAACTCCTTGTGTTGCTTGTTTATGGGCATTTCTATTTTCCTTTCGGTCTATACTTGGGGTTAGGTAATGACGGGCAACTTGTAAACGTTGTACCCGTGTGAAATTTTGGATCGTAGCCTCGGGTCTTCTAGTTCGATATCGAACCTGTCAGACGTCCGTATGCCACCAATCGCTGCAAGGGTTCCGCAGTACATTGCCGTACCTGCCGGGAGTTGGTCCTCGCCAGGTAGGTAAAGACCTATGAGTTCCTCGGGTGGGCGCATCGCATTTACACTGCCGTCCTGATAGAGCGTTTTTTTACCATTTTCGGTGACCCAGCTGCGGAGCAAAAGCTCATCAAAATGATCGGCGATGTCGTTGTATCGCCACAATGTTTTCGAAATCGGTTTCAAACACATTTGTTTCGAAACTGGGACGGAGTAGGTTTCCACTTTGCGATCGGTGTGATCTGAACCCACGCCAATCAGCATGCCGTCTTCCGTCCCAATCAATACAAATTCCACCTCACCGGATGTTTCATTTCCAAGAAACTGTAGATCCTCGGCATTCGAGAAAGTTTCAGCACCAACACGATAGAAACAGGGTACTGAGCTTGGCCGTGGAACGCCAATTTCTTCAAGTTCGATTATATGTTTCTCGAGCACTTCAATGTCGCGCCCGGTCCATCCAGCGATCACAAGATCGTTGATTATAACTTGCTTATTTAATCCTTCGGGCTCAACTATGAAATCTAGTGTGATCGGCACGCGCGTTTCCTTTTACTGGGGAAGGTAACCTACTCGGCAAGATCTGGTGAGGCAATGCAGTCGATGCTTTCAAATTATCAACGCATAAAACAATGTTGTTGAGACAAAAGAAATGTCGGCGAGAGCTGCCGGTGACCACATTTAAATATTGGCGCTACCTTCTGCCAGTATTTCGCATTGCCTGATAACCAGTGTGTTATCCCGGACAGTCTGCATATCGATGCGGTACTATCTACCCGGCGGTCATTAGTGCGGAAACACGCGGAGCAAAAGGAACAACAAAATTAATTGGTTTTGTGCAGAAGCATTAGTGCATCACAGGGATGTGAACGTAGCGAAAACGTTTATGCTGATTTTTTTTAAGCATCTCGTAAAGCTTAATCTAAGGGTTGGCGAAAGAAACAAGGTAAGCGAAATCTAGATAATCGTGATGAATAAAAAGATCAGCGCTGGCAGCGGCGTACAGATAATCTGCGCCGTTTTCCTTCCTTTCGGAGTTGGGTATTACCTGTCCTATTTCTTTCGGACTATCAATGCTGTTATTTCGGAGAATTTATCGACAGAACTTGGTCTTGGTCCTGCTAATCTCGGGCTTTTGACGAGTTTTTATCTTATTGCGTTTGCGTGTGCACAGATTCCTCTTGGCATTGCGTTAGACCGTTATGGTCCGCGAACAGTAAATGGATTTTTATTGATGATTGCCGGTGTCGGCGCCACAATATTTGCCTTTGCGCAGTCGTTCGAAACTCTTTTGCTAGGAAGGGCATTAATCGGCTTGGGAGTCTCTGCGGCGCTTGTGTCAGCTTGCAAGGCAAATGCAATCTGGTTTTCGGCAGATCGAATTCCACTAATGAATAATCTGATTGGGGCATTTGGGGCTTTGGGTGCATTGTCTGCAACACGCCCGGTCGAGTTGATTCTGCAAGTTGTCTCTTGGCGCGATATTTTTGGATACCTCGCAGTAACGACTGTTTTAATAGCGTTGGTGATTTTAACACTGGTTCCGGAGAAGCGAGAGGCCCGCCCAGTACAACAAAACGCCTCAGAACAACTGGAGAGTTATAAGAATATAATTTGTGACCGTTACTTTTGGCGGGTTAGCCTAATGTATGCATTTAGTGGCGCTGCCTTTGTTTCATATCAGACACTATGGGCGGATCCGTGGCTTCGCGATGTCGCAGGATTAGAACAGGCGGAAAGAGCAAACTATTTGTTAGCAATACAGGCCGGTTTCCTTCTTGGATTACTGATTACCGGGATGGTTGCCGACCTTTTGCGAAAGACGCGTTACCAGGCGGTACACGTTTTTGGCGGCGGCGTATTTTTGTTGATTGGTGTTCAGGTGCTTCTTGCATTTGGAATAACGAGTGGGCTTTTTGCAATCTGGTTTTTATATGGCTTACTTTCATCTGCAACATTCTTGGCCTATGCCGCGCAAACAGCCCATTTTTCGGATGATGTTTCAGGCAGGGCAATGACGGCTATGAACTTCCTGATGTTCGCGCTTGCATTTTTTTGTCAGTGGGGGATCGGCGAAGTTATCGAGTCCTTTCCCGCAGATGTGCATGGCAGATATTCTCTCGCAGCACACGCAACAGCGTTGTGGATTATTATCGGAGCTCAGTCGCTTTGCATTCTATACTTTATTTTTCCGGGGCAATCTAAAAGTAAAAATGTCTAATTTGATTTCTGAGGATAAAGCGACGAACGCTAAACCTTTTTATATACTTGTTTTGGTAGTCTTAGTGCCATTCGGCCTCGGCTACTACATGTCCTATCTATTTCGGACCATTAACGCGATCATTTCCCCACAATTAGTCTCTGACGTCGGAATGACACCCGCAGCATTAGGGTTGATGACCGCCGTATATTTTATCACCCTTGCCACCGTTCAGCTGCCCCTCGGCATAGCGCTGGACAGATATGGGCCTAGGAAAGTTCAGTCAACGTTGTCAATCATTACGGCAGCCGGCGCCCTAGTTTTTGCGCTTGGAACCGATTTACCTACATTAACAATAGGCCGTGGCCTGATTGGTCTTGGAGTATCGGGTTGTTTAATGGCTGCGTTAAAGGCCAATGTAATATGGTTTTCCAAGAGCAAAATTCCCATAGTAAATGGCGTTATCTTTGCGTTCGGAACGGCAGGTGCCCTTACAACAACTGTGCCACTTGAACTTTTAATTCGAGAGGTGGATTGGCGACTAGTATTTTTCTGCCTTGCCGGCATCGCAATTCTTTCCGGATTGGTAATTTTTTTCCTGGTTCCAGAGAGTTCGAATAAAAATTCAATTGAACCGTCGGCACAATCTTCTACGCGTAGCCAAATCGCTGATCTTAAATTAGTTTATGGAAGCCGGTATTTTTGGCGTCTATCGATGATGGTGGCATTGCACTGGGGCGTTTTTTTGGCCTACCAAGCGCTATGGGCGGCGCCTTGGCTTCGTGATGTGGCACTCCTCGACCGGAGTGATGTAGCCGAGACAATGCTTATATTCAACATTGGGATGCTTGCCGGAGTCCTATCGATAGGGGTTTTCGCAGAACTTTTACAGCGACTAGGTATCCAACCAGTGGTGCCCTTAATAATTGGCACTATCCTATCAATCATAGTGCAGGGAATGTTCGCGCTGGCATGGACTGATTATCCCTCGCTGTTATGTTTTCTATTTGGTTACTTTGGATCAACTTCTACTCTGGTCTATGCCGTCCTTAATCAAAAGTTTCCGAACGAGTTGGCAGGTCGGGTAAATACCGCCCAAAACATGCTGATTTTTATCACAAGTTTCAGCATTCAGTGGGTGGCTGGTGTGATCATTGGATTGTTTCCAGCGCCGAGTGAGGGTTTATACAGTGCCGAAGGACACCAAATGGCGATATTTACTTTTATATCTTTAGAGGTCCTCGGGGTAATATTTTTTCTGTGGCCCCGAAAAATAAAACAATGACGTTATGACTGATCGCGAATATCCTACGCGCCCAATTTGCGGTGTGGGTGTCGTATGCCTTAAGGATGAAAGCGTCCTTTTAGTGAAGCGGGCAAAACCACCTGTTAGATGGGAGTGGTCGATTCCCGGCGGCGGCCAAGAACTAGGTGAAACCACACGGGCTGCGGCCTTGCGAGAGCTCAAAGAGGAAACGGGTGTTGATGCGGAATTAATCGGGCTCGTCGATGTAATCGATACGGTCCGGGAGGATGAAAAGGGACGTATTCAATTTCATTACACTCTGGTTGATTTTGCCGCGGTATGGAAGGCTGGAGAACCAATCGCGGATGACGACGTGTCTGATGCAGAGTGGGCGCCGTTGTCTGAGATTGAAAACAAAGGGCTTTGGTCGGAAACTGTCCGTGTGATACGCAAAGCCGTAAAGATGCGCGATAGGGTTAAAAATAAATCATGACAAGCACAATGCGTGCAATTTTAATTGAACGCGCAGGTGGGGCAGAGGTGCTCAGGATCCGTGAAAACTGGCCGAAACCTATTCCTGAAAACGGCCGGGTCTTGATCCGGGTCATGGCATTTGGTCTAAATCGCGGCGAGGTCTTTACTCGACTAGGCTATTCCCCGGGGGTGGAGTTTCCCCGGGTGCTGGGAATAGAGTGCGTCGGTATTGTTGAGTCTGCGCCCGGCACCAGCTTTGAAAAAGGTCAATCAGTTGTCGCGACGACCGGTGGCATGGGTCGTAGTTATGATGGCTCTTACGCAGAATTTGTCTCTGTTCCAGCGCCGCATGTTCATGAAGTGGAGACTAACCTCGAATGGGTGCAGCTAGCCTCAGTGCCGGAAGCCTTTCATACGGCATGGGGCGCACTATTCTCTTCTTTGGTGATTAAGAGTGGCCAAACCTTGTTGATCCGTGGCGGATCGTCTTCGGTTGGTCTGGTCGCGGCGAATATAGCTAAAAAATTCGGCGTTTCGGTTTTATCGACAACCCGTGATGAGAGTAAATCAGATTTATTGGAAAGGTTCGGCGCGGAACATGTCGTGATTGACAATGGAAAAATTGCTTCGACTGTAAAAAGAATTGCGCCCGACGGTGTCGATGCGTTGCTTGATTTGGTCGGTACTAGTGTGATCGAAGACTCCTTCTCGTGCGTTCGCCGCGGCGGGGTGCTTTGTATAGCAGGTCTGCTGGGCGGTGAGTGGGAGATCGCGAACTTCGCTCCTGGTTCTGCCATCCCATCGACTACGAAACTTACATATTTTTCTAGCTCTTCGACACCTTTGTCAAAAGAAGGCCTCAAGGTGTATTTGACCGGGTTGGAGGATAAAAAATATCGTATACCCCTCGATCGCGTCTTCGAGTTTGAAGAGATATGCGAGGCACATCGTTATATGGAGTCGAACAGGGCAGCCGGTAAAATAGTGATCAAAGTGGTATGACAAACCCGGTATATTTGGTCGCATCGCTTGGGTTGGCGTTAGTTCTTAACTTAATGGGGTTTATGGCTCCAGCGGCTGTGCTCACTGACATAATCGTTTCTTGGGGTTTGTCGAACGCCCAGGCGGGTTGGCTCGGCGGCGCCTTATTCATAGGCTACATTGCCACGGTTCCAATCCTGACCGCATACACCGATCGCCTAGATCCCAAGCGTATCTACTTAACTTGTGCGGGGCTGGGTGCAATAGGGAATTTAGGATTTGCTTTTATTGCCGATGGGCTTTTTTGGGGTATTTTTTTTCGTGTCCTGACGGGGATAGGCTTGGCCGGGACGTTTATGCCTGGGCTCAAAGCTCTCTCTGATCAACTACCTACTGGTAAGGCGCAGCAGCGGGGGTCGACGTATTACACATCTCTTTTTGCGTTGGGGTCCGGTGGCTCAATTCTGATTGCTGGTGTCACAGCCCAGTATCTGGATTGGCATTGGGCTTTCGCCTTTGCAGGAATTGGTGGGCTAATTGCCCTAGTTATAGTTGCATTTGTTTTGCCCTCAAGGCCACCAACGATCGCAGCAGACGATATCGATTTTGTCCTCGATTTTCGTCCGGTTCTTCGGGATAGGGCAGTCATGTCCTATATTGTCGCGTCACTGGGTACCGCATGGGAAGTTTTCTCTGCCCGTGTTTGGCTTGTAACGTTTTTTGTTTTTTTACAGGCCCGGTCGTCAGTTGAAGAGGCGGATTTTTCACCGGCTGTTTGGGCAACAGCGGTTGCCTTTATCGGTGTACCGGCCGCAATGATTATCGGCGAATTTTGCGTTCGCTATGATCGACGCCGGGTTGTTATGGGCATTGCATTTTTATCTGCAATATTTGCAGGAGCTATTGGCCTCTCATTAGACGGCGCGTATGAGATAACAATTATATTTTGCTTGATTTTCGGCATATCTTCGTACGGGCGAAGCGCAACGATAAATGCGGGGATGATAGCAGTAGCTGATCCCTCTAGAAGAGGGATTGCGTTAGCGGCCTTAGCGTTTATCGGCTTTTCCGGCGGCATTTTGGGGCCGTTGGCTTTTGGTATAGCGCTAGATCAGTTTGGCAGTGTTAACGAGCCTGTAGCCTGGAAATTTGCAATGGCGATAATGGCGTTAGGTGGGTTAGTTAGCTTTTTATCTATTTTCTTGTCGCCAAAGCGCGAGAAAGTCTCTTGAGCCGTTCCGTCAGGTGAATTTAAAATATGTTTGCTCTTTCGTACTGCACGGGCCAGAGTAAGTTTTTCGCTCGGAGCTTTGTTGCCGCGTGCAGGGGCCAGTATGGATCGGCCAGCAAGGTGCGGCCAAGTACCACTAAGTCGGTCCGGCCATTCGCGATAATTTCTTCGCAAAAGTCTGGACTATGTAAGAGCCCCACTGCCGCTGTTTTCATACCTGTCTCTCGTTTTATACGCTCAGCAAAAGGAACCTGATATCCGGGGTGTACCGGTATCTGTTGCCTAGGGTCATTTCCCCCTGAAGAGCAATCAATCAAATCAACGGCGCCTTGTTCGCGGATCAAGCGTACAATCTTCACTGTATCATCCAGAGTAAGACCCCCTTCCACCCAGTCAGTACAGGAGAGCCGAAGAAAAAGCGGAAGATCATTTGGCCAGGACGCTCGGACGGCATCTATTGCTTCCATTATGAACCGCGACCTGTTTTCAATATTTCCTCCATAGCCATCGGTTCGGCTATTGCTCAATGGGGATAAAAAACTGTGAGCTAGGTAACCATGTGCAGCGTGAATTTCGAGTAGTCTGAAGCCAGCTTCAAGTGCGCGACGAGCTGCTTTGGAAAAATCGTCCAAAACCCGATCGATCATCCCAGAATTCATTGCCTCTGGTGGATGCCAGTCAGCAAACGGCTGATCGGTGGGTGCAATGGTTTGCCAGCCTCCCGGTTCTTTGGGAGAGATTGATCGCGTTCCTTCCCAAGGTCGCGATGTAGAGGCCTTGCGACCGGCGTGACCAATTTGGATAGCTGGAATAGCTCCTTGCTCTAAAATGAAAGATGTTGTTCTCTTAAATGCATCGCGTTGTTCATTATTCCAGATACCGAGGCAATTGGGTGTAATTCGGCCTTCCTGTGATATGTGTGTTGCTTCAGTAAATACGATCCCAGCACCGCCTACTGCGCGGCTGCAAAGATGCACGTGGTGCCATTCTTCCGGCATACCGTCTGTCGCTGAGTATTGGCACATCGGTGACATCATTATCCGATTGCGAGCCTCTACCGACCTCAATTTTACTGGCCGAAATATATGGGGGTTATTCTCTCTTTTAAGGATACGGTGTCTGTTTTCGGTCATAAGGTTGTTACTCAAAAGACCCGCTCTTTGACGAAGGCTTGGTGCGTAACATCACCGTCAAACGGAGGAAAATTTTGAAAGTCTTCTCGTGCTTCGGCTCTAGCGGAGGAGGTCAATGCCGCGTTCAGCGCCGGGAGATCATGAAAGGTCATTTCAGCAATTAAAAGGTTTTTGCCCTGTTTGATTGGGAAGGGATCATTTGATTCCACCCCATGATGGAGGATCAAGGAATCTATCCCAGGGAACTTTTTTAATATAGGAGCATGGCTATTCCGGTAGTGTGACAGGAAGTCATTCCTGTCTTTAGCCGTGCCGTGGTAGCGAACTATGTATGAAGCAGTCATGACGGGCTCCGTGGTATCTTTAAGAAATAGAAAATAAAATAAAGAATTGCCGTTTTTTTATAAGAGGTCTGGTGGCAATTCCACTTTAAGATTTATCTACTCGTGCTATCTAGTTTGAAACTAATTCGTTCTTACAATGCCGTCTAAATATTAACGATTGCCTTCACCTGGACGGATAGCAAAATATTATGGACATTGGCGTATCGGATTGAACCGATGAAGGATAGTCTAAAATGATTTTCGAGCGTCGCGCGTACACGATGAAGCCCGGACACGTGCAGGCTTTCGATCAGGCGCAGATCCAACGAGGTTTCGGGCCGGTCAAAAGCTATATGGATCGGCTCGTAGGTTATTTTTCCTCACGTACTGGAACTGTCGACCAGGTCATCCACCTTTATCGATATGACGATTTAAACGACTGGAATACACGGTTACGTGGCCTTTACGCCATCCCCGAGATGACCTCATATTTTGTAAATACCCGGAAGATCATACGTCACCAAGCAAACGATTTTTTCGAGCTTTTGCCTGTGTCATCTCTCAACCCCATGTGGGGTGAGGGAAAGGACTGGCTTCCAGAGAAAGGGCCTAAACTTGCATCCCTCAGTGCGTCTATTGTTATCGAAGAGCGTTCCTTCCAATTGCGCCCTGGGGGTATTCCGGCGTTTATAGAAGCATTCAATTCCTGCGGTTCGGAGGCGGTTTTGATTATGGATGGTCGGACTATTGGCGCATTTATGTCTATGATCGGCGCGCTTCACAACATTCGTTTGTGGTGGTGGTTTGAAGATCCAAGTGAGAGAGAGGCGCGCGTCGATACACTTAATAACGACTTAAACTGGCGGGCATTTCTCGAAAAAATAAAGCCGTTGTTAGTAGATCAATCCAGTTTGCTTATGATGCCAAGGCCAATTTCTGAGATGTCGCCTTTGTTTGGCAAATAATCCTTGCTTGACAGGCCGGACCATGTCGCTCCAAAAAGGTTTCCGCTTTGACCAGGAAGGGGCGGGGTATGAAATGGCTTTCATCCATAATGCTTGGTATGTGGCTTGTTGGGCGGAGGAATTGAAATCAGAGCCGTCTTCACGGACTATTTTAAATGAAAACATCGTCCTTTGGCGGGGACAAGATGGCAGGGTCAGGGCCACGGAAAATGTCTGTCCACATCGTCTGTTGCCGCTCTCAAAGGGGCGCATTGTTGGTGACGACCTTCAATGCGGCTACCACGGTCTAACATTCGATGGCAACGGCGGTTGCATTTTAGCGCCGACACAGTCGGATGCACCCGACTGCGCCATAAAACATTATAGAGTGCATGAACACATGGGAATGGTCTGGATCTGGATGGGAGATCCGACGCTTGCTGATACGAATAATATCTACGATCTGCCGCAATATCATCAGGACGGATGGGGTGTAGCCTATGGTGATGCGCTAGAGGTTGAGGCAAATTACCTATTACTTTGCGATAATCTCTGCGACCCGACGCATGTCAATTACGTTCATCCATCTACGCTGGGTAACCCTGATGGTATCAACGCGCCGGTAACGCATAGGGATACTTCATGGGGGGTGTTGACCGAACGGTTAACGTCGAACTCCGCGCCTACAGGCTTTGTGAAAACATTTGGGAATTACCAAAATAAGGTCGACATGTGGCAGCGATATTTAATGTATCTGCCATCTGTTTCGATTATCGATTTTGGGGCAACAGCAGTTGGCACCGGCAGCTGGAAAAGGGGTGGGGAGGGTCGTATCCAGGTATATTCCTGTCACTTTATGACCCCCATTACTGAAACGCGTACCATCGACCGATGGCTCCATGTTCGAAATTTTCGAGTTAAAGACTACTCTGTGGGGGATAGTATCAGTGAGCAGTTTCGGATTGCATTCGGAGAGGACAAGGAAATCCTCGAGGCTGTTCAATGTGAGGAAATAAGAAACAATGGTCGGAAAAAGATTGGGTTAGACCTCGATGCTTCAGCAGGTCTATTTCGTTCTAAAATAAACCGTCTTTTAAGGGCGGAAATGTCGGCGCGGGTGAGATAGAAAAAATGCTGCGCCAAACAGTGAGTTGGGACTCGAACCCGCGATAATAATATCATTTTTAAAACCGTTATCGGAAAAAGGATTTCTTAACGAAAAATCGGAATTACCGGTGCCCCGGCGGCCTGATTGGCTGCTGTCACGAAGGCGTGGTGTATCGGATAGCAAAGACTCGGACTATAATTTGCAGATGGAATATACTACGCTTGGAAGGACCGAATTAAGGGTTAGTGTTGCCGGCCTTGGTTGTGGCGGAAATAGCAAAATCGGACAGGGCGCGGGACAATCATTTGATGATTCTGTACGGCTAGTTCGTCGCGCACTAGATCTCGGGGTGAATTTTCTCGATACGGCGCAGGCCTATGGCACAGAGACCATTGTGGGCGAAGCGATAAAGATAATGCCCCGTGATCAAGTTGTGCTGTCGACGAAACACGCTGTTGCGGGCACGTCTGCAGAAAAAATTTCAAAGGTTGTTGATAGTGCCTTAAAAAAACTGCAGACCGACTACATCGATATTTTTCATTTGCACGGGGTGCATCCCAAGCAGTACACGCGAGCGTTTGAGGAACTAGCGCCTGAGCTAGACCGTGCCCGCGATGCGGGAAAAATTAGATTTCTTGGTATAACCGAGACATCACCCAATGATCATCAACAGACCATGCTGCAACGAGCTTTGCGAGACGATTGTTGGGATGTCATGATGTTAGGCTTCAGTATGATGCATCAAGTCGCGAGGTCTGCAGTATTGCCCTACACAAAGGAGCGCCGCATCGGGACGCTAATGATGTTTGTGGTTCGGAACATCTTTAGTGATCCGGAAAAGCTCCTGACCACAATGGATGATTTGGCAAAAAATCAGCTGGTGCCCGCGTGGTTGGCGGCGACTGGAAATCCCCTCGATTTCCTTATACACGATGGTGGAGCAGACAGCATTGTAGATGCTGCGTATCGCTACGCCCGACATGAGCCCGGCGCCGACGTGGTCTTATTCGGCACCAGTCAAGAAAGTCATTTGGAAAAGAACATTTCTTCAATTTTAAAGCCACCACTACCGCCTTCAGATTGTGCCAAGCTAGCCGATCTGTTCGGCCATCTCCGTGGTGTTGGACTCGATTTGCCAAGCGCGGCCTAGAGAGTTTTTGTTTTGCACGATAAAATTGACGAAGCCGACGCCAAGCCCGCGTTACAATTGCGACTAATAATTTGTCTCGGTTTAGTTGCCGCCCTCGCGCCATTATCAATCGATATGTATTTGCCGTCTTTTCCGACAATACGTGCAGATTTCGAGACCTCTGCGGCGCAAGTACAACTGACCCTCAGCGGCTACATGCTCGGTTTTACTCTCGGACAACTTGGTTACGGACCTCTTTCCGATCGCTTCGGAAGGAGGCCAGTTTTGCTATCCGGGATCGGATTGTTTGTTTTAATGACAGTTCTTTGTGCGACAGCGAACAGCGTGGAAAGTTTGTCCGTTTTTCGATTTTTTCAGGCGGTCGGTGGCGCAGCAGGGACAGTGTTATCCCGGGCGATAATCCGCGACCGATTCTCGGGCGCTTTTATGGCGCGAGCAATGTCACTGATGTTGATGTTCATACTCTTGGCCCCAATGATTGCGCCGGTCATTGGAGGATATTTGCTGGTTTGGATTGGTTGGCGGGCCATTTTCTGGACATTGGTCCTGTGTGGCGCCCTCGCGGTGCTGGTTGTTTTGTTAGGTATTCCTGAAAGCTTGCCTCGTGAACGGCGATCTCAACCCGGAATGTCTTCATTGCTGCAGGGATATGGAAAGGTTCTGGGTCACCGAAAGGCCCTTGGCTATGTGTTGTCGGGCGGCATCACCTTTGGCGCGCTTTTTGCTTTTTTATCCGGAGCACCCTTTGTGTTTATTGAGTTCTACGGTATCGCCCCGGAACATATGGGGTACATCTTCACTTTGAATGTAGGGGGTGTCCTCATTGGGGGATGGCTGAACAGCAAACTTGTCATAAGAAAAGGTGTGCAAGAAATGATGTCGCTTGGGGTCTGGATGCTTTTCGGGGGCGCGCTGATTTTGTTTGTTTTGATCTATACAAATGCGTGGGGAGTGTGGGGTGTAATTGCGGGAATAGTAGTTTTCACGCTTCCAATAAATGTGATTAACGCCAACGCCGCGGCAGGGGCATTGGAATTTTTTCCCGAAAATGCAGGCACAGCATCAGCTGTAGTCGGATCGGTACGTTACGGGTGCGGCGCAGCTTCCGGGTTTTGCGTTGGCTTGATGCACGACGGCACGGCAATGCCGATGGGGATCGCGATCTTGGCCTGTTCCGTTCTCAGTATTCTTTTTCTCACTGCTATGCTTCGCAGGGAAAATTAAGCCTTAGGAGGTTTGCGGCCAGACCTGCGGACACTCATTTGAAATCATGCGTAGCGGTTCTCCGTCATTGAGTGTTTGGTCAAAGATTAGAGGTGCGTCCGAGCGGTTCTTCCAGAGTATATCGTCGCCTGCCATTCGCAGGGACAACGCCCGACGTGTCGTATCTTCGCTGCTGTTCCCTGATGAGGAGTGAAGTGTAAGTCCATGAAAGATAACGATGTCGCCGGGATCGGTCTCAAGTAAGACCGTGGGATATTTATC
This sequence comes from uncultured Alphaproteobacteria bacterium, assembly GCA_913046035.1. Taxonomy (GTDB): domain Bacteria; phylum Pseudomonadota; class Alphaproteobacteria; order MPNO01; family UBA830; genus UBA830. The sequence continues at coordinate 5,898 of CAJWSW010000031.1, read as the reverse complement.
AGGATTGTTATCGATGTCCGGTACGGTAGCGATCAGATCGTCGCGATTAAAGCTGTCAACCGGCTTGTTTTCTCCAATTTTGATGGGTTGATATAGCTTGCCCCACTTGTGTGATCCCTTTGCAAATTTCAGCGCACCGGTGTGTTCTCGAGTAGGGTCTAGCGCCAGCCAAATACTCGCGAGGTCGTAACCTTCAATCGAAAAATATGGCATATCGTGATGCCAATAAGTGGGTGCCGGGGCTCCTGGCTCCTTAATAAGTAGATGTTCATCATAGAGGTCAACACGCGCAGCGCCGAGTATTTCTGCAGCTATACCACCGAGCGGTCCGTCGAATAAAAACCTGCGAAACGGCTCGAAACGGTTGAACAGCCGGTGGTCAGTATAATATCGCGGTGCGCCCTCGGGGCCATAGCTTTTGGAGAATTTCCCCGGTGATGCGACCGCCTGATCGAAGCCTTCTGCCAAAATATCGAGCCACTCTTGGGAAAGTGCTCCACGTATTCTTACCGCACCTTCATTATGGAAGGTGCTAATTTCCTCTTTGCTTACTAGCCGCTCAAGTGTTTCGACCATTTAGGCTCCTCCGCGCGCAGAATTTGTTCTAACTCTGCATGAAGATATCAATATGTTCAATGAGGGTTTTGGTTCCTGCCGCTATGTTTTGAAATTTGTGTCATTAAGTCAATGTCCGACGAATGCGCGGATCGATATAACTAAAAAAATTAGCTATTGTGTTTAAGAAGCTTGATGGGCAATTATGATCATATGGACCATGCAAATCATCCGCGCTGTAAAAACTGGACTTTGCCGCCGTCGACCACGCTAGATGCGTTGCTCGATGAAAAGGGTGGAGACGCTGAATTCCGAAAACTTATCTATGGTATTTTCACTATGACGGTAAATTTTGACCGCATACGTGAACAATTAGCCACCGCGCTTGGCCTGTCGGGAATACAGTACCACATCCTGATGGTCATCGCAGAATTTGCGCCACCCAAAAATGTGACAGTTTCTCTAATAGCGGAGCGTCTGCACACGTCGGGGGCATATGTCACAATGGAAACGAAAAAACTGATGCGTCAGGGTTTCTTAGACAAGAGGCCGAACCCGGACGATGGCCGCAGCGTCCTTCTCGAGCTTACGACTGAAGGGCGTGCGGTAATAGACTCGTTCGCGCCGCACCTACAGTCAATCAATGACCAATTATTCGAAGGAATGGGGCCTGAGACCTTTGCCCGTTTTCGCGAGATTGTCGATCACATGTCTCGCACTAGCGGCCGGGCGGCAAACATGGCGGAGGTGTTGGCGCGGGATGATAACTACACAAGAGAAAACGTCGTTAGTGCGGTGGGGCGCTAAATGACATGAACGCTGTCAGGGAGATTTTAGATGCTTAAAACGGGCGAACAACACTTGGAGTCCTTGCGGGATGGTAGGCGGGTCTATATCGGGGATGAACTAGTTGAAGACGTTACAACGCATCCAGCGTTTCGTAATGCAGCCCAGTCTTTCGCAATGATTTATGACAGAAAACGAGATCCGGAAAACATAGGCGTCATGGCGTATGAAGACGAGGATGGTGAGCTCAGTACATCTTGGTATCTAAAGCCGAAATCGAAGGCAGATTTACGAAAAAGGCGTGAAACTCATCGCCGTGTCGCCGAATGGACTTGTGGTCTTATTGGGAGATCTCCGGATCACGTCGCCAGCTTTGTGACCGGTCTCCAGTGGAACCCAGATTTGTTTGAAGAAAACTTAAAAGGCTCTGCTGCAGCGCTGCAGGGTTATTACGATTACATGAAGAAAAATGACATCTTCGCTTGTTATACGGTATTGCCGCCACAGGGAGCTCGTCAGCCGGAGCTATATCAAAGGGAGGGTCTTACCGTACCTACGCTGCGGGTGACCGCAGAGGATAGAGAGGGGGTAACACTGAACGGCATGAAGATGCTTGGGACATCCGCCGTGTTTTCTAATGAAACATGGGTCGGTAATCTTCTGCCGTTGGGCGAGGAGCAGGCGGCAGAGAGCATCACCTGCGCTGTGCCGTTGAATTGGGACGGGGTCACCATTTGGACACGGAAACCATTTGAGCGTTTTGCTATTTCGGAGTTTGATGCTCCCTTCGCTTGGAAGTTTGATGAAACGGATTCAATGGTAATCTTTGAGGATGTAAAGGTGCCTTGGGAGCGTGTATTCACTCATAACAACGCTGCGCTATCTCGTGATATCTATTTTAAGACGCCAAGCCACGCCATGGGGAATCATCAATCAAATGTCCGCTTTTCCGAGAAATTGAAACTGATCTTAGGTATCGCTCGGAAATCTGCGGAGCTCAACAATGTGCTGCAGGTTCCGGCGGTTCGAGACACCCTCGGTCGTCTGGCTGCCGCGGAAGCGGGGTTGAATGCCATGATATCCGGCCAGGTTGAAGACGCGGAAGAAATGATACCCGGGCACTTTAATGTGAACCGCAGGCATATGTATGGCGCTCTCCATTGGTGCACACAAAATTATGCTACCATCTGCGAAACCGTGCGGGAATTGATGGGCGGCGGACCATTCCAGATGCCGGCGGATGTTTCGGTAATCAAAAACCCACAACTGCGAGAGAAATTTGAGACCTATTGGTCAGTGCCTGGGCAATCAGCTGTAGAGCGTATGAAATTTCTGAAGATGGGATGGGATCTTTTGGGAAGTGATTTTGCAGGCCGTCATCAGCAATATGAGCGTTTTTACGCTGGACCGGCGTTTATAAACACACTTTATAGCTTTATCGAATGTCCGTGGGATGAGATGACAGGCACGGTGGATCGGGTGCTTGCCGAGTATGATATTCCAAGCGAGAGTGATGTGCGTGGCACTGTCGCTGCGGAGTAGAGTTCGTTGATTGGAGGTTTATTTCAGCAGCCTTTTTCAACGCTAGGTATATATACGATGGTAGTTCGAATTCCGACCAAACCCCAATCCTAAGATAATCCGCGACAGGGTTTTCTGAATGCTCAGAGAATACATCTAAAACATTTATTTGAGGTGCTCTCTGGTCTGTGATCAGTTACATAAGCGACCCAGCGAAAACTTGCCCGATGGCTGAAGTCTCGAGGATCGTCGTACCCCAATATTAATATAAGTGAACGGCGAGTGGTGATACCGCGGTGATATTGTTTCTTGCGGCTTTTTGGGCAGACGGAGTAAGGCTCTTTCGCCGTAAAAGGCAGCGAAAAGTGCCACAGGGCTGGAAAACTCTTGGTAACGACTTTTTAGAGCAAGTCTTAAGTCTTTTGTATAAATCTCAACCGGGCTCTTTAATTTTGTGCCGGTTGAGGGTTGGCGTTAGCGAAAGTGCAAAGATCAACGTCAATCCAATGCCTCCCCACACTTTAAAGTTAACCCAGAATTCAAGCGTTTGGGTTCGCCAAACGAATTCGTTCACTATCGCCATTGCGATGAAAAAAATGCTGAACCGACGGGTAACGAGGTGCCACCCTCTATCGGTCATCGGCCATGCAGTCCCCATCACAATTTTAAGAAGTGGCTTGCCCAAAACCAAACCAGTGATGAGGATGCTAGCAAATAGGGCGTAAACAATTGTTGGTTTTACTTTAATGAAGGTGTCATCTTGAAATATGAGAGTCAGTGCACCAAAAATACCAACGATCACAGCGGTGATTATGGGCATTAGTGGCAAGCGCCTGTTTATTACAAATGAAAACGTTAGCGCGATTGCGGTTGCGCCCATCAACGCTGCGGTTGCCGCATAAATTCCGGCACCGTAATAGGTAATCAAAAAAACGGCGAGCGGTCCGTATTCAGTTGCTGGTTTTACCCAGCTCTTTTCTGTTTCTTCTTTATTCGGCGGTGTTTCTGTCATTCTTATTTTTGCAAACTCTTATTGTGAATATAAAGGCTAACGATACTTTTTAAGTTTCTCTCATGTCGTAGTAAACGTCGGCGTGGGACCGTAACGTTCCGGCGATTTTCGCCACGTAGCTCTTGTACGAAGAATATCGAATATACCGTTGGGGATTTTCGATCACCACCACGCTTTGCGCTACGTCCCTGTCGGGGCAAAAAAGGTGCAATCATGGCCTAGTCGGGATCGGGTAGATCTAACCTGGTAATTCAATCCTCTATTCATGGAGGCCTTGAAGCTGTTTTGCAAAGCGAAATCAATCTGTATTTGGTTCAGACCCTAGTCGAACATAGCAATACAGTCGATTTCAATATCGATGCCTGCCCTGTGAAGAACACCGCCAAAGCAAGTTCGTGTTACTTTTTCGCCAGCAAAATATTCACGGAAAGTTTCATTAAATCTTGGAAAATCAGCCACATCGCGCAAAATGACGCGCATATTGACGATATTCTTCGAAGTTGCGCCAGCAGCTTCGAGTATAGTCATAAGATTGTCTAACGTTTGTCGGGTTTGTGCTTCGATATCACCTGGTACAACCTCACCCGTGGATGGGTCTAGCGATCCCTGTCCAGAAAGAAACAACATGTTGCCGTGTCTGATTGCTTGTGCGAGTGGTGAAACAGATTGGCCTGGCGTAAAACCGGTGGTCGGTGCGTTAGCCGAAGTAATGACCTGTTTTGGCATGCGAACTCCCTTACCAAATTATAAAAGATACAGAGATCTTTGGATGGGCCGGCACCGGTCCTGAACATACTGGTGCATCCAAAATATATTTACTGCGACTACGCAACGGCCGTCAAACCTCCTCTGCAAACGGCGCGCGCAGTCCGGCTCTCTCTAAACGCGGGAGCAACTCCCTACCAAATCGCGCCAGCCCGCCTTCATAGTCTAGCCAAGTAAGTAGAAAGCCATCGACACCGGCGTCGGAGAGATTCTTCAAAAGCTCTGTGACATGATCTGCGTCTCCGACCAATGGATACCCATAAAACCCTGCTTTAAGTGAGTAACCCTGCTTCGACGCTGCTTCGGGAGAGAGTTTTTTCGTATCAATCTCGCTGTTGTTCAGGATACTCTGAATCGCCGCATCGTCGCCTTGCGTAACGACATAGTCATGGACGTATTCTTGCGCCTCGTGGGTCGTATCTTTCAAAACCACGTAAGCCGACATCCAGATCTGAATGTCCTTGCCAAACTTTGTGCTGGCTTCGCTTCTGCATTCATCCACTTGCTTCTTGATCGCCTCCGGAGCTGGATCATGGGCAGAAACGAATGCGATATCGCAGTACTTCGCTGCAAATTCTCTGCCGCGAGCTGAGCGGCCGGCGTTCAACAGCACCGGGCGGGGCTGGACGCCACGTGGCTGGTTGTATGCTCCTTTGATATCAAAATATTTTCCGCGATAATCGAAACTCTCCTTCCCTGCCCAAAGGCGGTCGAAAATCTCCATCCATTCTTCACCAACCCCAAAGCGGGCGTCGTGTCCTTTCAGTTCTACTCCAAAAAGTTGCAGATCTGGCGGGTACCAGCCAAGAACAAGGTTCATTCCGGCGCGGCCATTGGAAATGAGGTCTACAGTGGCTTCCGCCTTTGCTGCGAACACCGGGTGAATAAGTGTCACATGGAGCGTACTAATAATGCCAATTCGCCTGGTGACGCCGGCGACAGCGCCTGCCCAAGTAAATGTCTCCATCAAGTCGCCGCTGTAATGGCCGTCTCCGCCAAAAGATTTCCAATGAGCCGCCGAGACGAAAGCTTCGAAACCGAGCTCCTCGGCCATCGCCGCCCAGCCGCGCACCAGCAGCCGGGTGTGCGGGGTCTCGGAGATGAGCGTGCCCTGCGCGTCCTCGCGGAAGATCCGGTCGGTCAGGGCGGCGCGCGCCTCGTCGTAGATCTCGCGCAGGGTGTCGTTGGCCCCGGAGGCGGCCTTCACCAGCGAGCGGTAGCCGGGCTCGTTGGCGTCGACGTAGTCGACGTAGGCGGTC
>CAJWSW010000030.1 GCA_913046035.1 uncultured Alphaproteobacteria bacterium | reverse complement strand
GGAGATAGAATAACAACATGGCCACCGAGCTGTTTCATCGCAACTTCAAAGGAAACGCGTGTGCGTGTCGACGGTTTTTCAAAAATCATTGCAAGCGCACGACCTGACAATAGGCGGGAATTATTATCCAGGCTTTCACCACGTTTAAACGATGCGCTCATATCAATGATATGGCGCAAGTCATTCGCCGCTACATCTCTCAATTCGAGGAAGTGCCGAGGCGTTATTTTCATGTCGCAAACTCTTGTGCACAATGCTCAATTATAACCACGGCTTCGCGAACATGGCTTTCATCTGCGATAAGAGGCGGCAAAAACCGCACCACATTGTCGCCGGCCGGGACCGTCAATAAACCGTAGTCGAGAGCTTTTGCGACAATTTCACTATTTGGAACCTCGCACTTAAGACCCCACATCATACCTTCGCCGCGAACGCTTTTGATAACTTTAGGATATTGTAGGACCAAATTAGTCAATTCCTTTTCGATTAGCTCTCCCATTTTTATGACCCGCTCTAAGAAACCATCCTCTAAAACGACGTCAAGGACGGCATTGGCGCAAGCGGCAGCCAAGGGATTGCCGCCAAAAGTACTGCCGTGAGTGCCGGGGATAATCCCCTTTGAAGCTTCTGCGGTGGCCAAACAAGCCCCGATAGGAAACCCACCTCCGAGCCCCTTAGCCGACGAAATCACGTCAGGTGTTACGCCCGACCATTGATGCGCCCATAATCTTCCGGTCCTCCCAACACCGGTCTGAACCTCGTCGAACATTAACAACAAACCAACCTCATCGCAGAACGTACGTAAGTCTCTAAGGAACTGATGGTCCGCTGGACGAATTCCACCCTCGCCCTGAATTGGCTCGATCATGACACCGGCAGTTTCTTCAGAGGCGATATTACGAACTTCGTTCATATTTCCGAATGCCACATGATCAAAGCCGTCGACCGCTGGACCGAACCCAGCTCTGTGAGCGTCGTTCGCACCCGCGGCAATCGTTGCGAGGGTCCTCCCATGGAAGCTACCTTCGAATGCTATTAGCCGATACCGCTCGGGGTTGCCGTTAGTACTATGATATTTACGAATTAACTTAATAGATGCTTCAACAGCCTCCGCACCTGAATTACAAAAAAAGACCCTATCAGCAAACGAGGTCTCAACCAGTCGGTCCGCCAACCTTTGCTGTTGAGGAATATGGTAGAGATTTGACGTGTGCCAGAGAGCGTTAGCCTGATCGGTTAGCGCCTTTACAAGATGTGGGTGATTGTGGCCCAGCGCCGTCACGGCAATTCCCGCTCCAAAATCAAGATATTTACGCCCGTCGGACGAATACAAGTAAGGCCCCTCGCCTTTCTCGAAAGCAATGTCTGTACGCCCGTAAGAGGGCATTACTGACTGGTTCAAAGGTGTTCTCCCGCACTCATACGCACAAATGTATCGACCACTCACCAAGCCGAAAAAGAGCGAGAGTATGTTGAGGTCGGTCTGCCCTGTCAACGGCGGCTTATCTGGGGTGCGAGCAGTTCGAAATAGCCTTGATGCAAAGCCTTGAGTGCTCAATACTCGATGAAACTTTCAGGGTGAAGGAATGGACGAAAAAAACGGTCAAAAATCAGGTTTTGACAATCAACAGTGGTTTAATCGGGCTTGGCCTGATGATGACACACGCATTCCCGACTGGATTTATACAGATCAGGACGTTTACGAGCGCGAATTAGAGAAAATCTTCCTTGGTCGCCACTGGAATTATGTAGGGATGGAATGCGAAGTCCCTGAGCCTGGTAACTATATACGATCTTATGTCGGTCCATTCCCCGTCGTCGTTACCCGCGATATGGAAGGCATTTTACACGTTTTCGAAAATCGCTGTGCCCACCGCGGGGTTGAGTTTTGCCGCGAGTACCGCGGTACCGCTAACAGTTTTATTTGCCCTTATCACAACTGGACATACGATCTGGAGGGGAATCTTAGTGCAGTCCCCTTTCGACGTGGACTAGGGGGCAGAGGGGGCTTGCCGCCAGACTTCGATATGGCAAAATTCGGTTTGCGGCGATTTAGTGTTGCCACCCGAGGCGGTGTAATTTTTGCAACTGCGTGTGCGGATATGGAGTCGATAGAACAGTATCTTGGACCGGAGATCCGCAAAGAGTTCGACGCCACATTCGACGGCACGGAATTTAAGCTTTTAGGCGTACACCGCAACATTCTACCCAGCAACTGGAAGCTTTACCAAGAGAACCTAAAAGACCCCTATCACGCCACCCTCCTTCACACATACCTTACGACATTTGGCCTGTTTGTATCCTCCAACGAATCCAAAATACCCACCGACGAATCTGGCCGTCACGGCGGCCTTCTCTCACGCCGGCCCGACGGTAGACCCGATGTATCAAAAGAAGAACAAGCAAATATGCAAGCATTCAAGGAGACAATGAAACTAAATGACCCACGCGTCCTTACATATTTTCCAGAAACGGATTCAAAATGGTCAGGCTCAGTTCTCACAATCTTCCCAACGCTGACAGCTTTGCGACAGACAAATATCTTAAACACACGTCTGCTAGTTCCGCGTGGTCCAAATGAGTTCATGATGTTGTGGACAGTCTTTGGACGGGCCGATGACGATGATGAAATGACACGCCATCGGCTGCGCCAAAATAACATTTTCGGGCCTGCGGGGTTCCTTGGTATTGAAGATAATGAGGCTTTGCGGTTTCTTCAAGAAGGGCTGGGCAAGGCGATCCCACGAGAAGGCTTGGCCCTTCTCGGCAAGGATGATGAGCCAGACGATACCATTATCACGGAACGTGCGATCCGCGGAATGTATCGCTATTATCGTGATGTAATGGAGTTCTGAAGATGCTGACGGATATCGGCGACGAATCGAAGGCGTTACGGGAACATCGTTTGAATATTGAGGAGTTTAACTACGCATACGCGGAGACGCTTGATGCAATGGATGTCGACGAGTGGGTGGAATATTTTACCGAAGACGCCTTCTATCATGTAATCGCACGCGATAATGCTGAGTCAGGTCTGCCTTTGGGCCTCATATACTGCGAAGGCAAGGCGATGATGAAAGATCGTGCGTACGCTCTTTTAAACACCGAGATGTTTGCGCCAAGATACCTGCATCTATCCATAAGCAACACACGCGCGCTAGAAATTCGAGGAGGGGAGATACTCGCATCGGCTAATTACACGCTGGTCGAAACCCGTGTGGAAGAAGCAAGCAGAATTCAACAAGTAGGAAAATATCGCGACATTTTCGTATACGAGGGCAGGCGACTTCTTTTGAAAGAACGCATCTGTACCTACGACAGCGTAATGGTGGATAATTGTCTAGTATTTCCAGTGTAGCCTTCACGCGCCCGACACAACTACACGGCATAAAGCGTCACCACTAAATATGGAAGGAAAACACAAATGGGGCTCATACCACTGGCAAAAAAAGGGAACTTTTTTCATATTTACGATTTTCGCGTGAAACCTGGAACGGGCGATGAATTCGTAAAAAAGTTCGAGGATTTTGATTATTCCGATGATAATCCAATGCACAAATCGCCGTACCAGGTAAAAGACGGTGTCATGCTCCGCGATACTGAAGACCATGATCATTTCTGGCTTATTGGCGAATGGGCAAGTGTCGAAGAACACAAACGCATCCTTAATGAGCTGAAAGATATTGCACCGGAGTTCGTGTCGTTGATTGAGGACCTAGACAAAGGCGCCTTTATACCAAAATATGGCGAGGTTGTCTCTTCGACGCCGCAACACATTCTCGACGCAGCTAAGTAGAGAGAGGCTGTTGATATGGACAATCAGTATGACAATTAGAAATTATATAAAATTTACTCCGCTCGTCTTTCTCGCTCTTTCAATACTGATTGGAATCTGGAATCCTTCGCCTATCCAGCGCCTGAAGCTTTTAGGGTTTGATCAAATCCAACGCCTTGAGCCAAGGCCCTACCAAAAACTTCCTGTTCGCATCGTCGACATTGATGAAAAAAGCCTAGAAGCTCTGGGTCAATGGCCGTGGCCGCGGACGGTAATCGCAGAATTGTTGTCAAAATTGCATAAGGGAGGTGCTGCAGCCGTAGCGTTTGATATTCTTTTCGCGGAGCCCGATCGCACCTCACCGACCACAATATTGAAACAATGGAAACGTTTTGAGAGCGTATCTAAAAACCCGAAACTCTCGGATCTTATCTCAAAATTACCCGACCATGATGAAGTGTTGGCTTCTACTCTAAAACGGCTTCCCACAGTATTGGGTATAATGTTTGACAATAGTGGCGATGTACGTGGTCGACCAAATCCAAAATGGAGCTATGCTAAGCAAGGAGATGATCCGAGACGGTTTATCCCATCGTACAGTGGCGTAGTTAAGGCTCTCGATGTTTTAAGTTCGAGTACGTCGGGTCTTGGTAGCATAAATAGCTCGCTAGACAGCGACGGTATAATTCGTCGCGTCCCGCTTTTTGTGCGTTTAAATTCTGGTGAAAAATTTTCGAAAGAAATATTCCCAACTCTCTCGGTCGAGGCATTGCGGGTTGCTCAAAGAGCTTCCACCTATTTACTGAGATCATCTGGTGCAAGCGGAGATGAAAGCTTCGGAGAGAATACCGGTCTCCAGCAAATTCGGGTCGGGCGAATTAAAGTGCCAACTTCGGGCAGCGGGCAGTTATGGCTTCACGACACTGGACACATTCCTGAGAGGTATGTTTCTGCAATCGACGTATTCCAGTCAAAACCAATTTCTGAAAAAATTCGAGGTCACATCGTTCTCATTGGAACTAGCGCAGCAGGCCTAAAAGATATTCGATCAACACCCATGGAAGCGGCTATAGCTGGGGTCGAGGTCCACGCGATGGCAATCGAACAGATGATACTTGGACAGCATCTTGAACGCCCCGCTTGGATGCCCGGAGCTGAAATTCTTTGGCTATTTTTTCTGGGCGCCATGCTCTCTTTTCTAATTCCCCGCTACGGCGCTTTTAAGTGTGCATTTATTGCGCTGCTAGGTCTAACGGTCTCAGTTCTTACGCCCTGGTTTGCCTATACCGAGTACAAACTATTGGTCGATCCTGTTTATCCCTCGCTAGTAATAATACTGATTTATCTTACAGGTTCTTTCATTGCTTTCCTCAGAACGGAGTCAGAGAAAAAGTATGTCAGGGGTGCGTTTAGTCGGTATTTATCGCCGGACCTAGTGGAAAAATTAGCTGAAGAACCTGATCTCTTGAAACTCGGCGGTGAAACAAAAGAAATGACCATTATGTTCTCTGATATAAGGGGTTTTACACAAATTTCAGAAAGTATGTCAGCTACTGAACTGACCAATTTTATCAATGAATACCTCACCCCAATGACCGATATAATCCTCAAGCATCGGGGGACCATCGATAAATACATGGGGGACGCAATCATGGCTTTTTGGAATGCACCGATAGATAACCCAAAACATAGAGAAGAGGCAGCCACTGCAGCTCTCGCCATGATGAAGGGGCTGAAAGATTTTAATGATAGCCTCGAAGAGAAGTCCGCGTTAGACGGCAAAATAAGACCCCCTGTCTCGATTGGCATAGGTATAAACACTGGGTCTTGTTGTGTTGGAAACATGGGTTCCGACCAACGCTTTGACTATTCGGTTTTAGGGGACACAGCCAATGTTGCCTCAAGGTTAGAAGGGCAATCTAAAACCTACGGTGTTCCTATCGTCGTCGGCGAAGAAACTGTTAATTCTGCGCCAGAATTCGCGTGGTTCGAGTTAGACTTAATCCGGGTAATTGGGAAAGATGAGCCTGTTAGAATATTTTCACTCGTAGGAGATGATAGCGTGAAAACGGAGGCGTGGTTTTCTCATGCATCAGAATTAAATACCACCTTTTTGGATTATTACCGCAGACAAAAATGGGACGAAGCAACCGCGTTTTTAACAAAGCTGGAGGGAGTACCTGAACTCGATTTATCGAAACTTATTAGTTTGTACCGAGACCGCATCAGTGTTTATCGTGAACAAGAGCTCGGCCCGAACTGGGATGGGGTTTATGCAGCAACTTCCAAATAATTCTTACCTAATCCTTTAATGCCTTTATCTCATTTTTAAGTTCAACATACCGCGGGCTATTTGGATCCGACACTGACAGTAAGTTCGACCAATGTTTCGCAGCTTCTGTCTTTCTCCCCTCCTCTTTGGCTAAAAGCCCCGAATACCAGAGTGCCGCAGGATTTCGATCATCTCTCCGGAGAATACGACCCAATATCGGCTTTAGCTCCGAAGCGCGAGGCATGTCAGGAGCAGCCGAGTCTATCATTGCGGTCATATAATCCAATTGCGCGTCCACATTTTTTGGAAGTAGGCTGGCGATTTTTCCTAATGCTACTTTCTCCTCTGCTTTTTGACCAAGAACCTTTCGAGCACGAGCTAATCGCCTCCAGCCGTTGAGGTCACTCGGGTTTTCCTCTAGCCGAGATGCTAGACCCTCCACCATCGAGCGGATCATCTGCTGCCGGTCTTCAGAAGAAAGCTCCTGCGCTGCGGCGATATCCTCACGGCTAGGTCCGGGGATTACGGTATTAGTTCGTGTTTGAGCCTCTTGCACCCCGTTGTTTAATGGACCTGAGTTTTCCGCCGCCTCACTAATCTGCTTAGAGAGAGACGCGATTCTTTGTTTCAGAGCATCCTGCCAAGGTGCATTGGGTGGCGAGTCTGCTGCAAGTTCCGACAATTGTTTTAGCGCTTCTCCGAGCCGCCCATTTTGCTGAGCTCCTAATGCCAGGTAATAACGACTCCGTGCATCCTTCGGTACTATTTGTAAAGATCGTTTAAAAGCCAGCTCCGCTGCAGGCACCACCGCGCCATTTGATCCAAAAACCAAAGCCTCGCCGGCTCTTGCGAAAAGTTCGGCATTTTCTGGAAAAAAAGTAGTTGCCTGCATGTATATTTGCGCGGCGCGTTCGAATTTGTGAGATCTAAAGTAAGTCCGACCAAGGGTAACCCATGTTTCCAAGTCTTTCGGGTTCTTTTCTAGCCTTTCTCGCATTTTATTGATTTCGATCTTCACCTCCGGTGGGATCTCATCAATATTCGCTTGCCCGCGATTAGCAGTTTGAACGGGATTGCTTTTTAGACCGGGCGACCCCTGCGAGATATATACCAGTGATGAAGCTAAAGGGATAAGGAAGGCCGCGCATAAGGCAAATCGAAATTGTTTCTTTTTGGGCCAGACAGCTTGGGAGCCCACCACATCTCCACAATTAATAATCTTTCGGCTTATCTCGATTCGTGACGCTTCGGCCTCCTCAGGACCTATTATGCCGCGCTCCTGGTCTCGCTCCACCTCTTTTAGCTGGTCCTTGTAGAATTCTAACTCATGTTCGGAGCGGCTCGCCATTACCCCACTCTTGAGCAATGGCCGCCAAAGGAGCACCCCGCACACTATTGCCATTAGAGAAAGGACAAGCAAACTCTCCATCTACCCTTCGTCCCTTTTGAAAGCCGCCTGAAGCTTTTTCTTTTCTTCCTCAGACAAAGGTTTCGCTTGGACGGGCACAAGTTGTTTTTGCTTCCGAAACCAAGTTAACAAAAGAAAAATGCCAACAATCAGTGCTGCCACCGGCGAAAGCCAGAGAACCAAGGTTGATGCCTTCACAGGCGGTCGAAGCAAAACAAAATCTCCGTATCGATCTACGACAAAATTTATCACCTCTTCGTTGCTTTCGCCTGCCTGCAGCCGCTCGCGAACCAGCACTCTTAGATCTCTCGCTAAGGGTGCATCAGAGTCATCGATAGACTGATTTTGACAAACGAGGCAGCGTAATTCCTTGCTGATAACACGCGCACGTTCTTCAAGAACAGTGTCTTTAAGAATCTCATCCGGCTGAATAGCTAGAGCCGGGGTCACGAACAATATTAGTGATAGTACCGTGATTTTCATTTCGCCGCGATTTTATCCATTAAAGGATTTAGAACAGTTTCAATAACCTGTGGTGAAATTGGCCCCACGTGCCGATAACGAATTCTTCCAGTCCGGTCCACTAGGAAGGTCTCTGGATACCCATATATCCCCCAGTCGATTGAAACCCGGCCAGTTGTATCAGCCCCTATCCGTTTGTAGGGATCACCCAAGGATTTCAAAAAGCGCAGGGCATCTGCCGGTTTATCTCGGTAATTTATACCGAAAATAGTTACCCCTTTTTCTGCCAAAGACATCAGGTATGGATGCTCAACCCGACAAGGGGGACACCACGACGCCCATACATTTACCAAGGATAACCCGGCGGACTTAAGATCACTTGACTTGAGACCTAACTGACGCCCCTCAATAGGAGCAAGCTCAAACTCAGGTACCGGCTTATCAATCAACGCTGAGGGGAGTGTCGAAATATCCTTTCCACCTGGACCAACCTGCCATAAATACATTGCGAATAAGACTGAAACCGCGAAGACTACCGCGACCGGAAGAAATGCAACACGCGCAAACATTTCAACGATCCTGTGGAAGAACCGAATTCAAGGCATTGAACGATCTCCGTGGGGCGCCAACACGCAATCTACGGTCGGTCAACGACAATGCACCGCCAACGGCCATCAGTATCGCTCCCACCCAGATCCAAGGAACAAGGGGGTTGAAGTATACTCGCGTCGCCCAACCACCTTTCCCATCCGCATCGCCGAGTACAATGTAGAGATCGGAATACAGGTTCGTGTGTATTGCGGCTTCAGTAGTGTCAGAATTTTCGGCCGGGTAGCTTCTTTTTTCTGGCAATAACGTGGTTACTTTGTCTGCTCCCTCAAATACGGAAAATGATCCCTGAAGTGCATTATAATTGGGCCCTTCAACCCGGCCCGCCCCATCGAAAAGGATTGTGTAGCCAGCAATTTCAACTTTATCGCCGGGTCGCATAATCTGAATTTTCTCTATCTGCCAGACTGATGATACGGTTATTCCTGCAACCATCACGCCGAGTGCAAAGTGTGCTGTTGCAGCACCCCACGCAGAGCGTGGAAGGTGCACAAATCTGCGATAAACCTCCTTAGCCGAGCACTTTGGCAGCCCAATTTTCTCTAAGAAATCCAGAGTTGTTCCGAACATTAACCAAGCAGCGATCCCTAGGGCAAATGCCGCAAAAATACTTCTATTACCATCCAACAGGAGAGCGACAACAACTACAGCAAGTGACAACGCAAAAGCCATCTTGAGTCGGGAGAGAGCGCCATTCAAGTCACCACGCTTCCAAGCCATTTTGGCTCCTATTGGGCACGCAATAAGCAGCGGGATCATAAGTGGAACAAAGGTAGCATTAAAAAATGGCGCCCCCACCGATACCTTTCCAGCATCAAATGCATCCAAAAGTAAGGGATATAGAGTGCCTAAAAGGACCACCGCAAATGATGTTGCAAGGAACAAGTTATTTAATACTAAAGCGCCTTCCCTGCTGATTGGGGCAAACAACCCGCCAACCTTTAACGATTGAGCGCGAATTGCATAGAGCAATAAACCACCGCCAAGAACGACAAGGAAGAGCAAAAGGATAAATACTCCGCGCTCTGGATCTGTTGCAAAGGTATGAACAGATGTCAAAACCCCGGACCGAACGAGGAAAGTCCCCAACAAAGACGCCCCAAAGGCAAGTATCGAGAGAAGAATCGTCCAGCTTTTTAGTGTATCCCGTTTTTCAAGTACGAGGGCAGAGTGGAGAAGTGCTGTCCCCAGAAGCCAGGGCAAAAACGACGCATTCTCGACGGGATCCCAAAACCACCAACCGCCCCAACCCAGCTCGTAATAGGCCCACCAACTTCCTAGTGCGATTCCGATAGTAAGAGATGTCCATGCTACCAGGGTCCAGGGCCGAACCCAGCGAGCCCACGCGGGATCTACCCGTCCCTCAATAAGAGCCGCTATGGCAAATGAAAAAGCCATGGAAAAGCCGACGTAGCCCAAATAAAGAAAAGGCGGATGGAAAGCCAAGCCCGGGTCTTGTAACAACGGATTTAAGCCACTGCCTTGCAGGGGTGATGGGTCTAAGCGCAAAAAAGGATTTGAAGTGAATAGGAGAAACGCAATAAAACCTGCACCAATTAGCCCCTGTATAGATAAAACGCGTGCGCGCAGGCTCGAAGGTAAATTTTTGCCGAATTCTCCGACTAGGAAACCGAAAAGAGCGAGAATCAATATCCAGAGCAGCATTGAACCTTCATGATTACCCCAAACCCCCGAAATTTTGTAAATCAGCGGTTTCAATGTATGAGAGTTCTGGGCAACTAGAGCGACAGAAAAGTCTGATTCAACGAAAGAGAACGTCAGACAAACGAAGGCTAATAAAATAAAGAAAAATTGGAACCTTGCGGCCGGTATAGCAAAGTTCATTAACAAAGGATTATTTTTATGAGCGCCCCATAAGGGTATAGCGCCCTGTGCCAGTGAAAAAATAAACGCAAATGCCACTGCGTAATGGCCGATTTCAGGGGTCATAACATCTCATCGTATTAAGAAAAATTCTTCAGTCATTACTAGCGTTGAGTTCTATACAAAGTAAAACAAATCAACCGACGTTACTCTCAAGCGAACTAGGGACGTGATAGTTGATAATCATTTGAGATATACGATTCGACGCGGTCGCGAATAGTGACACAGTGTCACGCCACCTCGTCAATCTCAAGTAAGAGCTCGACCGCAGAAAAATTGACGCACAGTAACGCGCCTTGAAAAAACCAAGCTGGTCGCCCCCAATTGGGGGCTAAGAATCTTAGATCGGGACGGATACCTGTCCGAGTCGATCCGATAACTTCATGTTTTCGCTATAATCAACCGGCACAGAAATTAACGCAGGCCCTTCCTGTGCAAAAGCTTCCTCTAAAAACGGCACTATCTGATCAGTGCTACTAACCTTTTTACCCCACATTCCAAAACTGCTTGCCAACGCTTCGAAATCCGGATTTGTAAAGGCAAGATCAGAGTGGTTTCCATCAAAACCATTTTGCTGCTTCCATTTAATTAAGCCGTATTCACCATCTTCCCACACCATAGCGACGATATTCAACTTACGACGAACAGCTGTTTCAAGGTCTTGAACATTCATCATGAACCCGGCGTCCCCAGAAATTGAGAGGACACGCCGTTCGGGAAAAGCGATCTTTGCACCAATGGACCCGGGCATAGCAAAGCCCATGGTGCAAAAACCATTAGAGATTAGACAGGTATTTGGTTCCACACATTGGAAGTATCGCGAAATCCACATCTTGTGCGCCCCTACATCGGAGAGCAGAATATCGTTGTCACCTAAAACCTGTCTCACATCCCACAATATTTTCTGAGGTTTAACGGGAACAGCCGTGTCGTCTTTTTCTGCAGCAAAATCGTCAGTAAGGGTTTGCCGAAGGTCTGATCGATTCTTTACGTTGAAGAGGGGTAGCTTTCCTTCAAATTTGACGTTTATCGCCTCATTTAACTGCCAAAGAGCATCTGCAAGATCGCCGACAACTTCTACATCGGGTTGGTAATCTTTATCGACCTCGGCCTCCCAGAAATCGATATGAATAATCTTTTTCGCATCTTGGTTTTTCCGGTTCCACGCTGATGGCGAATATTCGACAAGATCATAACCGCACGAAATGACAAGATCAGCGTCGTCAAAAGCCAGATTATTGTAGTCTCCGGAACCAAGTCCCATCGTGTAAAGGCAATGCTCGTCATTCATAGATACGGCGCCTTTGCCCATGAATGTATTCACAACGCCTATGCCTGTTTTTTGAGCCAAGCGTGACAATTGTGCAGCGGCCCGTTTTCTTATTGCCCCATTACCTGCAAGAATAATTGGATTTGAAGCGTGGCCGATTAATTCAACGGCCTGCGCAATAGCTTTATGGTCAGCGGCTGGTCGTCTAACCTTTACTGGAGCAAGAGGCTTGTCTTTAACGTCAAGCTTAGCAAGGTCTTCTGGAAGCTCTATAACCGTGACACCAGGTTTTTCGGCTACTGCAACTTTGAACGCCTTTCTAACGACTTCGGTAATATTATCTGCGGAAAGGATTGACTGGGACCATTTTGAGATTGGTCGCATCATCGCAACCGAATCCATATTTTGATGGCTTTCTTTATGTAAACGTTTAGTTGAACCCTGACCGATAATCGCGACCACAGGCGCCCGATCCATGTTAGCGTCGGCAAGCCCCGTCACCAGATTAGTTGCACCAGGCCCAAGGGTTGCTAGACAAACCCCCGCCTTGCCCGTTAACCGTCCGTAGGCATCAGCCGCAAATGCCGCTGCTTGCTCGTGCCGACACAAAACAAAATCGATTTTGGAGTCGTTGAGAGAGATCATCACATCCGCGTTCTCTTCTCCAGGAACACCAAAAATTCTCTCAACACCCTCTTGCTCAAGGCACCTTACGAATAAATCAGAAGCTTTCATCTTTTCCCCGCAGATTTTTATAATTGTGTCTTACTAACTAACAGACTTAGAACGCCAAACCATCATCTTCTCTGTTTGCATCTCATGGATCGTGTAGGGGATGCCACCTACCCCATGACCGGATGTTCTTGCTCCAGCAAATGGCATCCAATCGACGCGAAACGCAGTGTGCTCGTTCACCATGACAGCGGTCGCGTCGAGGTTTTGGTAACAGCGCATCGCAAAGTCTAAATCTTTCGTGAAAACCGCCGCTTGAAAGCTTACAGGGAGGCTATTCGCCTCTGCGATGGCGACATCAACATCGTCGTAGGGATAGATACTTACTACCGGCCCAAAAACTTCAGACGTTGAGATGTTCGCGGATTTGTCTGCGTTGACTAAAACCGTCGGTTTATAACAGGTGCCAGATAGTTTTTTTCCTCCGGTCTTGAGAGTGGCCCCACTTTCAACCGCTTCTCGCACCCAATCTGCCACCCTTTGGCATTCTTTTTCGCTTATAAGCGGTCCCACGTCGGTGTCAGGTTTGGTCGGATCTCCTACTTTCAATTTATCCGCTGCTTTGGCCAATTTATCGGAGAACACGTCAACAATTTGCCGGTCGCAAAAAATTCTCTGCACCGAAACACAGACTTGTCCCGCATGATAAAAGCCACCCTTTGCAACTCGCTCTACAACGTCATCTATGTCAACGTCTGCCGAAACAATGACGGGCGCGACGCCGCCATGTTCGAGCGCACAACGCGTTCCCGGCGCCAACTTTGATTTGAGCATCCAACCTACGCGAGATGACCCTATAAAACTGAAGAAAGCCACTCTAGGGTCAGAAACCATCTTAGTTGCCAGATTAATATCCGAGGGGAGTGCCATCTGCGCCCAGCCTTTCGGGAGACCCGCTTCCTGCAGGATTTCTATAAAAGCTTGGCAACTAAGCGGCGTTGCAGCGGCAGGCTTTACTAAAACTGGGCACCCAGTCGCAACCGCTGGAGCGACTTGATGGACGATCAAGTTAAAGGGGTGATTAAAGGCACTGACAGCGGCGACTACGCCAATTGGTTCGTACTGGGTAAAGGCGACCTTTGATGAAGAATTGCTGTCTATCTGCATAGGAATAACGTTACCAGCAGATCCTCGAATCTCTTCGACGCAGCATTCTATCCCGTCCGCAGCACGATCAATTTCTACAAGAGAGTCAACCAGTGGTTTTCCACCTTCTTGTGCCGCTGCAACCGCGAGCGAGGTTCGGCGTTCTCGTATAATCTCAGCTGTTTTTCGGAGAATATTTATACGTTCGCTTTTAGGTAACCAAGAGGACCTATCAGAGAAAAGCCGATGCGCGGTCGCCATCATGGCCTCCATCTCGGACTCGCCGACAGGATTTAGCTCCCCGATTTGTTCGCCGTCATATGGAGAGAAAACTTTTAGAGTTTCCATGTCATCAGCCTTGTTCAACCCCGCATCCTAGAGATTACTCTCAAAATATATTTCGCAGTTTGCCGTCTGCATTCGCTTGGAAGGCCTAAACTGCTGACTTTTCTAAACAACGGTCGGTGAGCATGAGCGTTGGGGCATACCACGAGGTTACCAAGCGCACAAACGCCAAAACCCTCTGCCTACACGTGGCCGTAACTCATCATGGCATCGGCTACTTTCACAAAACCTGCAATATTTGAACCAGCCAAATAATTGATTGGGCCCTCTGAGTTACCCCCGAACTCCACGCATGAGTCGTGAATGTCCCGCATCATATTCTCGAGAAGCCGACGCAATTCATCTTCGTCCCAGGAGATGCGCGCACTATTTTGGCTCATTTCCAACCCAGAGACACCTACGCCGCCTGCATTGACAGCTTTGGCTGGTCCAAAAAGGACCTTAGCATCCATGAAAGCGTCGACCGCGCCCTGTTCACAAGGCATGTTTGCCGCTTCGGCTATTGCTTTAACACCATTTTTAATCATTGCAGCGGCTTCCTCAGCATTCACCTCGTTTTGTGTGGCTGAGGGCACTGCGCAGTCGGCCTCGACATTCCAGGGACGACCTTCATGGAAGGTAACATTGGAAAATTCGTCGGCTGCTTCAGATATCCTTCCACGTCGGACACCTTTAAGGTCTTTTATCCAATCAATTTGTTCTTGTGTGAAACCGTCTGAACAATGGACAAAGCCTCCGGAGTCAGAGAGGGTCAGCGGCAAAGCGCCAAGCTGCAGACATTTTTCCGCGGCATGGGTAGCAACATTACCAGAACCGGAGATTAGAACCTTTTTCCCTTCAATCGTGTCCTTATGCTGGACAAGCATATTTCTTAAGAAAAAAATTGCCCCGTAACCCGTAGCTTCCGTCCGCATTTTCGAACCGCCGAATTCGAGCCCCTTACCGGTCAGAACCCCGACAAAACTGTTTGTCATTCTTTTATATTGACCGAACATATAGCCGATTTCACGTCCACCAACGCCAATATCTCCTGCAGGAACGTCCGTATCGGGACCAATGTGGCGAACGAGCTCCGACATAAAGGATTGGCAGAAACGCATTACTTCGTTGTCTGATTTTCCCTTCGGATTGAAATTAGCACCCCCCTTACCGCCGCCCATGGGCAAACCCGTGAGACTGTTCTTGAAGGTTTGCTCGAAGCCCAAAAACTTAAGGATAGACTCGTTCACCGATGGATGGAAGCGCAACCCCCCCTTATAAGGGCCGATTGCAGAGTTGAACTGGACCCTCCACCCGCGGTTCGTTCGGATATTTCCGTTGTCGTCAGTCCAGGGAACGCGAAACGAAATCACTCGTTCTGGTTCAGCCATCCGCTCAAGTATCTGGCTCTCATGATACTGCGGCTTGTCTGCTATATAAGGAAATATTGTCGATGCCACCTCGTAAACAGCCTGAACAAATTCAGGTTGACCGGGGTTCCGTTTAGTTACCCCCTCCATGTAACGCTCGAGATATTCTTGTGTTTTTGTGCCCGAATGAGTTTTAGACATGGGTAACCTTTCTTAAGGAAGTTTCAATTGAATATCAAAAACATCGTTATTTTTTCACGACTAATTTACTTAAGCATCTAGTGTTATCGGTCCCTTTGGCACCGCCACACAAGCCAAACAACTACCTGCGTCGGGCATCT
Source organism: uncultured Alphaproteobacteria bacterium (assembly GCA_913046035.1). Classification (GTDB taxonomy): domain Bacteria; phylum Pseudomonadota; class Alphaproteobacteria; order MPNO01; family UBA830; genus UBA830. Next base: position 15,421 of record CAJWSW010000030.1, on the reverse strand, counting down.
CTCCCGGATCAGACAGGTAGTCTACATCTCCAGACTTTATGGCCGTTTCGCAGGTACCGCAATTGCCCGCACGGCAACCAGAATCGATGGAGATATCGTTATCCTCCGCCAAATCTAAAAGCGATCCAACGTCAGGATCCCAGGCGACCTCTTTCCCCGCTTTCGCAAAATTCACAACTATCTTTTCTGCAGCGTCCGAGACTGAAGTTGGCGCCTTTTCGGTTGCTTTGTCCGCATCCTTTTTCTTAGAAACCGTCGCAGGCCCGAAAGCCTCGTAGTGAATATTATCCTCGGGGACATCCCATTCTCTCAGGCCTTCAAAGAGAGAATTCATCATGGGCGGTGGGCCGCAAAAATAATAATCATAGTTATTTGATGGAAGAACCTCGCGAAAAAGATCTGCTCCAACGCGGCCCTTATATTTGTAATCTCGGCCCTCCACGTCTTCACCGTCCCTTGGCCGGCTGTAGACCACGCAAATATTTATATTTTCGTGCTCTTCATCAATTTTTTGAAGGTGCTCCTTCATCGCATGGTCTTCACCATTTTGGACACCGTAAAAGAACCAGGTTTCTCTTTTTGAGCCAGTTTCCACGATATGGTTGACCATGCTTAATACAGGCGTAAGGCCGATACCACCGCCAATCAGGACAACTGGTGTTGAACGGGTTGTGTCGAGGAAAAAGTGTCCGCCCGGAGCCCTTACATCAAGGATTTGCCCTTCCTCAATAGAGTCATGGAAGAAGTTAGAGGATAAACCCGGTGGATAATCTGTATCCCGTGGCGGCGGAACACGTTTAATTGTCACACGATAGTGATCAGGTCTGGAGCAATCAGACAAACTATAACAACGTATCACAGGCTTTTTCTGGTCCGGTATATCCAGCCGGAAGGTTAGGAACTGGCCAGGTGCGAAAGGTGGGACAGGACGACCATCGTGCGGTGTAAGGTAAAACGAACATTGGTCTTTGGCTTCAATTTGCTTTTTTGACACTCGGAATTTGCGGAATCCGTTCCAAGCGCCCTCTTCAATCTCTTTTTTTACTCGCTGACGCTCGATTAACTCTCCCGTCAGCGCATTGAGATGCTGAAGTTCAGCTGACTCACGAGCGACAGCAAGCCGATTAGAAGAAAAATTTTGCCCCAACAATAGGAAACAGTAGACTAAGCCACTCCCCAAGATCGCGATCGATATAAGTTGGATTGCATCTATCATTTTAAATTTGCTACCTAGAATTTACGGCGTATTTCGAAACGAACGCCACGTATGTCGTCAACGTTTTCGAGAAAACCCATCATCGCATCGGTTCTTACAATCCAACCGGGTGCAATAGGGCGTTGGTATCTTGCGGATAGCCCCAATTGACTGCCTTCAGCAGCGCGGCCCGCCTCAACATCATCACCAATCGGCTCCAATGCTGCAGCCTCGACAACCAACTGTTGGTTGAGAGCAAATATATACGAAACCCCGATCGCACCGCCAAAAGTGTTGTGACCGGTGTCATCCAGCTTTGGAAAGCCCGTGAGACCGTCAGTTTCGAAACTTATGCCGGTGTTTTTGAGTAGACCGCTATCATCAGCAAGGGGTTGGGGGCGATCAAACCCAGCCCAGAAATTTGCGTACGGCACAAGTGTTGAGGGCAGAGAGGTAATGAGGGAGTTCTCAAGAAGGATAATTTGCCCATCCGCGGTCTGTTGTGTCCCGTTATTTCGGTCCTGCCCGAAGGTTCCAACGAAGCGAATGCTGTTAGACAGCCAGGCTCCATAACGACTGGTAAATGCGCCAGTTATGGATTGATAATCAATATCCGCAAATTCGTCTTCACCTTCAACTCTTCCGTACCCAGCCTCAAAATAGCCTTCATTAGCATCAAAAAAGGACGCGACACCAAACACATTTAGATCGTTGTCATCGTTCAATCCACCAAGGGAGTCTCTCGCTGCAGGCGTCGTCACCTTGTCGAACCCGGCAAAAAAAGTGAAGTCCATATTGGAAATATTCAAAGCCGGACTTGTTTTTGCGGCCAGAGTGATCGCGCCACCTGAAAATGCATCCTCGACCCACACTCCGTTTTGAAAAATGAAGGGGGTTAAACCGAATGCAACCGGCAAATCAAAGGTGGCGTGCTCATCTATAAAACCGGAATAAATGGCCCCGATATCACCCTCAAAAAAGAGCGTATCGATATTTCCATCCAACTCTAGATTAGTACCACCTGAACGATCATCACCAGAGAACTCGTGCCGCGAAAAATTACCGCTTTTATCAAGAGGACGGATGAACGCATGGATCCTTTCGGTGCCTGTAAGTTTTAGGTCAAGATCGAGGTTTAACCTTGTAGCTAGCTGCCCCACCTCTAGTGCACCATTATCGTTAAATGCCACCGCAGTGCGCCAGTCTCCAAAGGCCAAGAATTGAAGCGATGACGTATTTTTTGCACCAAGCGGGTTTTCGCCCTGTCGAAAAGGCCCCTCCGAGTACTGAGGCCTAAACAGTTCGATTAGCGGCCGCACCACCTCAACGGCGCGCTTACCACCGTAAATCTTAATTTGCTCCTCAGCTGAATACGGCTTGTCTTCGTAAGTAGGATCGGGACCAAATTTTGACCTATCAGTCTCGACCTCTTTTGCTGCTGGATCCATCTTACGAGGACCACCATACTCCGCAGCAAGAACCTGCCAAGAGGAAAGCGCAATTGCACAAACGAACAACGCCGGCAACGCCGATGCCCGGCAAGGTTTACTCAGAAATTTACCCATTATCCTCGACCCCCTTAAGCCGATTTGTTTGTTTTGGGTTTATTTAACCTCAAATTCCACTGTGTATGGATGGATATCAAGCATCCACTCATTCATTGACTCTTCCATTTCTGAGGTCGCACCAACGAAACGCATGAAGTAGATCGGTTCAGCTCGGCTCCTCATCCTCGCCATTAATTTATACTTTCCTGGCTTTTTCAACAGCTTACCCGGCACAGTATATTTTGGTGTTTTGCTGCCTAACGGCGGTATTGAACGCCCCTCCATACGCACAAACGGGGCGTGGTTTAGGACAGTTGACGGAACATTTGAAGGCCGCAGCAACGGCTGTTGATCGATATCAAAGTTCACCGGGAGATACATCTCACGATCCGTTCCTTTTACGTTTGTAGTCAGGAATTTGGTCTGGAGATTGAACAACTGGTCGTCGTGCTCAATTTTTCCCGCAGCAAGATCAAGTGAGTGCAGATCAGCAAAGTCGCCATTACTGTCTACATGGCCCGACTCCCAGATATTTTTTCCATCAGGATCAATCAGCGCGACATTGAACCAAATTTCGGGCTGAGCACCAAGCGAACCTGACGGGAAATTATGGCCGTCATCGAGGTTGGTAATGACATAATTAAATGCCAATTCCTCACCTTGTTTGCGCGATGAAGTGAAAAATGGACCGTCAATTTTTGTCCCATTCTCCATGACTTGCTTGCGCATTTCTTTCTTGTACTCAAGCCCCTCTCGGTTCACTTGGACAATCTCCCACGCTTCCTCGCGATCGCCTGGATCGTTCCACACTCCCGGGAAGTTAACACCCATTGACGCTTTCAAAGCGGTAACCGCGCCGACGTATTCATTGTCGGCGCCTGGGAGGCTGCCCCTTAAGTTTGGAAGAAGCTTGCGCAGCTTGGTGAGGAGATTTTTTCGCTCCTCTTCTGACTTAACTTCTTCGAAAGCCGCCAGAAGTTCTGTGGCCCTTTCGATGTTTGCTTCGGCATTGACCAATCTATCGGCAGCCGTTGCAGCCATTTTATCAGTCGCCGCCACGAGTAGTTTATACGACTTGGGAGCGGTGACAGATTCGGACGACTCAACCGCCTCAGAGAGACCTCCTAACGCTTCCTTGAGTGTCGCTATCTGATCGTTCACCTCGTCAGTTGATACTGCCTCGGTGATCGCCTCCATTGCGGCCTGCAGGGGCTTCAACGAGGTTACACGCCTGAAGGCCATTGTTCCACGGGCTGCGGCTGCCTCTATTGAAGCCAAGGAGTCCAGTGTCACCGGATGACCACCCAGAGGTTCGAGGGCAGTATTAAATTCGTCAAAAGGCTCGATCAGGTCTTCTATTGATTCCTCGAACTTTTCTGAACCCCACGCCGCCCGATAATTGAACTTTAACCACTCTTGAATGCTCCAACGCGCCGCGTCGACGTTATGAGGGAATATACCGGGATGGGCTATCGGGTATCCTGGTCCGTAAAACGCATGATTAGAATGCCGCCGGCCGGGGTTGATCTCTTCACCATTGACAATTGCCGATGGGGCTGTTTCGTAACCGGCTGCAACTCCTGGGACTTTGCCCATATGGCAATCTTGACATGTAACCCCATTGGCGTGCGCAGGGGAGTCACGATATTGATCCCACACAACCTCAAGCTTAATCCCTAAATTAACGGCAACCTGATGACAGGAAACGCAAAATTCGGATTTACCTAACTGTTCAAACTTGTAAACCCCAGCATGAACTTTTTGCCCCCTCTCGCCATCACTGGTCGCTAAGCGAAGTTCATCTTTACGCTCAAGCACTTTGTCAAAAACGCTGTCGCGCATCGTACCGCCCACAGGTGCATGAATATCTCCGGGAACAACCGTTCTCTCCCCATTCACCTTCGTAAATTCTTCGTCAATCCGATGGCAGGTCACACACGTAATACCTTCACGAGCAACTTGGCTGCGATCCCATAACGGCAATTCACGCTCTTCTCCACGCTGCGTTCCGACCTGCTGGTGACATCTGACACAAAATGTACCGATCGTCCCCGCCGAGAGATCGTTAATCGCTTGTTCGAATTTGTGAAACATTGGCGAAATAGATGCGTAGGCGTGGTTAGAAGAAGCCCACTCGTTGTATATCTGCTGATGGCATCCAGCGCATTGAGCGGCCGTAGGATAACTATCCTCGGAGTAATATTTTTCCATATCCTTTGTGTCGTAAGCACTAACAGCACCACCAAGGAATAAAAATGTCGCTAAAGTTGCGAAGAAAAGCCTCATAAGAACCTGCCTAATTTGAACTAACTGGTTTTAGCACGTTTTTATTATTGAAGAGCATATTACTCTTAAATCCAGCGTTTTCATGATATTCGTGACATGTGCGACAATCTTGCCCAGCAACCTGGTCATTATGACACTCAACACAGGTAGCTTTGGTTATAGGAGAAAAGTTGCTCGCAAATATCGTCGGGTCATTTTGTTCAAACGCTGCTGAATATTCTGCATCTATGTTAATTTTATGGCAAGTGCCACACTGCGATCCCGGTCCCAAAACATTAAGATGGGGCTTATGGTTATATTTATGTAAATTGTTGATTGGAGCCGCGCCGGCCTTCCAGGCAATCTCAACCACACCAGTATCGTTTACGCTGTGACAAGAGACGCAGGTACCAGGACCGTCCGACTTCAATAAATAATCTGTCAGTGTATCGTTTTCGAGTTCTGCGGCGAAATCATACCATGCCCTCAGCACCTGATCGGAATGGCTCTTTGCGGTGTAGGTAATGGCAAGTTCCTCTGCCCTCCAACCGCCATTCGACCCGTCATCTGCGGGCTCAAACTCCTGGTTGGCTATCCAGGAACAAACGCCCGCCTTTACCAGATCCGCATTTAATCCCGCAAGAAGCTTTCCGGCGTTACCATCAGCTTCGTTAAGTAAATCCGCTATTGCAGAGGTTCCATTTTCCGCTAGGGAAATTAAAAGCGGCCCAACCTTCTCTTTTAGTTCGTCTGCGTTTTCAGGATCAATCTCTGCAAGCGCGGAAATGATTTCGTTGAGCGACTCGGTGGATGCAGATTCGTATTCTTCCTCGCTGCCTTCAATACCGCAAACCTCTGCGACGGTATCTCCACCGAATGGGTTTTCTTCAAACTCTGGCACAGTAAGAAGGTTAAGCGATGCCGAGCTAATCTGCTCTTGATGGCATCCCGAGCAATTTTGCTCGAATGATTTAACGGCTACCGCTTTCCCAGCGGTTCCAACGTTATGGCAGCTAATGCAGCCTTCGGTAGGCACGACCTCGGCAAAGCGCGCATCCTGAAAGTGTTTATTAATATGTGAATTGTGATCAAAATTTATCGCCGTGCGCCGCTTGTGAGGATACGTTTTGCCAAACTCGGGATGGGATGCGGCAAATGTTGTGAATTTTTTTTCGTGGCAACTATGGCATTGTGCATCCGTAAATTTCACCAATGCTGCGTCAGATGCTTTGTGCTCCCCGTGACAACTATTACAAGTGCCCGCCTTATGCACTGACGTCTCTTCTCCAGGAAATGTGTGACAGTCAAGGCACTTATCGGTCATGCCCTTCGACGCAGTTGGATTAAAAACCGCCCGGACCATTGCAAGCGGCCCATCGCCGTGATTGGCATGACAATCGTTACAGCTAGCATTGCCGACAACGCCGGAATGTTTTGGCGAGAGCTGACCAGCGTCTCTTAGAGGCGGTTCCTCTCCAAAAAACACACCGCCTGTAATTCCAAAAGTTCCCACCAAGGCAACGACAAAAATCGCCGCCAGTGCAGACAACCTAAAGCGCTGTTTTCTGAGGGTCCTGCGAGGTTTGCAGGCTGGCTGAGATAAACAGCAATCTCCATTTGGTAGAGGCCCGAGCTCACACGCGCCCCCCTCTTCTCGAGTGCGCCGACAGCTCCATCTATCGCCTGTCTTTACCGGGGAACAAACTGCGACGCCGCCGCAACTACCATTCGGATTAGGTCCATTGACGCACGGCTTTTGCCAAACGCCTGCTCTACCACAAAGGTAGGTAAAGTTTGGTCTATTGTAGCTGTTATTAATCGAACTCATAGCGCGTAAGAATAAATCAAAATTACGTGCCAAATAGACATCGCAAATACCAAAATAGATAGCGGTAGATGCATAAGTAGCCACTTCTTCATAATGTCTTGACGGGCAAAGTGTTCGTCTATCAAGCTTTTTCTCTCTGCAAGCTTTTGGATTTGGTCAAGGTAGCCAATCTCATCGGTATTTAAATAACGGCGAACGCTATCTAAATGTCTTGCTAGCCACGCCTTATCTGCATTACCGCCAATTAAATAAGACCAGTAAAACCGAGGCTTCCTAAAATACCAAGCGAGTGTTTGCGAATAGTGCTCCTGAAGAGTTGTTTCTCTGCATTCTTTCGCGCAACTTATTAGAATATCTTCAACGGAGGCCCTGAGAGAGAATATTTCTCCCGGAATTTTCTCGTAGACAATTTCCAATCCGGTGTTCGTCAATCGTCTCGGAAAATAAATAGTTATTAAAGTACCGACCACACCCGTCAGGCTAACGAGCCAAAAGCCCGCCGAAAGCAACTGCTCATATAGACCAATCGGCCAAAACACACCCGCGTGAATTACAAAAAAAGCTATGGTGAGAAAGCCAAAGGCAACGTGAAGAGCAAACCAAATCTTTGCCAGCCCTAAATTAAAAGCAGATAAACGTTTTCGAACGTTAAAGATAAGCAAAAAAAGGATTGCTAAAGCGAGTGCCCAACCAGTGATAATTTTCGGGTTTTCAAGTTTGAGTGCAGCATTAGACTGCCAGTAATAAACCCCTGCGAAGGCTATTACGGAAATTACCGTCGGAAATAGAAGCCTGGACAACATATTCTGCATCACAAGCCGCTGCCTTACCCGTTAAAATCTCTAAAGTCGATGCGGGAAAGCGCGTCGTGAGGGCAGGCGCGAACACAAGCAGGCCCGCCCGGAATACCCTCACAAAGATCGCATTTTGTTGCCTTAACGATTGGTTGGCCACCTTGTTCCGCACTATCGCGAACCACCGCGCCGGTCTTCCCTCGGATCGGGACCATTACAATGTTTTTGTAAGGACATGAGTTCGCGCATGTTGCGCATCCAATACAGGTATCATCATTAATTAAAACACTGCCTGTTTCCATAGATCGATGGATAGCCCCCGTGGGACACCCGATCATGCAGACAGGGTCTTTACAGTGCATACACGCGTTGGCGACCATTTTACGATCAAAGATTTCACCCTCTCGCCTAAATCTCGGGTTGCCGTCGTGAGTAGACGCACAAGCCCTAACACAATCGTCGCAGCGCATGCATTTATCCAAATCAATAACCATTGATTGGGTGCCATTCATATACCGCTTATCTAGGGCCCACTCCATAACCGCTGTTTCTGATAGGGTGGCCTTGTCTGTTTGTGCTGTCAGAGGTTGGGCATCATCACCTAGATTCGGAAAAACGTGACGTTCTAGAACGGTTACCGGGATCCTTATGACGTCAACGTAACCAAGCGCAGATATTGAATGTTTTAGCTTAAATTCGCGTTCGTGTTTTCCTCGCCAAGCTTGCAGAAGTTCGTCTAAGCCGAACATGTCACCCGCGCCTAGATAAGTGAGGGTCTTTTGACCATTCCCAAATTTTTGCGAGACCCGCGCAAAACCTGCCCTCACAACCAACAATCCATCGGGGTAATCACCTTCTTTGGCAATCGCGGGCTCGTCTGCTTTTGATTTATTAAAAGACACATGCCAATCGAAACCACCGTAAGTCTCGAACAGACACTCGTCTGCAAGTTCGGCAAATTGTTCCTCAGCTAGCCCCTTTAAAAGAGGTAGTTGCCGCAGATAGCTGTCGAGCGCTGTCGACCGGTAAAGCTCGTTGATTTTCTTTCGCCAATCCCGATCCACCTTCATAATGTCTCTGAGACCCTGCCATCGCATCTCCATTACTACCGCAGGTTTCTCGGCAAAGATTGACACAGAACGTGGAACCCGCCCCAAGGCCGCTAATTCGCCGAAGAAAGTCCCTTCCGACAAACGGACTATATCGCCATCTTCAATTATAGCGGGAACATCTTGCAGAAAAGCGCCTCGGGCTCCCGAATTCCCCGCACTTCCGTTCCGATGCTGATAACGGTTGGTGTCCCGCTGCTCGGGTATATTGGCGTTACTAAACAAGGTCTTCAAACGCGGCAACACGCCCCGTTTAGCCTCCTTAGAGCGACCCAGTTGCTCTTCCGGTATCCCGGGCGATCGGGCTATAAGAAGCTCCCCTTCCAAGATCAAAAACGCCGAATTTCCGTAGTCACCCTCGCGAACAACGATTTCGCCGGCCTCGTAGCGATTAACGCGCATATCATGTCGCACCAGGCCATCCAAAGGTGCCGAACGAGGAAAGGAGCTTGGATCAAGGGCCTTTATTTCGGGCCTGTCCATTAACATCGCGAAATCAACATCCGACATCTCTGTGTCGAAGGCTACATCCCACCTCGAAGGCCTATCAATACGCTCTTCAGTACCTATTTCACTCATGAGATCAACAACTGAGCACCGTCATGGATGCCCTTGGGGCGCCAAAGTTTCACCAAAGGTATCATAGGGCTGAATATCGTTGGTTCTTGCGTCTAAAAGAAATCACTTAAACGACGTTGGCAAACGAGAACCCACGAGACCCGTGAAGTCTTTGTCCTTTATGGCATCAGCGAATTGTCGCCCCGCGTCCATTGTCGGGGTTTTAAGAACATTCGCGGCTTCGGGGACCTTAGACAAAACTTCCTTCGCAAAGGAAATCCGCTTTTTCTGAGCAGCGGTGTATTTCGGGTCGTCCGTCTTCGCTATCGCCGCTGTCGCGCTCACAAGGGCAGCAGCCTGCCCCACAAGGTACAAACGAGCCAATTGGGGTTTTGTGAGTTCTTTATTTTTCGTTACATCGGGAGGGTAAAAACGATGTCTTACTGAGCCGTTATAGTACTTAGTTAGCTCAAAATTCGGGTTGAGTGGATGCCCGTTAGCCAACATTTTTGACGCATGCTCACCAGACAGCTTTGGATTTGCCAATCCATGGCAAGTCATACAGTTTGAGGCCACGTCGAACTTCATTGATGGCCAAATCATTCCCGCATCTGCGGCGGCTTTTATCCTCTTCGCTTTATTTTCAGGGGTTTCCGTAGTTCTCTTGGCGCCTGGCCCTCCATAGTCGTTGTGTATCGCAATCCACTTCGAAGCAGGGCCATGACAACTCTCACAGGAAGGCCCACTGACAGGCTTCAGCTTTTTACCTTTTTGAACAACAGTGTAGTGGCAAAGCGCGCACGTCTCGGACTTTTTCATCCGTTTTTCACCGATAGATTTAACTATCTTCTTGGCTATCTTATTTTTGTGGATTTTTTTAAAAGATGAGTGGTGCTTAGTGCCCTTCCAAACATCATACGACGCTTTGTGGCACTTGCCACATTTGTCCGCCCCAACGTAAGCCGGTTGAGCATGCGCAGTAACCACACTGAACGACATGGCTAGAAATGCCACGACAGCTAATAAAAATCCCCTCATTACAATCACTCGCTGTTTAACAGAAAAATGATTTCTTATTTTCTGTTGTTATAGCGTGGTGCAACGCGGTCAGCAACCCCGCACACAAGCACTCACGTCCTTTGCCATGTTCTGATTACACGTTTGCACTATCTCGTTTTCCGAGCGGTAAAGGAACGTCTCTGCAGCGAACAGTCCCGATCAACTCAATGCAGCAACTCGGATCGCAAAGGCAAAATTGAACCCGGTTAGTTCAAACGAACTCTTATTTAACGCTCCCGGAACGCGGCGTGCCATGTTTTGAGCACTGGCGATAACAAATAATTAAAAACCGATCTTTTGCCTGTTTTGATATTGATTTCGGCCTGCATTCCCGGGGTAATCGGCAATGAGCCAATATCTTTTCCCAGATAGTTTCTATCAGTCTCTATCTCCACACGGAAATACGGCTCCCCCCTGAAATCTGTCGATGCATCAGCTGCTACGTTTTTCACAACCCCATTTAAGGAACCATATCTCAGAAAGTCATAGGTTTGAATCTTAACTTCGGCGTTCTGCCCAACCCCAACATAGCCAACGTCGATTGGCGATAATTTAGTTTCGATTACCAATGTGTCCCGAACGGGCACGACTTCCATAATCGCCTCACCTGGCTGAACAACACCACCTATAGTATGCTGACGGAGGTTTTTTACGACACCGTCGATTGGGCTCAATAAAGCTGTTTGCTTCACGAGTTCAGAGGCCGTCTTGAGCTGCTCCCTTGCCTGAGCCAGCGCTATTTCGACAAGACCAAGTTCCTCTGAGACCTCTCTATTAAAGTCCAACGTGAGGGCTTTCGCTCGTTGTTTAGCTTCCGTGTGTGCTTCTTTAGCTTTTTGTAAGGAAGTCTTCAGCTCTGTTATTTCCGACTTTAACTGTTCGTATTCATTCTCTAGGTCCAAGACTTCCATTTTTGTCGCGAGATTATCTTTTTCCAGTCCCTTCGAAATTTGAAATCGTTTGAACGCAAATTCCAAGCTATTTTCTCGGCCTTTTATTCTGTTTTCTAGCTCTTTGATTTCGAGAATTTTTTGTCTCGCATTTGCCTCTAAAATCCTAATTTTTCCCCTCACCTGCTGTTTTCGATTTTCAAAGGTAAGGATCTCTTTTTGGAAGATTTTGAGAATTTTAGTGTTAACGTCCGTAGGAAGGGAAAAGGTCTTCTTATCAAGTTCTGCCTGAAGGCGGTCTCGTTTAATGATTAGGCCGTCAACTTGAAGTTCAATTTCGGATGATCTTACTCGGTCAGCGCCGAGACGGAGTTGAAGTAGGCGCTCTCCCTTGCTTACCCTTTGCCCCTCTTTTGTAAGAATTTCTGTGACTATACCACCTTCAAGATGTTGGATTACTTTAACCTGACCCTGAGGGATAACTTCCCCGTCAGCTACAGCTACTTCATCAAGCTCGCTAAAAAACATCCAGAAAAAAGCCAAGAACAAAAGCAGAATTACCGAGATTGATAGGTAAGCTTCATGCTTTGGACGATATTTCTCAATCAGTTTTTCGAGTGGCGTCATTGCTGAACTGCGGCTCATTAAGCTGTTTTATCACCTGAAACTAAGGGCCTCGTAATTTTTGGAAGCACGTCCTCCCTTGGGCCCGTTAATTGTATTTTTCCTGCGCCCAAAAGAGAAATGTTATCGACCCGAGCTAAGATTGCTGGACTGTGGGTAACGATTATTATCGCTGACGACTGGTGAGCTGCACGGTCTTTAAGGGTTTGTATTAGCAGTTGTTCGGAGCGCTGATCTAGGTTCGAAGTTGGCTCATCCAGTAGAATCACTTTCGGGCTCGTCACGAGTGCCCGTGCAATCGCTATTTTTTGACGCTGACCAACCGACAATATACGCCCGTTTTCTCCAATTTTCGTGCTGTACCCTTCTGGTATATTTGAAAGGTCTTCATGGAGTCCCATTGACCGGGAAATCTCTATTACATCCTCATCTGAAACGCAGTCTTTAAAACCCGCAATATTGTCCCGGATACTTCCAGTAAAGAGTGCACATTCCTGTGGAACGTATCCGCACCACTCGGCAATTTGTTTGTCAGTAAATTGCCGAATATCAGCCCCATCCCACAGGACCCGCCCGCCCTGAGGGGAGTTCAAGTTCAGAATTAAACGTAGAAGCGTTGACTTCCCCGAACCGTTATTGCCAACGACTGCATGAATTTTCGCCGGCTCAAGGCGCAAAGAAACACCATCAAAAACCTTTTTCTCCTCTTCATAACCAAAGTGGAGGTCGTCTAACTCTATCTTTGCTTGGGAAGGGCTAAACGCTATGACCTTTTTCCTCAGCAAATCAGTTTCCTGAAAAAGGTTGCCCACTCTGTCCCTCGAACCGCGAAACTGGTTTAGCGTTCTCCAGGCGAGAGAAAGTTGACTCAGAGGTTGTATTACTCTCGTTGCCAACATGTTCGCAGCAATGAGTGAACCAATCGTCATTGTTTGTTCGAGAACTGCAATTGCACCAAAGGATGTTAAAGCGACGGTAACTGCCATGGTCAGAACAACGTTCAAGTTTGCGTACCAATCCGCCATCCGTCCTCTCTGAAGGGCTTTTTCCATTGTTTGGGAGTGTTTCATTAACCATATGGACTTCAGAGAAGCTGCAATGTTGAGAGATTTCACAGTGGCCCTATTGGACACTATTTCGATTATCAAATTTTCAATTTCAGCACGAGAGGCGTGTTCGGCTGATGATGCTTTCCGCGTCTTTTTAAAAGCCAACCAAGCGATTAGTGTAAATAGCGCAACCGTAAAAACGAAAACCCATATCAGGGGAGGGGCAATAAGGTAAATAATCGTGATGAATAATATGGAGAACGGGATATCTATAAAAATTATAACAGTCCCGCCCCCAATAAAGTTTCGAATTTGGGTGACATCACGAAAAATATTTTGCCAAAACCAAGCTGGTTTTTTCTCTAAATTCTCAAGCTTGAGTTCAGAAAAGCGGTCGAAAACAGCCTCGCCAAGACGTCCGTCAATCTTCAGCGACACAAACTGCAGTAGACGACTACGTGCCTGCCTGAGAATAAAATCAAATACCAAAGCTACCAAAACGCCCAATATAAGGGCTCGCAGGGTATCAAGGCCTGATTGAAAAACGACCCGATCATATACTTGGAGAACGAAAACTGGGGTTGCTAACGCGAGAATATTAATAAAAAGAGAATAAGTCGCCAGCCTGACGACATCTCGTTGCGATAATTTTACGGTCGAGACGAGCCATGCAGGTAATCCCAGCATTAGAGCTCCTATACAAGCACGATGTCAGTAGCAACTATATCGTTTGAGCCTGCGACGCCACTTCCATGATTTAGAAGTATTGTGTACCCGGCACCTGAGCCATTGTCATCGTATATTAATGCCTCATCGGCTTGGGAATAAATCAGCACAGGATTTGCTGATGAAAACTCACCTAAAGTGCTATTGGTACCATCATAGCCGGCGTTAATAATCTGAAAGTTTACGCCGTTGTTTATACTCGTAAAATCGAAGCCCGCCCCCGAGATGCTTATTTTATCTACCCCGGACGTGAAATCGACTATGTTGTCTCCATTATTGGAGCCAACTGTGCCATTTGAGGTCCTTACGTCACCGTCTGATGGAAGTACATAAGCAAAGGTATCAACACCGCCTGCTCCTTGAAGTGAGTCGGCGCCCCCTCCGCCTGTAAGGGTCTCCGATCCCGACCCGCCGGTTACAGTATCTGCCGCAGACGACCCGGTGATCCCCTCAATACCTGAAAAAGTATCTACTTCTGCCGTTCCAGATATAGTTACTCGCCCAGAGCCAAAATCGGCCGTGATCGCATTAGAATTTCGGTAATCAAGTGTATCGGTACCAGCCTCACCGTTGTAGGTATCACTACCGCTACCCGCTATTATTGTGTCATTACCATTGCCGGCAGACACAGTGTCATTGCCCCCTAAATCGAAGATTGTGTCATTACCATCGCCGGTGGAGATACTGTCCGCGTTATCGGTGCCCACAATCATATCGTTTGATTCCTTGGCTCCAGAGGTCCCATTTTGGAATGAGGTAAAAAATGTCTTTGTCACTTGCGCGCCAGGCGGGATGCTGCCGAAATCAATCGTAAGCATTATAGCCTCGTCCACCTGATTTCCATTCCGGTCATCAGGAGATGAAAACACTGAAGGCTCGAAAACATCAACGTTGAAAGTGCCATGATTAGAGGCTCTAGCGTCACCGTCATTCGCTATCAGGTTAATAGCTATCTGCGAATTTGGACCTTGCGCCTGGTTAATCGCCGATACGATGGTGCCACTCGGTATATCCGGCTGAGAAAGGACGTCATTTCGAGTTTGAGGTTGGCCAAACGCGTCAACATCTAAATTTGGGTTCATCGTTCGCATATAGCGGAAATTATCGAGTGTGACGGAACCACTATTCGTAACAACAATTTCTGTTTTGAAGAAACTGTCTTGACTATCAAAGCTGATAGTTTGCTGAAACGTAACTGAACTGGAGCTGGTTCCTACAAAAGTGGCATTGGTGATGGCGGTGTTCGTGCTGCCGGAAGGAGCACTAACCGTGCCAGCGTTGATGTCATTACGACCTGAGTTTCGATCCTGAACAAAATTTTGTTGAACACCCCCGATCTCAAAACCAAGTACATAACCTTCTTGGACACTGGTCGGTAAAAAGAAGTCACCACTTCTTGTTGATGCAGCGGAGGAGCCTTTCGAGAAGCCGTCAAGGTCGACAATGGCTGATATCCCTAAATTAGGGCCCGAGGTAATTGTTCCCGACGGGGCGCTTCCCTGACTACCTAAAGATCCAGCATCAGCAACGCCAAGTTGTATAAATTCGCCAATCAGAAAAACATCACTTGCCACAGCCGAACCAGGACTTGGTGAGGACGGAGAGGATACAGGTGTTACAAAATTGGGGTCTGGGAACAGGTTATCCAGATCGGGCACAAAAAAATCAAATTCTGGCGGCGAGAAAAAAGGATCAAAGAACGGATCTGGCCCGAAAGGGCTTCCAAAGAATGGGTCAGGACCCCCAAAGAATGGGTCAGGACCCCCAAAGAATGGGT